>JACPFV010000004.1 GCA_016182805.1 Gammaproteobacteria bacterium
CTGGTTGCGCATCCGCCCGGCGCAGGGATCCTGATGCCGATGCTTCGTTCCGCAGCTCCGCATTCGGGGGCCGCTGCGTGATTCGCGTCCTGCATGTTGCCGAGGCGTTACCCGGCGGAATAGGCGCCTATTTGCGCGAAATGCTGCCTTATCAGGTCGGACAACTAGGTCCGCAGGCGGTGCATGTTCTTGTGCCGGCGGCGCATGTGGGTGAACTGCCGCCGCTTGTGGCGCTCCAGTGCTGGACCTACCGTCGCCGCGGACGCGATCCCCGTTCGATTGTTTCGCTGATGCTTGCCGTGTTGACCGCCCTGCGACGCTTGCACCCCGACGTGGTCCACGCCCACAGCACCTTTGCCGGCGTGGCGGTCCGAGCCGTCTGCCTCCTGTTCCTGAAGAAACGTCCGCGGATCGTGTATTGCGCGCATGGATGGTCGTTCCTGCGCGAGGTGGAGCCGTGGAAAAACTGGGTGCTGGCGGCCATCGAGCGGGCGTTGGCGCCCTTGTGCGACGCGATCGTGTGCATATCCCGCCATGAATACGAGGCCGCCCTGAGGGCTGGGATCGGGCCGGCCTTGTGCCATGTCGTGCGCAGCGGCGTATCGCCGCCGCGCAATGTCCCACGAATCGAGCTTGCGCTGGATCCGCAGCGTCTGAACCTCCTTTTCGTGGGTCGTCACGATGCGCAAAAAGGTCTGGCTCACCTGCTCGATACATTCCGGCGCCTTCCGCAGGAGAAGTACGCCCTTTATGTCGCCGGCGCCGCCGTTGTGGACGGTGACGCCAGGACGGAGTTTCCCGCGGCCCCCAACATTCACTGGCTTGGCTGGATCAATCATGCGTTCATCGACGGCTTGTATCCGCAGTTCGATGCGCTGATCGTTCCGTCGCGCTGGGAGGGATTCGGGCTGGTCGTTCTGGAGGCAATGCGGAATTCGGTGGCCGTGATTGCGAGCGACCGCGGAGCCCTGCCCGAGATCGTCGAGGACGGCGCCAGCGGGCGGATATTCGAACTCGACCGTTCGGACGGCTTGTTCGAGGTGCTGAACGCGCTGGACAAATCCGAACTGCAAAGAATGGGGCGCTGCGGCGAACGTCGGTTTCGCGCAGAGTTCACCGCTTCGCGCATGAATGCCGACATTCTGGAGCTTTACCGGCAAATCGGCGCCGGATATCTGCCCACCTAACGACGGCGGCTGGCCTTGCACTCCGATCATTCCCTGCTCACTTTGCCCAAAAGCCTATCCACTTGGCTGCTGGGATGCGCGCTTTTCCTCGCCGCGATTCCTTCGGTTCGGGTGAGTGCCACCTACTCGGCGTGCGACATCTTCTTCATCGCGGCCGTCGTCGTCGGCTTGGCCGAACGTTTCGTTTTCCGGGAGTGGGCGGCAACCGCGACCTTGCTCAGGGTTGCGATCGCCTACGGGGTCGCCGCGGCGCTTCTGGGCACGAGCTATCTCGTCAACGAAATGGAGTCGTTGTTTTCACCGGTGTTTCCGGAGCGCGTTGCCGGGTACATCGACATGGTCAAGCTGCCGAAGGGGGCCAGCGCGTATTTTGAGGGAGCGCGGCGGGGGCAGGAGTTCCCGTTCCTGATTCTCATGTTCAACGCGACGGTGATGCCGCTGGCCGTCTTTGCCGTACGCGTCCAGTCTCCGGCAGAGTTCCGGTTTCTGCTTATGGCATGGACCGCCGGTAGCCTATTTGGTGCGGCGTTTGCGGTTGCGTTCTGCAACGGCCTTATTCCCGGCCGCTGGGAGTGGTCCTGGACGTATTTGAAACGCACTCATGGGCTGACGCCCCATGCGAACATGCTCGGCATGCACTCCCTGCTCGCATTTCCCGGACTCTTGCTGCTGTTGCATGAGGCCCGCAGCCGGATGGTGGCCGCCGCCGCATTGGCCGGAATGGGGCTGGCCTGGATGGCGATAGGTTATTCGGGATCCCGCAGCTCTGCAGGAGGACTTTTCATTCTCCTTGTCGTGTATTGCGTGATGCGTGCCCCCAACCGTCCTGCTCGGTACGGTGTGCTCGCGTCCGCCGTGCTTGTCGGCGCCGTGGGGCTGTTCTTGGTGGATATCCTGGCGACCACCCTGGAGTTCAGACACGGATCGGCATTCCTCAGGCTGCTGACGGGAAGTTTCGGTTCCGATACCGCTCGCGACATGATCAATTCTGTCGCGATGAGGGAGGCGGCCGAGTCGCCCTTTTTCGGCGTCGGCTATCAGGTTCTACGAATTTCGCACAATATCTACCTGCAACTCCTCCATGCGGCAGGTGTCGTCGGTTTGATTGGCTATTTGATCGTAATTGCCGTTCCCCTGGTCCTGCTGAGCGGCAGCGTTGCCCGGGGGCCTGAACGGGTAATGTGCGCGAGCCTGTTCACTGCCGTCATGACGGTCGGTCTTGTTTCGTGGGTCAAAAGCAATCCGTCCGAGTTCAGCACCGCGATCGTATTTGCGCTGTTCGTATACGCGGGGGTAGCGCTGCGTAATCCGGCCGGTTTCGACCCGCTGAGCGGAAGACGTCTTTAGCGAGATCCGATGAGCGGCCTTGCACAGGGCGGAAGAGATATCCGGCTTTTCCCGCAAATTCCCTGGCCCGCTCAGTGGCCGCTTGTTCTTTGCCTGGTCGCGGTTCAGGAACTTGCCTATCTTGTCGTATCGGCGGGTCAGTTCGATTACCCCCTCGCTCTCATCAAGGTCTGGGGAGCGTCGGCATTCAGGCTGTTCCTCGAAATTCAGATCGGTACGGCTGTGGTCTTGCTGCCCCGCGCCGGGGCCGCAATCGCCACCGTCGCGCTGCATGCCAGTCTTGCAGTCGCGACAGTCGCTTTTCGCGAATCGCAATTTCTCCTGACGCCTTCGCTCATCAAGTCGAACCATCATGAGGGACTTGCCGCGCTGAGTGCGGGGGTCTCCTTGAGCGGAACGTCGGCCGCGATCTTGCTCCTGTTCGCTGCGAGCTTGGCCTTGTCGCTTCATCTGATTCGTCACCTCCGGCCCGTGCAGTTCCGGCTGCGACTTGCCGCTGCAATGGTCGTCGTCGCATTACTCGACGCGTGCTATGTCGCGGCGGTGGATCCTCCCCGGCGCGTGTTGACTTTCGTATCGCCCAAGCGGCTCATGCTGTCGTACGGGTACCTGGGATTCGTTGCGGTCGACGCGCGATACCTGGCCTTCGCCGATTCCCAGGCTCGATATCGGTCTTATCTGTCCAGCCGGCCGGGCGATGTCGATTCCGTTGCGACCCCGCTGCCTTTCGCGCCGACATCGATCTATGTCATCCAGTGGGAGAGCATGGATCCGAGGGTTTGGTCTTTGCTTGAGCCCGGAAGCGAATTGCAACGTCTATGGGAGGAGGCCGGAAGGCCATATCTGCTGCCGGAGCACTACAACGGGTCTTCCGACACGGACTACTCGGTCAATACCGGATTGCCGACTTCCCCTGGAATCAATCCCTACCTGTTGTCGGAAACCGGGATGGAGAGCTATCTCCCAAAAGCCTTTGAAGGGTTTGGTTACGAGCCGGTTTTCGTCCACTGCAATACGCCCCGCTTCTTTTCAAGAGGGCGTCGGATCGCGGAGTTCGGCTACCGGCGGATCTACTGGAGCGAGTCCTTCGGCGACTTGTCGCCGGACGGCATCTTCTCCGGTTTGAACGATAGGCCATGCATCGATCATGTCGTCCGGGACGTGGGTTTGCATCCGGGCCAGTTTCTCTACTTCGTCTCGATGACCAGCCACTATCCGTATCGCAACCTGCCCCAGAGCCGGGATCACGACGGCGGCATCGAGGAGCGCTACGGGATCGAGATGCGTTACTCGGCAGACGCCATCGGTCGCATGCTGGGTCTGGTGCCGGTGGGAGCGCTGATCGTGGTCTTCGGGGACCACCAGGCGCTCGGGCTTGAGGGTTATCAATCCTCTGGCCGAGTGCCCTTGATTTGCGCCATTCGCGCCAGCGAGAGTCTGCAAGCCTGCCGACTTTCAGCAATCCGGGACATGCCGGTCTGGCAGCTTCCACGCCACATTCTGGGGATCATCCCGACGCCGAATGATCGCCAGGAGGCGCACGATCCGGTGGCCCTGGATCGTTGGAGGTGAGCGGTCCGCCCATTTGTCGGCCGCGGTGGCCGTCCCCATGCACGTCGGCGTGGCCGAAGCATAGATCGAGAATCGACTGCGACGCCGGCGCGGTCTGACGGTGCGCGAAAATTTCGGCGGTCCTGTGGGCAGCGTTCTGCCGGCCGCAAAGGACCGCCTCGAAAAAGCCGGTCGCCGATCGTTCGTCGTTCACCAGGTGTATTCCGGCGGCGTCGATCAGATAGGTCAGCGGGAAGACCAAGTCGCGCGTGTAGGTTCGCGCGTCGAAGCCGAAGCATCCGATCGGCTTGCCGGTGATCGTGAAATCCACCATTACCGACGAGACGTCGGAAATGAGCGCGTCCGCCATCCCCAGAACGTCGTAGAGCTGAATGTCCAGTTCCCGCCACTGCGAATCGCTGAACACGCGCAGGTTGCGGCCATGCGGCAAGGACGCATGCGCTTCCGAGCGCTCGAAAGGATGGAGCTTGACGAGCACGACGCAATTCCGTTGGCGCGCGTGTTCGATGAACCGATCGAGCACCGGCCGGTCGAGGTCGTCCAGGAAAGAGCGAAGGACGCCGGCGCGGGCACCCTCCAGATCGCGACCTTCGGCCCGGTAAGTCGGCATCCACAAGACAATTCGGTCGTCGCCTTCGACGCCAAGCCGTTGCCGGATTTCCGCATTGTTGCGGGAGCGGCAATCGGGGAACAGCAAAGCGTCGTTGCGCGGCTGCCCGACGACCAGAACCCTCTCGGCCGGGGCGCCGAACGCCTGGGCCAGCACGTACTTGAAGAAATAGGACGTTGCGATGTAATGGGTTGCAAACGGCGGCTTGGGATTCGGCGTGATGGTGTTGAGCCGGCCTATGCACTTGATCGGCATGCCATGCCACAGACCGATCCTGATGCGCGCGACAGCGGCGCGCGAAAAGTGGTAGAGGCCATGCGTGTGCGCCACGCAGCGGCTTCGCAGGAAGTGCCAGTATGCCGATGGCGAATGCCAGTGCAACACTCGCAGGCGATGACCGCGCTGCCCGTATGCGGCCGCCAGGCGGGAGAACTCCGCCTCGATTCGGTCCACCGAGCTCCGCTCGTGAACCAGCCATACGTGCTCGATGCCGGATCGTGTCTTGATCGCGTGCGCGAAGAGGTAGTACGCATTGTCCGTGAAGTCGGGAATGCTGGCGTAGCAAATGCGATTGCGTACCGGCCGCACCAGCAATTGCAGCATCGAATCGAGCGCGCGTAGCGACAGGTAAGCGATTCGTTGAAGTAGCCTCATCGCGGTGTGCCGCCGTCGTGCCGCCTTTCAGGCCCGCGCGCGCACGCCGCGGCGGCGCCTGTCAGATATTCCGAGCACGCCAGCATCGCAAATACCCATGCTTTCGGGTCCCACGGGTTGCATCTGATCGAACGGATGAATCGTGCAGTCGCTTCGGCAGCCTCTCCTTGTTCGAGCGCATGGCGTCCGACGATGTACTGAAGTCGTGCCAGAAAACGAGGATCTCTCTCAAGGACGGAGCGGTGTCGGTCGATGATCCGCCCCTGGATGTCCGCAAACGCCGGGCGGTTGGAAGTCAGGCTGTCCTCCTGCCGGGTCGACGCGACCAATGCATTCGCGCAGCGCACGGGCTGCGCGATTTGCACGAGCTTGATCATCAGGTCCCAGTCTTCCCACATCGGCAACGTTTCATCGAAGCCGCCGACCGCATCGACCAGCGTGCGCGGTACGACCAAGGCCTGGACATAAGCCGCGAACTCGTCCAGCAACCACCGCGGGACTCCGGTCGCGTGCGCGTGCGCGGCTTCCACGGCCGGCGGCCAGTACCGGACCATGCCTCCAAGCCAACGGAGCACCACGCCGACCGAAAATGTCTCCGGCCCTCGCGTCCGCAATCCTTCCATCTGAAGACCGAGCTTTTCCGGAAGCCACTCGTCGTCGCTGTCTTGAAAGGCGAGATAGGCACCTCTTGCAAGCCGCAGCCCGGTATTGCGGGCCGCCGACACGCCGCCGTTCCCGCCACGCCGGTGGTAGATCACCCGCGGGTCTCGATCCTGGATTGCGCGGACGACAGCTTGCGTCTCGTCTTCCGAGCCGTCGTCGACCACGATCAATTCAAGGTCTTCGAACGACTGCTTCAAGACGCTTGCGATGCTGCGAGGCAGCAAGCCGGCGCGATTGTAGGTGGGGAGAATCACACTCACCCGGGGGTCTGGACGTGACATCGGCAGGCATCCGCAATCTCAGATTTTTCGCGGCAACAGCGTGAACGAGTACACCGAACTGAATTGGCGGCCGTCAGGCTCGGTCACCCGAATGATGAGGCCTTGGCGCCCAGGTTCCATCGTCGTCGGCACTCGGGCCTTCCAGAGGTGAAAACACGGCTGCGGAGGACTCGGATGGTATCCGCTGGGAAAGGTTTCGGACGAATCCCATTGATACCGTACGCCGGCAAGCGTCGGGTCGATCTCCAACGTCCGCTCCATTCTCCGCCATGTGCCGTCGGGAGTTCTGTACTCCACCGTCGTCCGCTCGGAGCCCATGAAATAGTTGACATAGAACTCGGCGTAATAGCTCCGCCCCCCGGGAGCTGCCACCTTGGGACCGTAAATCGACATCCGGTGGTCGGGCGCCTGCCGGGCAGCCTTGTAGTCGAGAGAGTAGGAACTTCCGTCGACGTGGAGAATGGCATATCCGTTCGGTGTTCCATCCCGCATCGTCGCGTCGGGTAGTCCCATGTCGTCCTTGGTCCCGCGCCACCAATCGCCGCTTGCCGCCCCAACGGTGTAATGGTGGTGCGGCTTCGCGCCCCTCCAGCCGGACGCGCCGTCCAAGAACCAGTTCGTGTTCATATGGGCGTGTCCGGAAAGCGAGAGAGTGTTCGGTCGATCCCGGAGAAGATCGAGGAGCCGCTTTCTGTCGCCTGGAATCGTCGGCGAATAGTCGGGCTGCCCCCCGTCGATGAGGGGGATATGCATGCCCAGCACGACCAGATGATCTTTCGGTACGTGGCGAAGCGAGTTCTCGACGAAGCGAAGCTGCCTATCGCTGAATCCCCCTACGTAGGGACCATGCCCGCGCGCCTCGTTCCTTCGGTTCGGGTAAACGACATTGTTCAGGAGAATGAAATGAACTTTGCCTTCGTTGAGCGCATAGGTTGAAGGGCCGTATATGCGCTCATAGGTCTCGTCGGAAAACTCGGGGTCTTCCGCATCCAGGTTCAGGTCGTGGTTTCCAGGGACGTTGAACCAGGGAATCCCGATACGGGAAATGACGGCGTTCAAAGGCTCGGACAGATCCAGGTTGTCCTGGACGATGTCGCCGAGCGTGATCCCGAACCTGTAGCCGGTGGTGCCGCTGGATTCGGCAACGATATCGCGATTGAGAAAATCGATTTGCGCGACTCCGTTCGGTTGGGGATCGGCAAATAGCAGGACGTCGAAGCGATCCGAACTCTCAACCTTCTGCAAAGGGAAGTCGATCGAAGAGGGCAGGTCGCCGGTAGGGGGGACGCCGGCGTAGCGAAACCTCGGAGAGCCTTGGGGCTTATGAATGTAGTAAAACCGCGGCAGCTTGTTCCGATCGGTGGGAAACTCAAAACCGCTCGGTTTGACGACAAAAATGATCGTGTCCTCGCCGACCGGCAGTCGATAGCGCCCGCGACTGTCGGTCAACTCGACAGCTTCGCCGTTCGAAACCGCCACGTTCGCGATACCGGGCTCGCCGGCGTCGAGGGTGCCGTTCCGATTGGTGTCCTCGAACACGACGCCCTGCGCGCTGGCCGCGACAGCGGCAGCAGGCGAGCAAAGGCCGGCAACGACCAACGTCGCGGCGATGAACCGTCGCCCCATCCGGATGGCGCAGCGGCCGAACATTTGCGGCGCGAAATGAAGTGTGGCGGGTGTCTGCATCGGCGGGAATCCTTCTTTCATGTGGTGAACTTTCGCCGCAGCCGCCACAGGAACTCGAAACCCGCCCCGCCGGTCAGCGATGCGGCCAGATACATCCATGACTTTGCATCCGAGGGGCGAAGCCGGATGGCGTTCCACAGCCGTCGCCGGCCCGAGGCGTGCGCTCCGATCATGCATTCGGTTCGCCCGATCAGGAAATGGTGCTTGGCCTGCAACTCCGGGCGTCCCGACCAAAGCGCACCGTGCTTTTCGACGATCAGCTTCATGCAGCGCACGCGTTCCACGTTGTTGCGCCAGATTCCGCCGCCGCGCGTGTGATCCTGAACCACGAGGGGGTCGGGAAGATGCGCGATGCGATGGCGTTGCGAAATGCGCAATGCGAATTCCCAATCGTCCCACGCGGAAAGCCGTTCATCGAACAGGCCCGCCGCCTCGAGGGGTTCGCGCCATCCAAGCCAGGTGGGTGTCGCGATCAGTGCGGGTCCGAACGGGATGCCCCTATCGAACCGCAGCCGGGAAAAATCGTCTTGCCCGCCGCAATAACGGGCATATTGCGGATACATTTCCAGAAGGCCGCACAGGCATAGCGCGGTTTCCGGGCCGGCCGCGATCAGATGAGCGACCTGCTTTTCCAGTTTCTCAATCCGCCACAGATCGTCGTCGTCCTGGAACGCCAGCAGCTGCCCGCGTGCGGCACCGATCCCGACGTTCCGAGCCGCGGCGCCGCCGCGATTCCCGGCCAACCGGTGATATCGGAGACGCGGATCGGGAAACGCCCCGACGCAATCGGGCGTCGAATCGGTGGAGGCGTCGTCGACGACGATGAGTTCGAGGTTCGAATAGGTCTGTGCAAGAACGCTGCGTATCGCGCGCGGCAGAAGATCCGCGCGGTTGCGGGTGGGCAGGACGACGCTTACCAGGGGACCTGCTTCGGGCGGTTCCTTGGTCATGAGGCTCGGAGGTTGCAGCCGTTGGCCGGTGCATTCCGCGCCCGGCTCCACTTCATTTGACCGCGTGTCATGGCTTCGGCCGCGAATAGCGGGGCGTCCGTTGCACGAATGCGCGTGCGCGCGCCGTTGCTTCATGGGCCGCCCGTCTGAGGCGCTTTTCGAGTTGTCGCAGGCGCCATTGCCATGTCGGCGACATGGGTTTCAACACGATATTGCGCAGGGTTTTGCCCTCGATATCGCCCGACGGCCAAGGCGTCTCGCGTCTATGTTCCCAGTACAGCCGGCGTAATGGGTGGCGGCACAGATAGCTCCAAGGCTTGTACGGTCCCGTGAAGTGGATCACGACCGGTGCCGCGCGCGCCTCCCGTAATTCCGCCGGCGAGAATGGAAGATTCATGTCGGAAACCTGCCAGAGCGTGCACTGCGCATTCCATTTGGGGTGCAGTAGCAGGCAATCGCCGTGGAGCAAGGCGCTCAGGGCGTCCTGCTCCGGATACAGGTTTTCCGGGTGATTCGACGCGTAGGACCTGATGCGGGCGATGCAGCCGGTGGACCGCATCCGGTCCAGGTTCATCAGCAGCACGCCCGAGTTGATGTAGCTCCGTGCGTCGGCCAGATGGAGCCTGTCCCTCGGGAAGGGCGGCATGAACGGGTAAAGCGGGTTCGTGACCGCGGCAAAGACTTTCTCGGAAATATCGGACTGCCACAGCGGGCGCACCGCGCCTTGCACGATCAGATCGGAGTCGAGGTAAAGGATTTTCTCCAGTTCCGGCAGCAGATCGGGCAGCAAGATCCGATACCAGCAGGATTTGTGAAAGTGTTGTGTCGGGAAATTTCCGAGCCGGTCGTCCGAGATGAACAAGAGCTGGATGTTTGCGCTCCAGCTTTCCGCCAACTGGCGAAGCTTCGCAATGTCGCCTTCCGCGAGCGACTGGTAAAGAACGTAAATCCGGAAGGCTTCGCCCGGATTGGATGCGAAAACCGAGCGGAGCATCGCGGCGGTGTGCGGCGCGTACGCGCCGTCCGAAGTGCACGCGAGATGGATGACGTCCTTCATCCGCGACGCTCGAACAGAAAAATCCGATCCGTTATGCCGACCAATTCCCGGATATCGGGATCGAGGATGATCGGCTCCTCCACGGCTGCGAGATAGCCGTATTGGGCGAGCAAGGGTGCGAAATCGCGGCGGGTCCGATCGGCTTCGCGGCTCAGCAGCTTGTCCGCATCGTTGGGCACGATCAGCAGCCTCGGCACTTGCTTTCGCGCCAGAAGCGACAGCCAGCCGTCGATCGCGCGATATGGCATCTCGCTGAAACTGTGAATATTGACGGCAAGGTCGATCCTTGTCGCTCCCAGGCGCGATTCGATCTCGTCCAATGGAACGACGGTCGACCGATCCGCGCATCCGCGGAAGCGGAGGTAATACTCCGACAGGAAGGTGGACTCCGGCACCGCGTCCGTGCAGTAGTAATGCCCAAGCGACGGAACCGCGGTCAGCATCCTATGAGCCAGTCGGCCGTAGCCGGCCCCGATGTCGAGCACCTTGAGCGAAGGTTGCTGGAAAAGGTCGCAGTGCCGGTCGAGAAAGTAGATCTCGTTCACCGAATCGAGGAGATCGCGGCTCAGCGGCGGAAACGCTCGATATTCGAAGATCCAGCAACCGAAAAGACCATCCTCGCCGAGGCTGGACAAAAGCCGGCGGGGGTCGCGATCCTGCAGGTAGCGCGCATACAGGTAGTACTTGCGGCGCTCGTCGGAACGGGTGTTCCGGAATTGCCACACGTAGGCGTTGTCACCACGAAAATTCAGCAGCGGGATTTCTCGCGCGCGGTATGCGGCGCTCCATTGCGAGTGGTTCGCCATCGGTAGGGACGAGTTGGAGTACCGGTGTTTCAACTCGATCAGGCGCGGATGGTCGTTGCGAAGGTACTCGGTTGCGCCGGGCGGAAGTGGACGGCTCGCGTCGTGCGAAGGCACAGTGAGACGCAGTTCGCGCGAGTTCGTGCGCAAGATTCTGTAGCCGGCCCGTTCCAGTCCTGCCTTGAGCAGCCGCTTCAGGCTGCGGGACGCATGTTCGGCGAATTGTCTCATCTGTGGTTTTCGCGATTTTGGCGGGGATCTTCCGTGAGCCGTTCCGGGAGGACCGGCGTTTTGGCTGCGTCCATCGATTTGTGCCCACCGCCCGACGTGACGGTCTGAAAAAGGTGCCGCATCTGCCGAAGCAGGCCGCGCACGGGGGCAGGGACAAGCCGGCGGAGTACCGCGATCGCGCTGAGTCCAACAGGACGCGGCATTGGCCACCCCGTGCCCCTCATATGCCGGTAATACTGCCTGCGGAAAGGGTGGCGGTTTTCGAAGTGCCATGGTTTGGCATGTCCAGGCCCCTCGAAATGCAGAATCGCGGGTGCGGCGACCGCTTCGCGCAACTGCACCTCGCCATAAACGTCGCGGCTGTAGGGGAAATGAAAAAGGCTGTTCATGCAGTTCCAGCGCGGATGCAACGGGTGGCGCTTTCCGGCGAACACGACGTTCAGGGCATCCTGATCGGGCCAGAGCAGATGATGGCCGTGACGGGCCGCGTGCTCGACGATTTGCCGCGTGCTGTCCTCCTTGCGCATCAGGTCGAGGTTCATCAACAGAACGCCGCTGTTGAAATAACCGGAAGAGTCGCTCAGGCCCAATTGTGCCGGACGCTGGCGGTGCTGGGGTTCCAGTACATTCGTGACGGCACCGATGACACAGTCGCCGAGATCCGAATCCCAGAGTGGCAGCAGACTATCCACGACCAGCGTATCGGCGTCGAGGTAGAGCACGCGTGATTGCTCTGGCAGAAGCTCCGGCAGAAAAATCCGGTACCACATGATCCCCGGAATCCGCTCCATGACTGGTAGACCAGCAATCCGGTCGTCGCCAATTTCGTGCAGTTTCAGATCCAGCCGTGCAGGAAGTGCACATGAACCACGTCGCTCGGATGGTGACTGTGCAGCGAATGCAGCATTGCAGCGCAGTACGGCAGGTACCGCTCGTCCGCGGCGCAGGCGACATGCATCTCGCGCACGGGCGTCAGCCCTCACGCGTCCCGAAGCCGGAAAAGATGGAAGTGATCGTCGACCTGCATCAGACCACGGACCGCCGCGTCGTCGAAACACGGTTCGCGGTGGACGAGCTGATATCCGGCGCCTTCCAAAGCAGGCAGGAAGTCCTTGCGAGTTTTGTCGACCTCGGTCGTAAGCAGGTCGGTCGGATCGTTCGGAACGATCAGCAAGTGCCGAACCCTTAAGCGTTGGAGTTGGCCGATCCACCATTCGACCGACTGCAGCGTACATTCGGAGAAACTATGAATGTTGATTGCGAGATCGAAGCTTCCGGGTTGCAATTCCGTCGCGACCCGGTGGAGTGTGACGACGCGTGCGGGTGGGGTGCATCCACGGTACCGCAGGTAGTACTCGCATAGAAACGACGACTCGGGAACGGCATCGACACAGCAATAATCCGCGAGTCCCGGCACGGCGGCGATCATTCGGTGGGCAAGCCGTCCGTACCCGGCGCCGATATCGAGTACGCGCAGGCCTTGACGCTCGTAGAGGCCGAACCGCCGGTCGAGGAAGTTGAGTTCGTTGACGGAATCGAGCAGATCGCGGCTGACCCGGCGGTAGCCGGGATACTCGAAGGTCCAGCATCCGAAGGCGCCGTCTTCCTCGAGGGTCTGCAACAATCGGCGAGGATCGCGCTCGCGCAGGTAATTGAGATAGATGAAGAACTTGAGGCGGGTTGCGCGCGGCAGTTCCCGGTAGTGCCAGACGATCGGACTCTCGCCGCGGAAGTACAGCAGATTGAGTCGTGAGCGTACGAAATCCGAACGCCAGCGAGAATGCGTGACCGCCGGATGGCCTGCCCCGGCATGCGTCTCGCGCAACCGTTGCAGCCGCGGATTCGTGTCGCGAAGTTCATCCACAGCGCCGGCCGGCAACGGAGATCTGATGTCGCAGGGCGAGGTTAGATAACGGCGCTCTTCTGGAGACAGCGTGAACAACGAGAGGATGAAGGGATCGCTTTCTCCCAAGCCGAGCCACGCGGACAGTCTGCGGCGCATGCCGCGTCGGATTCGCTGCCAGTTCATCTTGCATCCGCCGTCGGAATCGATTGAGGCTGGGCATCCATGATGCGGTGCCATTGCTTGAGGAACCGCGATTGGGCGGCGTCATCGCCGCGCAGATCGACACACCAGGTGTCGAGCACTTCTTCCATCGTCGCGTATCCGAGATCCGACAGGTATTTCCGGCAGGCGCGCCTGTCCGTATCGGAAAGGTGATGATGTTCGTAGATCAGGAGCCGGGGACGATACCGCGAGAAGTCGATGCGTTTCAGGATCTCGAAGTCGTATCCCTCGGTATCGAGGTGAATCAGATCGACTTTCCTGACCCCGTGTTTTTCGCACAAGGAGCTGAATGTCAGGCAGGGAACGTGCGAACACACGATGCGTTGCTCGATGTCCGGTATGTAGGAGACATGCTTGAGAATGACCTCCTTGGAAAAAGAGCCCAGGGCGTCGTACCAGACCGGCAGTCCGGGACCCGGCTCAGCTTGAGCCAAGTGGTATAGCGGCATCGTTCCGTCATGGTCGGCGATCGCGAGATTCTCCAGTGCGATGCTGGGGTACATTCCGTAATTCTGTTTCAGGCGCGGGAAAACATACGGGACTGGTTCGATCATGATTCCGGACCACTGCCATTGATGAATGGCTTGGCACAACGGATCCTGCTGCTTGCCGTCGTTCGAGCCGATCTGGATGAAGAAGCAGTGTGGAAACTGCTTGGCGAACACCTGCATGACCCTCGGACCCTTCCTAGGGGAGGGCACGAAATGTTCCTTGATCCGCTTGAACAGCCGGCGCAAGCCCGTGCGCGGCAGGATTCGATTTTTGTTAGCCATTGCGATCGCCCCTCAGTACCGGATTTTCCGGCTGTGCGGTTTTTTCCGCTGCACTGCGAATACAAGTGTGTTTGTGGGCGCACTCCCGCTCCGTCGGGAGTCGACCGAACAGCGCGAGCATGCGCAGGATCGGCGCCACATAGGGTCGGCGCGGCAGGCGTCCGATCGTCGAGTATTGCAAAAGCTGCAATATCGGCTTTTCCCGAAGCGCCCCGATGATGTAACGCGGTGGATGGCTCCATCCGGGCTGGCGCAAGTGTACGCGAGGGTGTCGATGAAAAGCTGGGGGCGTCACGTAGGGATTCATGACCGTGGGGATCTGGGCCGGCGGAGTTGCGTCGCGATTTCCGCCAGAAGCTGGCGCTGGCCGAGGCCGAAAATCAGGATGACGGTGTAAAGCGTGCCGAAGACGCCCAGCACCGCCGGAATACGACCGGCCGGCGTCCAGCTTTCCAGCAACAGCGTGATCCACCATGCAGGCGCTCCGGCAAGGATCGCCGCAGCCACGGGCGGCCAGCAGGCAGTCAGCAGCCGCCCCACGGTCAGTCCGGTGCCGCGGAACGCATAACTCATGCAGGGCCAGAACAGAAGAAACATGCCGAGGGTGTATGCGGCTGCGACGCCGGACAATCCGAAAGCAAGGCCTACCAGCAGGCATCCGATGATGAAGGACCAGCCGACGATGCCCCATTTCATCATGGCGCGCGGGTTTCCCAGGCACAGATAGATCCAGCCGGAGGTATGACAAAGTGCCTGCGGAACGATGCCGATCGCGAGCGTTTTCAGCAGCGCGGCGCTATCGTGCCACTGGGGGCCGAACAGAACCGCGACGATGTCGTCCGCGAGCAGGACCAGAACGGCGCTGAGCGGTGCGGACAACAACGTCAGCGCCGTCGCCATCCGGTAGTAATGTCCGCTGAACGCCGCCGGCTCCGATGCGAGCCGGGACAGGGTCGGCGGCGTGACGGTGCTCAGCGGTTCGAGAAGGTAACTCACCAGCGTGGTCATGAATCCATGCGCACGGTTGTAAAGGCCGACGGTTGCCGGACCCCACATCGCCCCCATTAGGACGTTGTGCAGGTTGCGCGCAACGAAGTTGAGGAAACCGAACACCATCATGTACCCACCGAACGACACCGCTTCGCGCGCCGATCGATCGAAACGGGGACGGCCCGGTCGCCATGGGCAGGCGCGCCAGTTCAGCCATGCGCCCAGCGCGCCGGACGCGATGCCCGACCATACCAGCGCCCAGATGCCAAAGCCTGCCAGTGCGAGAGCCACTGCCAATCCGCCGCTGCTGACGGCTGTAAGGACCCGGATCGATGCGAGGGCGCCGAAGCGCAGGCCGCGCTGAAGCAGGGCGCCATGTTGAGCCGCGAGGCCGCCGAAAAAGAAGTTCAACGACAACGCCGCGGCGATCGGCGCGATCCGCGGGTCGTCGTAAAAGGAGGCGACAAGCGGAGCTGCGGCGCACACCAGCAGTGCAACGGCCAGGCCGGAACAGGCATTGATCCAGAACAGCGTGTTGGCCTGCTCGGATGTCAGCCGGGGAATGCGGATCGTGGCGGTCGACAAGCCGAGGTCGCGGAACAGTCCCGCGATGCCGATTACGGCCATGATCATCGCGAAGAGGCCGAAGTCGGCCGGCGTCAGCAGCCGCGCGGTAATCACCAGCGAGGCGAACTGGATGCCGTGGGCGCCGCTCTTGGCCAGGACGGTGACGCCCCAGTTCCGGGCGGAACTCGACGCAAGCTCCGGCGTGGAGCGCAGATCGCCCAAGATGCCGGCTTCCCGAGCCTCCGTCAAAGGGGGGGATTGCTCGCGCACGTCTGTCGGCTGCGAATGCGATGGGGCGGAGCCGGTCAGTGCTTGATCGCAATCCGGCAGGAATAGTCGACCCGGTTCAGCAGAACCGGGGCAGCGTTGTTGGCGAAGTACTCATCCACGGCACGGCGACAGCCGTCCCAGTGACCGTAGTCGTCCACGATCAGCACGCCTCCGTCTTGCAGACGCGGGTAGAGATGGGCCATCTCGTGGCGAGTGGAATCGTACCAGTCGGTGTCGAGCCTTAGCAGTGCGACTTGCGGCGGGACGACGCCGGGGATCGTCGTTTCGACAGGCCCGCGGACGAAGTGCAGGCGGTCCTTCGGATAGCCGGTGCCATAGAGCAGTTCACGAACAGTATCCTCATTGAAGACTTCCGTGCGGAAGAAGTTGCTCCATGCTTTCTCCCCGCGCCGCTGCGCCTCCTTCCAGACATCGAGCGCAGGGCGATCGAATGCGGAAAGATCATGCCGGCCCGGTGTCGTCATCCCCTCAAAAGTGTCGTACAAGTAAATATCGCGCCCGGTGATCCCCAATTGCAGAAGCTTTTCGATCATCGCGAGCACGGAACCTCCGCGCCACACTCCGCACTCGACGAAGGCGCCGGGGATGTTCCGCCGCGTCACGTAATCCACGCTATCGAGGAGAGAGGTCAACCGCGCGCTGCCCGTCATTGAGTACCGCAGGCACTTGGCTACGATGGACTCATCCGCGGGAGAAAGTCTCGGCTTCCACGCATCCGCAGCACCCCTGTTGAGCAGTCCTTTGATCTTCTTCTTCCAGTAAGATTTCATCAGAGTTATCCGAGCAGTCAGGCAGAGTGTGCAGAGCTTTCCAGCGTGTGTCCCGTCCCCCTGCGCCAATCGCGCCCCCCTTGCCGCGCCGAGCACACGCACAAAGCGGCGGAACGCTTGTCGCCACCAGTTTAATGAATGCATGGTGCGAATCGGAAGTGTCCGGTCAATTCTCTGTAGACCGGGACTGACGCGCGCTCCTTGGGGACATCCACCCCGCGAAGCCATACAGTTTCAGAACGACGACGTTCAAATCGACGCCAACACATTTTGGCCCGCAACCCGCGCCAGGACTGCGTTTTGTGGAGCGGCGCGGATCATTTAAACGGACAGTGGTGAGGAAGTGCGGTAGGCTAATCTTGCCGAACTTGGAACCTCGCCTCATGCCCGTCACAGAACGCATCGTGCAACTGGATGCGCTGCGCGGCATTGCCGCGATAGGTGTCATTTTCTTCCATGCCTTCCGCGTCCAGGCGTTCTGGATGTGGAGCTTCGTGGATCTCTTCTTTGTGCTGTCGGGATTCCTGATTACCGACATCATCCTCAACGGCACGCGCGATACGGGGCGGTTCCTGCGCAATTTCTGGATGCGGCGCATCCTGCGCATCTGGCCGGTGTACTACGTCACGCTCACGGGGATTCTGCTGATCTACGTTTGTCGCGCCCTGCTCGCCGGCCTGCCCCTGCCGACCTTCGACGGCACGCTTCGAGCCTTCCTCTTTCTGCAATTCACAGATCAGTATTTCCACTCGCGTGAGGTCAACGAGGTCGTCGCCTCATTCGTGCCATGGTTTTCACACAGTTGGTCGCTCGCCGTCGAGGAGCAGTTTTACGTCGTGTGGCCGCTGGTTGTGATCGCACTGCGCAGGCGGCGCCAGCCGCTCGTGGCTGTGTGCCTGGGGATGATCCTCACAAGCATCGCCCTGCGGGAATACGGCTTGGCACACTATCTACTTCTGACTCGCTTGGATGGCCTTGCGCTGGGTTCCCTGCTGGCTACCCTTCTGCACGCACCGAACGGCTACGATAGCAGTGCGTTGTCAGAGCGGTTGCCGCTGCTGTTCGGCGGCGCCGCGGCGCTCGGCTCTGCTTTGGTCGGTGCTTATCTGGTCAGGGGCTACTCGGGCGCGCTGGGTACCAATCCGCCGGACGCGGATTACCACTGTGCGCTGGTCACTGCCTTTTCTCTGGTTTACTTCGCCCTGACCGGCTGGATTCTGACCGGCAGGACGGGCCCGGTTGCTCGCGTGCTTGCGGTGCGTCCGCTGGTGTACCTCGGCAGTTTGAGTTATGCGATCTACATGTTTCACGTGCCCGCGCTGTACATCAGCCATGCCGTGGGGCGGCGTCTGGGGCTGTTCGGCTGGGAGTTTTGGAGCCTGGCCGCCATCCCCATGATCGTGCTGGCTGCGCACCTCTCCCGGCGCTGGCTGGAAGATCCCGCCTTGCGCCATAAGCACCGCTTTCCTGTCCGTGAACGGGGGGGCGCCGCCATCGGCGGCGAAGTGGTCGAGTTGAACGCTCCCCCGGCGCCGGTATTGGCGCCGGCACGGGACGTAGATCGCGACACCGCCACGACCTCCGGTCGACTGTGAGAAGGGCATACACCAGGGGCGTCCAGTTCCTCGCGAGGCAGGCGGTGTTCCGGCCTTCCGGTTACGATTCCGGACCCGTGGGGTATCTAGATACCGCCGGATTCCTTATCATTCGCGCGTTTTCCCCACTTCCGTCCGTGTGGCCTCCGTGCCTGCGCTTGCGGTCCGATTTCGGAGTATCGAATGGCTTGGAACGAGCCCGGTGGCAACCGGGATCCGTGGAGTTCGGGTGGTCGTCGCGGCAGCGAGGGGCCGCCCGACCTGGATGAACTGCTGAAGAAGCTCAAGGCGCGCTTCGGCGCCAAGGGACCGACCCCACCGGGGCTGTCGTCCGGCGGCGCCGGCCTGATCCTGGGCGCGATCGCGCTGCTGTGGACCGTGTCGGGCTTCTACGTCGTGGATGAGCAGGAGCGCGCGGTGGTGCTGCGCTTCGGGGCTTACGCGCGTACGTCGGACCCGGGACTGCGGTGGCGCATCCCGTGGCCGGTGGAGCGGCACGAGAAGGTCAATGTCACCCAGGTCCGCCAGGTCACCGACCGAGCGGACATGCTGACGCAGGACGAGAACATCGTCGACGTCGAGCTGAAGGTCCAGTACCGCGTCAGCTCGGTCGAGAACTTCCTGTTCAACGTCGAGGACCCGGACGGCACCCTGCGCCAGGCGACCAAGAGCGCGGTGCGCGAGGTGGTCGGCCGCAACTCCATGGACTTCATCCTCACCGACGGCCGCCAGCAGGTCGCCAACGAGACCAAGCTGCTGCTGCAGGAGCGCCTGGACGACTACAAGAGCGGCCTGATCGTATCCGAGGTCAACTTGCAGCAGGCGCAGCCGCCGGAGCCGGTGCAGGGCGCCTTCGCCGACGCGATCAAGGCGCGCGAGGACCAGCAGCGCCTCAAGAACGAAGCCGAGGCGTACGCCAACGACCGCCTGCCCAAGGCGCGCGGCGCCGCCGCGCGCCAGACTGCGGAAGCGATCGGCTACCGCGACCGCGTCATCGCGCAGGCCGAAGGCGAGTCGGCGCGCTTCACGCAGTTGCTGTCGGAATACCGCAAATCGCCCAAGGTGATGCGCGAGCGCCTGTACCTGGATGCGATGGGCGACGTGCTGTCGAATACCAGCAAGATTCTGGTGGACGTGGAGAAGAGCAATCCGATGCTGTACCTGCCTCTGGATCAACTGCTGCGGCAGCCCACCACTCCGGCGGGCGGCGGGACGGACTCCTCGGCGCCATCGGCCTCGGGCGTGCCGCGCAGCAGCGGCGGCTCGGACTATCGCTCGCGCGAGCGGGGGGGGCGCTGATGGCCAATCGTCATATGCTGGCGTTCCTGGCGGCGGGCTTCGCGCTGCTGACGCTATCGTCCAGCCTGTTCGTCGTGGACCAGCGCGAGCGCGCGGTGCTGTTCCAGCTCGGCGAGATCAAGGGCACCGACTACGCGCCCGGCGCGCACCTCAAGCTGCCGTTCATTCAGGCGGTCAAGCGCTTCGACGGCCGCGTGCTCACCTTGGACAATCAGACCGAGAACTTCCTGACGCTGGAAAAGAAGAACGTCAAGGTGGATTTCTTCGTCAAGTGGCGCATCGCCGACACCACGACGTATTACCGCTCCACCGGCGGCGAGGAGCTGGTGGCGATGGACCGCTTGGCCGCGATCGTCAAGCGCGGCCTGCTCGACGAGTTCGGGCGGCGCACGATCCAGCAGCTTGTGTCCGGCGGTCGCGGCGAGTTCACGCGCGCGCTGGAGCAGAGCACCAAGATCCAGGTCACGGACCTCGGTATCGAGATCGTGGACGTGCGGGTCAAGCGCATAGACCTGCCGGACGAGGTGCGCGAATCGGTCTACGAGCGCATGCGCGCGGAGCGCACGCGCGTGGCCTCGGAGCTGCGCGCGAAGGGCGCCGAGGAGGCGGAGAAGATCCGCGCCGAGGCCGACCGCGAGGCGCAGATGATCCAGGCCAACGCCTACCGCGACGCGGAAAAGACGCGCGGCGAGGGCGACGCCAAGTCGGCCGAGACCTACGCCAAGGCGTACGGCCAGGACCCCGAGTTCTACAGCTTCTACCGCACGCTGAACGTCTACCGCGAATCCTGGCGCAACAAGCAGGACGTGCTGGTGCTGGAGCCCAAAGGCCCGTTCTTCCGCTACTTCGAAGGCGCCAAGCCGTAGGCTGGGCATGACGCGATGGGTGCAATCGAGTGGAAGGACCTGGTCCGCGCGCTCGCCTTGGTGCTGGTGCTGGAGGGCCTGTGGCCGTTCCTGTCGCCGCGGCGCTGGCGCGAGGCGCTGCTGCGCATGAGCACGCTCGACGATCGCGGGCTGCGCACGGTCGGCTTGCTCAGCTTGTTGACCGGCCTGGTCGTTCTGCATCTGGCCTGATTCGGACGTCTGCCCATGAAACGCTGGTGGTTGCCGGAAGGCATGGAGGAGCTGCTGCCGCCGTCCTCGTGGCGCGCGGAAGACCTGCGGCGCGCCCTGCTTGATCGTTACCGCGAACGGGGCTACGAGCTGATCCTCACGCCCCTGGTCGAGCACCTGGACACGCTGCTGACCGGCACCGGCTCCGACCTCGAACGCCAGACGTTCAAGCTCATCGATCCGGCCAGCGGTCGCCTGCTGGGCCTGCGCGCCGACATGACGCCGCAGGCGGCGCGCATCGCGGCCCGGCGCTACGCGAATCAGGCGGTGGTGCGCCTGTGCTACCTGGGCACGGTCCTGCGGACGCAGGCCGACAGCCTGGGTGGGCCGCGTTCCCCGCGCCAGGTCGGCTGCGAGCTGTTCGGCGAGGCGCGCATCGAAGCGGACCTGGAGATCGTGCGCCTGATGCTGGAGACGCTGGAGCTGGCCGGCGTGCGCGACGCGCACCTCGACCTCGGCCACGTCGGCATCTATCGCGCCATCGCCGCGCGCCTCAAGCTCGACACCGAGGACGAGGCCGCGCTGTTCGGCATCTTGCAGCGCAAGTCGCGGCCCGATCTGCGCGACTTCGCCGATGCCAAACGGTTGCAGCAGGTTGCCGCGCGCTCGCTTGCGGAGCTGATGGACCTGAACGGCGGCCCGGTCACGCTCGACCGTGCGCGCCGGGTTCTTGGCGACGGCGCGGACATCGCCGAGTGCCTGGACAGCCTGGAACGGGTGGCCACGGAGTTGAACAAGACATATCCGGCCCTGCCGATCCACATCGACCTGGCCGAGCTGCGCGGCTACCGCTATCAGACCGGCATGGTGTTCGCCGCCTTCGCACCCGGGCACGGCCGCGAGCTGGCGCGGGGCGGCCGCTACGACGGAGTCGGCCGCGAGTTTGGCGTGGCGCGGCCGGCGACCGGCTTTTCGGCCGACTTGAACGAGCTGCTGCGGCTGGGTGTGGGCCAAGAGGCGGCGTGATTTCCATATAAGGCATGCAAATGGGCAAAACAGTAGTCGTTATCGGTGCGCCCCGCGCGCGCCTCGGAGCGCGCGAGATGGCATGCGGGGCCCCGCCCCATTGCGCGCCGGGAGATGCGCATGGGTAAGACCGTAGTCGTTATCGGCGCGCAATGGGGCGATGAGGGCAAGGGCAAGGTCGTGGACCTGCTCACCGACCGCGTGCAGGCGGTCGTGCGCTTCCAGGGCGGCCACAACGCCGGCCACACCCTGGTCATCAAGGGCCAGAAGATCGCGCTCAACCTGATCCCCTCCGGGATCATGCGCGAGGGCGTCGCCTGCCTGATCGGCAACGGCGTCGTGCTGTCGCTGCCGGACCTGATCCGCGAGATCGAGAAGGTCGAGAAGACCGGTACCTCGGTGCGCGACCGCCTGAAGATTTCCCAGGCCACGCCGCTGGTGCTGCCGGTGCACGCCAAGCTGGACAAGGCGCGCGAGAAGGCGCGCGGCGACGCCAAGATCGGCACCACCGGCAAGGGCATCGGCCCGGCGTACGAGGACAAGGTCGCGCGCCGCGCCGTGCGCGTGGCCGACCTGTTCCACCGCGAGCAACTGGCCGCCAAGCTGGGCGAGCTGCTGGCGTACCACAACTTCGTCCTCCAGCATTACTACAAGGAGGAGCCGGAAGACTTCCAGAAGACGCTGGACGACCTTCTCGGCTACGCCGAGGTCGTGCGGCCGATGGTCGCGGACGTGACCGAGCTGCTGCGCCTGCACCTGTCGCGCGGCGACAACGTGCTGTTCGAGGGCGCGCAGGGCGCGCTGCTCGACGTGGACCACGGTACCTATCCGTTCGTGACCTCCAGCAACACCACCGCCGGCGGCGCCGCCACCGGTTCGGGCGTAGGGCCGCGCGAACTGAAGTACGTGCTGGGCATCGTCAAGGCCTACGCCACGCGCGTCGGCGGCGGCCCGTTCCCGACCGAGCAGGACAACGACGTCGGCCAGCACATCCGCGACAAGGGCGACGAGTACGGCACCGTGACCAGACGCCCGCGCCGCTGCGGCTGGTTCGACGCGGTCGCCGCCCGGCGCTCCATCTTCCTGAACAGCGTTTCCGGCCTCGTAGTGACCAAGCTGGATGTGATGGACGAGCTGGAAACCGTCCGCATCTGCGTCGGCTACAAGGTCGACGGCAAGCCCGTGGACACGGTTCCGATCGGCGCCGAAGGCCTGGCCAAGGTCGAGGCCGTCTACGAGGACATGCCGGGCTGGAAGATCTCGACGGTCGGCATCACCCGCTACGAGAAGCTCCCCGAAGCCGCCCGCCGCTACCTGAAGCGCCTGGAAGAAGTCAGCGGCGTCGAAGTGGCGATCATCTCAACCGGCCCCGACCGCGACCACACGATCGTTCTGCGCAATCCGTTCGATTGATTTCAGTCGGCCAAAGGCGGAAGGGAAGTTCCACTTGTTGGTGTGGCCTTGCCATCCCTGGCGAGACATCGTCGCAATCCGAAACCCCGGCCCGGCCATCCGTGGCCGGGCGTTCGGCCGCGCAGCGAGCAGTGCTCGCCAAGCGCGCGGCCTCGCCCAAACAAAAAAGCCGGCGCAAGGCCGGCTTTTTTATTTGGTGCCCACGGAGAGACTCGAACTCCCACGGTGTTACCCGCTAGAACCTGAATCTAGTGCGTCTACCAATTCCGCCACGTGGGCAGGCTCCAGAGGGCGCGAATTTTGGCGATGAGGTTATGCTTTGTCAATGAATATCGAAAAAAGAAGCACGGATGAGCACCCCTGGCAGGAGCGGGACCCCGAGTTCGACCGCGAGTGCGGCAAGCACGATCGGCCCGTTCCCAGCCGCGCCTTCATCCTCAAGCTGCTGGCGGACCACGCCGGCCCGCTGACGGTCGACGAACTGGCGGAGCACATCGGCCTGGGCCCCGAAGACTCGCCGGAAGCTTTCCGGCGGCGCCTGCAGGCCATGGTGCGCGACGGCCAGCTCGTGCAGAACCGGCGCGGCGCCTACGGGCCGGTCAAGCGCATGCACCTGGTGGCGGGCGTCGTCTCCGGCCATCGCGACGGCTACGGCTTCCTCACGCCGGACGAGGGCGGGCCGGACATCTTCCTGAATCCGCGCCAGATGCGGCAGTTGCTGCCCGGCGACCGCGTGCTGGTGCGCATCTCCGGCCGCGACGCGCGCGGACGCGCCGAGGGCGCGGTGGTGGAGGTGCTGGAGCGCGGCACGACCATGATCGTCGGCCGCTTCCAGTTCCAGCAGGGCGTGGCCTACGTGATCCCGGACAACCCGCGGGTGCAGCAGGACGTGCTGATCCCGCCCGACCAGCGCGCCGGCGCGCAGCACGGGCAGATGGTCGTGGCCGAGCTGACCGAGCCGCCCGGCCAGCGCACCCTGCCGGTGGGCAGGATCACCGAGGTGCTGGGCGAGCATCTGGCGCCGGGCATGGAGATCAAGGCGGCGATTCGCACCCACGGCATCCCGTACGAATGGCCCGGCGACGTGGAGCGCGAGGCGGCGGCCCTGCCGGACGAGGTTGCCGAAGCCGACTGGCGGGGCCGCGAGGACCTACGGGCTCTGCCGCTGGTGACGATCGACGGCGAGGACGCCCGCGATTTCGACGACGCCGTCTACGCCGAGCCGCTCAAGAACGGCTGGCGCCTGGTTGTTGCGATTGCGGATGTTTCCGCGTACGTCCGCCTGGGACAGCCGCTGGACCGCGAGGCTTCCCTGCGCGGCACCTCGGTCTACTTCCCGCAGCAGGTCATCCCGATGCTGCCGGAAAAGCTGTCCAACGGCCTGTGTTCGCTGAACCCGCAGGTCGAACGCCTGTGCATGGTCTGCGACATGCGCGTGGACGCCGACGGCTCGGTGTCGCACTCGCGCTTCTACGAGGCGGTGATGCGCTCGCAGGCGCGCCTGACCTACACCGAGGTGTTCGACGCTCTGGAGAACGCGCAAGGCGAGCCGGCGCTGCGGCTGCGCCACCTGCTGCCGCATCTGCGCTGCCTGGACGCGGTGTTCGCGGCGCTGTTCGCGGCACGCGCGGCGCGCGGCGCCATCGACTTCGACACGGTCGAGACCAAGGTGGAATTCGACGCCGAGCGCAAGATCGAGCGTATCGTGCCGGTGTTCCGCAACCGTGCGCACCGCATCATCGAGGAATGCATGATCGCCGCCAACGTCGAGGCGGCGAAGTTCGTCGGCAAGCACAAGCTGCCGGCGCCGTACCGCGTGCACGCGACGCCGGACCTGGAAAAGGTGCAGGCGCTGCGCGAGTTCCTGCAGGAGCGGGGGCTCAAGCTCGGCGGCGGCGACACGCCTTCCGCCGCGGACTACGCGCGCACGCTCAAGCGCGCCGACGGGCGCGCCGACGCGCACCTGATCCAGAGCGTGATGCTGCGCTCGCTGATGCAGGCGCGCTACAGCACCGAGAACATCGGCCATTTCGGCCTGGCGCTGGAGGACTACGCGCACTTCACCTCGCCGATCCGCCGCTTCCCGGACCTGCTGCTGCACCGGACGATCAAGCACGGCCTATTGCGCAAGCCGCGCAAGGAGTTCGCCTATCCGCAGGAGGAGATGGAGGCCTTGTGCGCGCACAGCTCGACTGCGGAGCGCCGCGCGGACGACGCGGTGCGCGACGTCATGACCTGGCTCAAGTGCGAGTTCATGGGCGAGCATGTCGGCGCCGAGTTCGACGGCGTGGTCAACAGCGTGGTCGGCTTCGGCCTGTTCGTCGAGCTGGAAGGGCTGTACGTCGAGGGCCTGGTGCACGTGTCCAGCCTCGCGAACGACTACTATGTCTTCGACTCGCGCCAGCACTGCCTGCGCGGCGAGCGCAGCGGCCGCGCCTACACGCAGGGCCAGCGGCTGCGCGTGCGCGTGGTGCGGGTGAACCTGGACGAGCGAAAGATCGACCTGGAGCTTGCCGGCAAGGCGGCCCCGGGCGGAGTTTCTCACCCCAAGGACAGGAGCAGACGCAGATGAAGTACGCGAAATCGGGCGCCGGCGTGGCGCTCGCCGTGGCGCTTGCCGGATGCGCGACGGACGATCCGCACCGCCGCGCCAAGACCGGCGCCGCGATCGGCGCGGTGCTGGGCGGCGTGATCGGCCACCAAGCCGACAGCGACCAGGGCCGCTACATCGGCGCGGCGGTCGGCGCCATCGCCGGCGCTGCGGTGGGCGACTACATGGACAAGCAGTACGCCGAGATGCAGAAGCGGTTGGCCGAGGAAGCGCGCCGCAAGGAGCTTCAGGTCACCCAGCTTCCGGACAAGTCGTTGCGCGTCGGCATCACCGCCGACGCTTCGTTCGACGTCAACAGCGCCCAGATGCGCCCGGAGGCGCTCAACACCTACGCCAAGATCGCACAGGTTCTGAAGGACTACGACCGCACGGTGGTCCACGTCGTCGGCCACACCGACAGCACCGGCGCCGACGACTACAACCAGGGCCTGTCGGTACGCCGCGCGGCCTCGGTGGCGACCTACCTGCAGAACCAGGGCGTGCCCGGCACGCGCGTGCGCCAGGAAGGCCGCGGCGAGAGCGAGCCGGTGGCGGGCAACGACTCGGCCGACGGCCGCAAGCGCAACCGCCGCGTGGACATCGTCATCAAGCCGGTGGTCGAGGGGCGCGAGCAGGACGCCTGGACGCCGCCGCCGGGTCTCGGCGCCTGATGGCGGAATCGACCTACATCGGCGGCTGGCACGTGGTGCTGGCCGCGCTGGAGGACGGCGCGCGCAAGCCCTCGGAGATCCTGTTGCAGGGCGGGCGCGACGACGAGCGCTCGCGCCGCGTGCGCGAGCTGGCGCACAAGGCCGGCGTGCCGCTGCGGGTGTTGTCGCGCGGCGATCTGGACCTGAAAGCCCCGGAGCTGCGCCACCAGGGCGTGCTGGCGCGTGTTCCCGCCGCCGAAATGTCGGCGGAGGACGTGCTGGACGCGCCGGCGACGCCGGACCGGCTGGTGCTGGTCCTGGACGGCGTGCAGGACCCGCACAACCTCGGCGCCTGCCTGCGCACCGCCGAGGCCGTCGGCGCGACCGCGGTGGTGATCCCCAAGGATCGCGCCGTCGGCCTGACGCCGGTGGCGCGCAAGGCCTCGGCCGGCGCCTCCGAGCGCATCCCGGTGGTCAGCGTGACCAACCTGGCGCGCACGCTGGAGCAGCTCAAGCAGCGCGGCTACTGGATCACCGGCTTGGCCGGCGAAGCCACCGACTCGCTGTTCGACGCCGACCTGACCGGCCCGCGCGTGCTGGTGATGGGCGCGGAGGGCGAGGGCATGCGGCGCCTGACCAAGGAACATTGCGACGCCCTGGTGCGCATCCCTATGGCCGGCAGGATCGAGAGCCTGAACGTGTCGGTTGCGGCCGCCGTGTGCCTGTACGAGGCCTTCCGGCAGCGGCGCAAGCCGGCGTCGCGGCGCTGAAAACGACTGGAAACCGCAGGCCGGACACGGTAGTATGCGCGCCCTTTCCGGCCATCCCGGCCGGAAGCCTTGTCCCACCGGGCCGTATCCGGGGGACTGCGCCGCGAGGCGTATCCACAAGGAGATGCAATGCGTCACTATGAAATCGTGATCATGGTGCACCCGGATCAGTCCGAGCAGGTGCCCGCCATGGTCGAGCGTTACAAGGGCATGATCGAGTCCGACGGCGGCAAGGTCCACCGTTTCGAGGACTGGGGCCGCCGCCAGCTCGCCTATCCCATCCTGGGCCTGCACAAGGCGCACTACGTTCTGATGAACATCGAGTGCTCGCAGAAGGCGCTGGGCGAGCTCGAGAGCGCGTTCCGCTTCAACGACGCGGTCATCCGCAAGCTCGTCATCAACCGCCCGGCCGCCGTCACCGGCCAGTCGCCGCTGTTCAAGGCGCCGGAAGAGGACAAGGAGCCCAAGGCGCGCCGCAGCGAGCCCACCGCGGAAGCGCCTGCCGCCACCGAAGCAACCGAAGCCCCGGGAGCCTGATCCATGTCCGCATATTTCCGCCGCAAGAAGACTTGCAAGTTCACGAACGAGCGCGTCGAGCAGATCGACTTCAAGGACATCGCCACCCTCAAGCAGTACGTCGGCGAGAACGGCAAGATCGTTCCGTCGCGCATCACCGGCACCAAGGCGTTCTACCAGCGCCAGCTGGCCGCGGCGATCAAGCAGGCGCGCTACCTGGCGCTGCTGCCGTACACCGACAAGCACTCCTGATCCGGGAAGGGGAACGCAATGGAAGTCATTCTTCTCGAAAAGGTCAAGAACCTGGGTGAGCTGGGCGACACCGTCAAGGTGAAGTCGGGCTACGGTCGCAATTTCCTGCTGCCGCAGGGCAAGGCGCTGCCGGCCACCGACGCCAACCGCAAGGTGTTCGAGGTGCGCAAGGCCGAGCTGATCAAGAAGGCCACCGAGTCGCTGGGTGCCGCCAAGCTGCGCGCCGAGCAGATCAACGGCAAGACCGTAACGATCAAGGCGCTGGCCGCCGAGGAAGGCAAGCTGTACGGCTCCGTCGGCCCGGCCGACGTGGCCAAGGCGGCGACGACCGCCGGCTTCGAGGTCAGGAAGGCCGAGGTCGACATGCCTAGCGGCCCGATCCGCCAGACCGGCAGCTACACGGTGAACGTGCGCCTGCACACGGAAGTCGAGGCCACTCTGACCGTGGTGGTCGAAGAGGAAAAGGCCCAGTAACTCAGGCGCCTGCTGCAACCTGGATCGGCCCGCGCAAGCGGGCCGATCCGTTTGCGCCGCCGTGAATTACAATCCGCAGTCCCGACTTCCAGCCATTCAGCTCTCCCCCGCGGTGTCCGGGGAGGGGAAACAGCGTGACTCAAGCCAAGCATCCGCCGAACTCGATTGAGGCCGAGCAGTCCGTCCTGGGCGGCCTGATGCTCAACAACCGCCTGTACTTCGACCTGGCGGACCGCCTGTCGGAGACGGATTTTTACCGCGCCGACCACCAGCTCATCTACAAGGCCATCGGCGAGCTGATCGGCAACAACAAGCCCTGCGACTTCGTCACGCTGTCCGAGCACCTGCGCCACCAGGGCAAGCTGGACGATGCCGGCGGAGTCGCCTACCTCGGCTCGCTGGCGGTGGACACCTACAGCGTCGCCAACGTCCTCTCGTACGCCGACATCGTGCGCGAGCGCGCGGTGCTGCGCGGCCTGATCCAGGTCGGCAACGACATCGGCGAGATGGGCTACCGCCCGGACGGCCGCACGCCGTCGGAGCTGATCGACTCCGCCGAGCAGAAGGTGTTCGCCATCCGCGAGAAAGGCGCGCGCGGAAGCAGCGTCTACCACCCGATCTCCAAGCTGCTGGACGACGTCGAGCGCCGCATCGAGATGCTGCGCATGAACCCGGGCGGGCTGGCGGGCCTGTCCACCGGCTTCTCCGAGTTCGACCGCATGACCAGCGGCCTGCATCCCGGCGACCTCGCGATCGTCGCGGGACGTCCGGGCATGGGAAAGTGTCTCGCGCATGACAGCGAGATCGTTCTTGCCGACGGCTCGGTTGCGACCGTCGAAGCGATCTACCGCCAGCGACGGGCGGCCTTGCTGACTCTGGGTTCCGATTGGCGGCTCGGACTAACGCAGCCGTCCGACTTCGTCGATGACGGGAAGAAACCAGTATTCCGTGTGCGCACGCGGCTGGGGCGCGAGATCGAAACGACGCTGGCTCACCCGTTTCTAACCGTATCGGGTTGGCGGCGATTGGAGGAATTGGCTGCCGGGACGGCGATCGCGGGACCGCGCCGAATCCCCATTTTCGGCGAAGAGTCCGTCCCTCCTTTTGAAGCCAGACTGCTGGGTTACTTGCTTGGCGACGGTACGCTGACGCACATCAATCCGGCCTTCACGAATTCCGACGAGAGGCTGCGGGAGGATTTCATCGAGGCCGTCTCCGACTTCGGCGGCTTGCGGACGCGATTGGACGACAACGGCGGCGCGCGAACGCCGACGCTCTACGTTGCGCTGGATCGCGCCAGCGACGCGGCTCGGCGGGAATGCTTCGCGGCGTGGCTACGCGATCGGCTGGCCGTGCGCGGAAGCGGGCGGCACCTCGCCCATCGTCTCGGCGTGCGGCCGAGCGCGATATCGAACTGGCTTGGTGGCCGCAGCCTGCCATCCCCCGATGTTCTGGGCATCCTCGAACGAGAATACGGGTTTGAGCTTTCGGACTTGCAGCTCCGGGCAGGCGCCTGCAATCCGCTCAGGGCCTGGTTGATGGAGCTTGGCTTGTGGGGTTGTGGCGCCCACGACAAGCACATTCCCCAGGCCGTGTTTCGGTGGCGGCGCGAATTGCTTGCGGCGATGCTCAACCGGCTGTTCGCAACCGATGGCTGGGCCACCGTGCTCGCCAGCGGACAGTGTCAGCTTGGCTACGCGACGGTGAGCCGGAAGCTGGCGGGTCAGGTGCAGCACCTGCTGCTCCGGTTCGGCATCATCGCCGCGCTCAAGGCGCGGCGCGTGCGCTACGGCGCGGAGAAACGGGACGCCTGGCAACTGGATATCACACAGGCCGACAGCATCCGCGCCTTCATCGGCGAGATTGGGATTTTCGGCAAGGAAGAAGTGCTGAAGCGCGTCGCGCGGACGTTGGACGGAAAGCGGGCGCACAGTAACCGCGATGTGGTTCCTGCCGAAGTGTGGGCGCGCCTGGAAGTGCTCAAAGGGCGGGAATCCTGGCTAAGCCTGGGCCGGCGCGCGGGACTGGGCGGAGCGAGCAATCTGCATGTCGGAAAGCGCGGCTTGAGCCGCGATCGTCTGGCGGCGCTCGCCCGCGCGTTGGGCGACGCGGAACTCCAGGCGATGGCGTCAGGGGACGTGTACTGGGACGAAATCGTCGACATCACGCCGATGGGCGAGAAGCAGGTTTACGACCTGACGGTCGGTGGTACGCATAACTTCGTGGCGAACGACGTCTGCGTCCACAACACCAGCTTCTCCATGAACATCGCCGAGCACGCCGCCATCATCGACGGCAAGGGCGTGGCCGTGTTCAGCATGGAAATGTCGGGCGAGCAGCTCGCCATGCGCGTGCTGTCCTCGTTCGGGCGCATCGAACTCAAGCGCCTGCGCACCGGCGACCTGGGCGATCACGACTACGACAAGCTGGTGTCCGCCAGCACGCTGGTGCGCAACGCGCCGCTGTTCATCGACGAGACCGGCGCGCTGTCGCCGCTGGAGCTGCGCGCCCGCGCGCGCCGCCTCAAGAGCCAGCACGACATCCAGCTGATCGTGGTGGACTACATCCAGCTCATGCAGGTGCCCGGCAACAAGGAGAACCGCACGTCCGAGATCTCGGAGATTTCGCGCGGGCTCAAGGCGCTGGGCAAGGAGATCGGCGTGCCGGTGATCGCGCTGTCGCAGCTCAACCGCGGCGTCGAGCAGCGCGACAACAAGCGCCCGCGCATGTCCGACCTGCGCGAATCGGGCGGCATCGAGCAGGACGCCGACCTGATCGTGTTCATCTACCGCGACGAGGTCTACAACGAGGCCAGCCCGGACAAGGGCACCGCCGAGATCATCATCTCCAAGCAGCGCAACGGACCCACCGGCACCTTCCGCACCGCCTTCGTCAAGGAATGCACGCGCTTCGACAACCTGGCCGACGCGAGCTTCGAGACCGAATGATCCCGCGCGTCACCGCCACCGTGGACCTGGCGGCGATCCGCCACAACCTGGGCCAGGTGCGCCGCTGCGCGCCGCGCTCGCGCGTGATGGCCGCGGTCAAGGCCGATGCCTACGGGCACGGTGCCGTGCCGGTGGCGCGCGCGCTGGAGGACGCCGGCGTCGACGCGCTCGCCGTTGCCTGCATCGAGGAGGCGGCGCAGCTGCGCGAGGCGCACATCCGCGCCCCGATCGCGATCCTGGAAGGCGTGATCGCCGGCGAGGAGGCGAGCCTGGCGGCCTACGAGCGGCTGGAGATCGTGGTGCACGATTTCTGGCAGGTCGAGTTGCTCGAATCGCTGCCGTCCGCGGCCAGCGTGGGCCTATGGTTCAAGCTGGACAGCGGCATGCACCGGCTGGGGTTTCCGCTGGACGCGGTGCCGCTCCTGCTGGACGTGCTCAAGCGGCGCCCCAACTGGCGCCTGCGCGGCTGGATGACCCACCTGGCCTGCGCCGACGAGCCGGAAAACCCGATGACGGCGCAGCAGATCGCAGCCTTCGAGCGGGTGCTGGACGGCGTACCGGGCGAGCGCTCGATCGCCAACTCGGCGGGCCTCATCGCCTGGCCGCAGGCGCGCACGAACTGGGTGCGGCCGGGGCTGATGCTGTACGGAGCCTCGCCGCTGCCGGGCAAGGTCGGCGCCGACCTCGGCCTGCAGCCCGCCATGCGGCTGGAAAGCCGGCTGATCGCGGTGCGGGAATACGAGGCCGGTGCGCCGGTCGGCTACGGCGCCGCCTACCGCTGCCCGGAGCGCATGCGCGTGGGCGTCGCGGCCGTGGGCTACGCCGACGGCGTGCACCGCAGCCTGCGTTTCGGTACGCCGCTGGTGATCCGCGGCCGGCGCGTTCCGCTGGTCGGGCGCGTATCGATGGACATGATTACGTTGGACCTGCGCGCCGTGCCGGACGCCGCCGTGGGCGACCCGGTGCTGCTTTGGGGGGAAGGGCTGCCGGCGGAGCAGCTCGCCGAGTGTGCCGGTACGCTGGCCTACGAGCTGTTCTGCGGCCTGACGCAGCGCGTGCGCTTCCGCTACGTCAACGCGTAAGCCGAGGCTCGTTGCCGCGTTAATGCACCAGCATGAAGGTCATAGTGGTGCCGGCCAGCTCGATGGTGTCGTTGTTGGCGAGCTTGCGCGCCTGCACGTCGATTTCCTGGCCGTTGACGATCGGGCGCTTGGTGCCGCCGCCGTGGCCGCCGACATGCACGATGTAGTAGCCGTCGGCGCGGCGGGTGATGGCGGCGACCTGTACGCCGGGGCGGCCCAGCGTGGTCAGCGCCTTGGTCAGCTCCAGCTCCTTGCCGGAGTTGGGGCCGGAGGCCACGCGCAGCTTGCCCAGCACCGGCGCCGCCGGAACCGGCGCGGACGGCACGGCCGGGGCCGCCGCGGGGCCGGGGGCGGGAGCCGCCGCGGCCTTGTTGAGGTTGGACTCGAACGCCGCGCCCATCTGGGCCGGCTTGATGATCATGGTCTTCTCGAAGTCGTCCTCGTCGCCCTTGGCCTCGCCCTCGTACTTCAGGGTGTTGCGGCCGATCGAAATGACGTCGCCGTGCGACAGCGGGTGCTTGGCGATCTGCTTGCCGTTGACCTGGGTGCCGTTGGTCGAGTCGAGATCTTCGAGAAAGGAGTCCTGCAGGATGGTGATGACGACCGCGTGATGGCCGGACACGGCCTTGTCGTTGAGGGCGATGTCGTTGTCCGGATGCCGGCCGATGGTGACCCGTTCTTTCGTCAGCGGGAAGTCTTTTGTCGCGCCGCTGGCGTCCGTGACAATGAGTTTACCCATCAAAACCACTCCATCAGACGTTCATACCAGCGCCGGCTGCGCGAGAGCGATTGATCCACGCGAGCCAGCACGACCGAAATGTTGTCCTTCCCCCCGCGTTCGTTGGCGGCGTCCACCAGCGCCTGCGCGGCTTTCGGAAGATTATCAGCATTCTGCGAGAGGGTTAAGCGCAGCGCCTCGTCGTCCAGCATGTCCGAAAGGCCATCCGAGCAGATCAGGACGATGTCGCCGATCTCGACCGGGTCTTCCAGCACATCCACCTGCACGCCCTTCTCGACGCCCAGCGCGCGGGTCACGATGTTCTTGCGCACAAGTTTTTTGGCTTCTTCGCGCGTGTAGTGGCCGCGCGCGACCAGTTCCTCGATCAGAGAGTGGTCGCGTGTGACCTGCTCCAGCGCGCCGCCGCGCAGGCGGTAGAGCCGCGAATCGCCGACGTAGGCGACCGACATAACGTCGTCGTGCAGCAGGCAGGTGACGACCGTCGTGCCCATGCCGGCGCACTGCGGCTGGCTTTGCGAGACCTGATGAATCGTGGCGTGCGCAGTCTCGACCGCCTGCTTGAGCAGGAGGGCCTCGTGAGTGTAGCCGGTGGCGCCGTCGACCTCGCCGCGGCGGATGTCCTTCCAGCCGCGCTTGACCACGTCCAGGATCGTGGTGACGGCAATGCCGCTGGCGATCTCGCCGGCGTTGTAGCCGCCCATGCCGTCGGCCAGCACCAGCAGGCCGAGGTCGCCGTCTTCGCCCACCGCGTCCTCGTTGTTGCCGCGCACCCGTCCGGTGTCCGACAGGAGCGCGGTGGCTACCTTGTCCTTGAGGGCCATGGCCGGTATCAGGCCAGCGTTCCGAGCACGGCGCGCAGGTCGCGCGCGAAGTCGCCGCCGCGCTGGTAGCGCTGGTTGAAGTCCTTGGCCAACGCCTTGTCCACGATCCCGTCGACCTCCTTGGGCAGGTCGGGCCGGATCACGCTGGGCTTCGGATGCGGCTCGTTGGCGATCTTGAACATCAGGGTCGCCATCGAGTCGGCCTGGAACGGCAGCGCGCCGGTCAGCAACTGGTACAGGGTCACGCCGAGGGAGAAAAGATCGGAGCGACCGTCGACCTTCTTGCCGGACAACTGCTCCGGCGACATATACGAGGGCGTGCCCAGCACCATGCCGGTCTTGGTCTTGCTGGAATCCGCAATGCGCGCGATGCCGAAGTCCATCAGCTTGATCGTCTTGGCGGAATCCATGAGCATCATGTTGGCCGGCTTGATGTCGCGATGGACGATGCCGTTGCTGTGCGCGTAGTCCAGCGCGTCCGCTGCGTCGGCGACGTACTTCACGGCCTCCTTCACCGGCAGCAGGCCGTTGGGCTTGACGTGCTTGGTGAGGTCGTGCCCCTTGATGAACTCCATCGCGATGTAGGCGAGGTCGTGCTCCTCGCCGGCGTCGAAGATCTGCACGATGTTGGGGTGGTTGAGGCGGCCGGCGGTCTCGGCCTCGCGGAAGAAGCGCGATTTCACGTCCGCCAGCTCGTCCGGCTCGAATTCCTGCGACAGCGCCATCGTCTTGATCGCGACCGTGCGGCCGATCTTGGGATCCTTGCCCATGTAGACGATGCCCATGGCGCCCTTGCCCAGCTCCTTCTCGACCTGGTAGCGGCCGAGCATCGGCTTTTCCACCTGCTGCGTCGCGTCCAGCACCAGGGTGCCGCCGGGATGCGAGGTTGCCGAGCCGCCCAGGATGACCGTCTCGGACAGCTTCTTGGCGCGCGACAGCTTCTGCTCGATGTCCTTGAAGCCTTTGTTGTGCTGCGCGATGTGCTGGTACACCGCCTCGGCCTTGTTGAACTGGCGCTTGCGCTCGAAGTCGAGCGCGAGGTTGTACATGAGGTCCAGTACCTTGTCGTCCACCGGCTGCACCCGGCGGAACTTCTCGAACGCCATGTCCAGCTGGCCCTGGCCCTGGAAGGCCAGGCCCAGCATCCTGTTGCTTTCCGCGCCCTCCTGCTCGGACGAGGCCTTGAGCATCTCGGTCAGGCGCAGGCGCTTCAACATCATGAAGGCGTGCCCCGTCAGCAGCAGGATTGCGGGGATCACGAACTTGACCCACAGGGCGCTGCCGGCCATCAGCGTGAGCTGCGTGGCGAGCAGCACGAACACGAGCCCGCCGGTGATGCCGGCGCCCAGGCCGGGACCGAGCAGCGGCACCAGCAGCGCCAGGTACGCCGCGATCGCGACGTACAGCAGGAACTCGGCCAGGCCGGCCCAGTCGGGCCGCGTGAAGAAGTCCTGCTGCAGGATCGAGGACACCGAATGGGCCAGCGCCACCACCGGCGGCATATTGGCGGCCACCGGCGTGGGGAAGTTGTCGCCGATGCCGGTGGCGGCCGGGCCAATCAGCACGACCTTGTCCTTGTACTTCGACGCCGGGATCTTGCCGCTGAAAACGTCGAAGAATGAATCCACCTGGAACGGCGGGCGGCCGCCGCGGTCCCGATAGTAATGCGTGTACATCCGCAGATCGGCCGTGGTGCCGATGTTGAGGCCACCCAACGCGACGCCTTCGCCCAGGCGCACCTCGATGTCCTGCGGCCCGAGGTTGAGCGCCTGCGCGGCCAGCATCAGCGACAGCGAGGGATACAACTCGTCGTAGTGCTGCAAGACCAGCGGCTCGAAGCGGATCGCGCCGTCCAGGTCCACCGTCAGCGACAGGTGGCCGATGGTGGTCGCGGCCTCGCCCAGTTCCTGGAGCGGGTAGAGCACGCCGACGGTGGGGAAGGGCAGCCAGCCGTTGGCCTTGGCCTCCACGCGGTCGACGATCCGGGTCAGGGCGTTCTTGCGCACGTAGTCCGGCAGCGGCGCGTCCGGCCGCCCCACCGGCTGGCCCAGCTCGAAGCTCATAGACAGGGTCGTCCTGGGACCCTTGCGCAGGGACTCGGCCAGCACGCGGTCGACGGAGAGAAAGCTGCGCGCCTCCACCAGCTTGGCGTTGAGGGCTTCCAGTTCCTTGGCGTATTCGGCCACCAGCGCGGAGTCGCGGTACGCCTGCGCGACGGGCGCGATCGCCTTGTTGGCGCTCTGGTCGCCCAGCATCGCGCCGAAGGCTTCGATCTCGGCGGGGATGCGCGTGGTCAGCGCCGACTTCGCCAGCCAGTCGCCGATCTCGTTGACGTAGCGCAGGCCCGGGTCTTCCTGCGCCTCGTAGTAGAAGATGGTGTTGCCGATCGCGCGCGCGCCGCCGTCGCGCAACAGGTCGAGCATCGCGGCGTGCAGGTTGCGCGGCCACGGCCAGCGCCCCAGGTTCTTGATGCTCTCGTCGTCGATCGCGATGACCGCGACCTTGTCGCTGGGCGTGCGCTCGCGCGCCCGCACGCCGAGATCGTAGGCGTAGCGTTCCAGGCTTTGAAAACCGTCGCCCAGCGTTCCGTAGGCGACGATGGCGAAGGCGAAGGAGAATGCGACGGCGGCAAACCAGTCCTTGGCCCAGAACTTCTGTTTCACGGAGGCTCCCCCGGCGTCGTTCCGCGTTTGCCCGCATAGTAACCTTTTTCAAACTTCACTCACCAACTGCCGCGCCCTTCACCTTGCCCATGGCCAAAGCACGAACCCGTTACGTCTGCCAGAGCTGCGGCGCCAGCTTCCTCAAGTGGAGCGGCCAGTGCGGCGAGTGCGGCGAATGGAACACGCTGGTGGAGACCGCCGAGGCGCCGGCGCGCCGGGCCGCCGCTGCGGGAGCGGCCGCAGCGGTGCAGCGGCTGGACCAGGTCGGCGCCGACGAGGCGCCGCGCGTCGCCAGCGGCATCGCCGAGATGGACCGCGTGCTCGGCGGCGGCCTGGTGCCCGGCGCCGTGATCCTGATCGGCGGCGACCCGGGCATCGGCAAGTCCACGCTGCTGCTGCAAGTGCTGGCGCACACGCAGGATCGCTTGCGCACGCTGTACGTGACCGGCGAGGAATCGCTCGGCCAGGTCAGCCTGCGCGCGCGCCGGCTCGGCCTGCCGCGCCTGGACCTGCCGGTGCTGGCCGAGACTTCGGTCGAGGCAATCCTGGAAGCGCTCGGGCGCGAGCGCCCGCAGTTCGTGGTGATCGATTCGATCCAGACGCTGCACACGGACGCGCTGGACTCCGCGCCGGGCTCGGTGTCGCAGTTGCGCGAGAGCGCGGCGCGGCTGGTGAACCACGCCAAGGCGAAGGACTGCACGATCGTGATCGTCGGCCACGTCACCAAGGAGGGCGCCATCGCCGGGCCGCGTGTGCTGGAGCACATGGTCGACACGGTGCTGTATTTCGAGCACGACATCGGCTCGCGCTTCCGCATCGTGCGCGCGGTCAAGAACCGCTTCGGCGCGGTCAACGAGCTGGGCGTGTTCGCGATGACCGACGGCGGCTTGAAGGAGGTCGGCAACCCTTCTGCGCTGTTCCTGTCGCGCCACGAACAGCCGGTGCCGGGCAGCGTCGTGACGGTCACGCGTCAGGGCACGCGGCCGCTGCTGGTCGAGGTGCAGGCGCTGGTGGACCAGTCGCAGATCGGCCAGCCGCGCCGCGTCACCCTGGGCCTGGAGGGCAACCGCCTGGCGATGCTGCTGGCGGTGCTGCATCGCCACGCCGGGATTTCGCTGGCCGACCAGGACGTGTTCGCCAACGTGGTCGGCGGCATGCGCATCCAGGAAACCGCGGCCGACCTGCCGCTGCTGATGGCGGCGCTGTCGAGCTTCCGGGGGCGGCCGGTGGCCAACGACCTGGTCGTGTTCGGCGAGGTCGGGCTGGCCGGCGAGATCCGCCCGGTGCAGGGCGGCGAGGAGCGGCTGCTGGAGGCGGCCAAGCACGGCTTCAGGCGCGCCGTGGTGCCGGAGGCCAACCGGCCGCGCAAGGCGGTCAAGCTGGACATGGACGTACGCGCCGTGTCGCGCCTGTCCGACGCCCTGGATCAGGGCTGAATCAAGAAGAGGGTCTTCAGCACTCCGGCCGCGGCGCAGGCCGCGATCAGCGGGATGACGCCGGCCCGGTAGCGGATCAGGGCGACCAGTGCGGCAAGCGCGACCGCTGCCGGAAACGGATCGAACGCGCCCGCGAACCCCGCTGGCCAGAACACGTGCCAGGCGAAGAACAGTGCCAGGTTCACGATCACGCCGACCACCGCCGCGGTGATCGCCGTCAGCGGCGCGGTGAACTTGAGATCGCCGTGCGTGGCCTCCACCAGCGGCGCGCCGGCGAAGATGAACAGGAACGACGGCAGGAAGGTGTAATACGTCGCCACGCAGGCACCCAGCACGCCGCTCCAGAACGGCGCGTCCACACCCGGCGGCGGCGTGCCCCAGCCGGCGACGAATCCGACGAAGGCGACCACCATGATCAGCGGCCCCGGCGTCGTTTCGCCCAGCGCCAGGCCGTCGATCATCTGCGTGGCGCTGAGCCAGCCGAACTTTTCGACCGCCGCCTGGTAGACGAACGGCAGCACGGCATAGGCGCCGCCGAATGTCACCAGCGCGGCGGCGGTGAAGAAGCCGGCCATCCGCGCCGGCAGCCCTTGCGCGCCCTGCCAGGCGATCAGCAACCCGTACGGCAGGGCCATCAGGAGCAGGCCCGCGAGCGCGCCGCGCACGAGCCGCGGCGGCGAGAACCGCGCATGCGCGGGCGCCGGCGTCGCGTCGTCGATGACCGCCGGACCGAAGCTCTTGTCGACCGGCGGGCCATGACCGCCGTGGGCGAATATCCCCGGCGCCAGACGTCCGCCGAGCGCTCCGAGCAGGCCGGCGCCCAGCACGATCCACGGAAACGGCAGGTGCAGCGCGAAGATCGCCAGAAAGGCGCCGCCGGCGATCAGCCACAGCGCAGCATGCCTGAGCGCGCGGTTGCCGATGCGGTAGGCGGCGAACAGCACGATGGCGACCACCGCCGGCTTGATGCCGTACAGCACGCCGGCGACCGCGGGGACGTCGCCGTAGGCCATGTACAGCCACGACAGGCCGATCAGGATGAACAGCGAGGGCAGCACGAACAGGGCGCCGGCGGCGATGCCGCCGCGCGCGCCGTGCAGCAGCCAGCCGATGTAGGTCGCGAGCTGCTGCGCCTCCGGGCCGGGCAGCACCATGCAGTAGTTCAGGGCGTGCAGGAAGCGCCGCTCCGAAATCCAGCGGCGCTTTTCCACCAGCTCCTGGTGCATGATCGCGATCTGCCCGGCCGGCCCGCCGAAGCTGATGAAACCGAGGCGCAGCCAATAGCCCAGGGCCTGGGAGAAGGTCGGCGCGGCGGGCGCCTCGGCCGGGTTCATGAACGATTACGGGACGGGGTGGGAACTCGCGCTATTCTTACGGCAACCGTGCCACAAGAAGAAGGGGGGACGCATCGTGACCCAGCTCGTTGCCGCCGCGCTGTTCTTCGTCGGGATTCACCTGCTGATTTCGGGCACCGCCCTGCGCGACGTCCTGGTGCGCCGCATGGGCGAGCCGGGCTATCGCGGCCTGTTCTCGGCGCTGTCCGCCGCCGGCCTCGCCTGGATGATCTGGGCGTACGGGCAGGCGCGCGTGCCGGCGGTCACGCCCTTGTCCGAATACCGCGCCCTGGCCGCGGCGCTGGTGTTCGTCGCGATCGCGCTGGTGGTGTTCGGCGTGCTGACGCGCGGTCCGACCGCGATGGGCGGCGAGGCGAAGCTGGCGGGCGAGGACGCGGCGCGCGGCATCCATCGCGTCACCCGGCACCCGATGCTGTGGGGCTTCGCACTGTGGGCGGCCACCCACATGGCGTTCAACCCGGAGCCGGCCAACCTCGTGTTTTTCGGCGCCTTCCTCGCGCTGGGGTTGTGCGGGCCGCTGTCGATCGACGCCAAGCGCGCGCGCCGTTTCGGCACGGACTGGGAACGCTATCGGGCGCGCACGTCCAACATCCCGTTCCTGGCCATTCTCCAAGGCCGCAACCGCCTGGTGCTGGCCGAGTTGCGCCTGCGCAACCTGGCAGTCGCGGCCGTCGCGTACGTCGGATTCGCCTGGATGCACGCCCGCTGGTTCGGCGCGCCCTTGCAATGAGACTTACGCCGCGACCGCCGACTCGGCCTTGGTATGCGGGGGGCGGATGCGCGCGGTCTTCACCGCGTTGGCGTGCATCTCGGTGATTTCGATGGCGTAGTCGCGCACCAGCACCTGCTTGCCCGGCTTGGGGATGTCTTCGAGCTGTTCCAGCACCAGGCCGTTGATCGTACGCGGCCCGGACGTCGGCAGCTTCCAGCCGAGCGTGCGATTGAGAGTGCGGATCGTGATCGCGCCGTTGACCAGATAGCTGCCGTCCGACTCCTGGAACACGTTCTTGACCCGCGACGCCGGGTCGGAGGCGAACTCGCCGACCACTTCCTCCAGGATGTCGGTGAGCGTGACGAGTCCCTGGATGTCGCCGTACTCGTCGACGACGAAGCCGATACGGCGCTTCTGGTTCTGGAAGTTGAGCAACTGCTGGTTGAGCGGCGTGCCTTCCGGAATGAAATACGGCTCGCGCGCGAGCTTGAGCAGGTTCATCGGCTCGAACGGCTCCTGCACCACGACCTTGAGCGTATTGCGCAGATGGATCACGCCGCGCAGGTCGTCGATCGAGCCGTTGAACAGCGGCAGGCGCGTGTGCTGGCTGTTGACCAGTTGCTGCTTGATGCGCTCGGCCGAGTCGCTCAGGTCCACGCCGACGATCTCGTTGCGCGGCACCATGATGTCCTCGACCGTGGCCTTCTCCAGGTCCAGGATCGAAAGCAGCATCTTCTGGTGGCGCTGCGGAATCATGGCACCGGCCTCGGCCACGACGGTGCGCAGCTCCTCCGTGCTCAGGCTGTGTTGGGCGGCGTCCTCGGGGCTGACGCCGACCAGGCGCAGGATGCCGTTGCTCACCATGTTGAGCAGCACGACGAACGGGTACAGCGGCCAGCGCAGGACCAGATAGACGAAGCTTGCCGGCAGGCCGACCCGCTCCGGATCGAGCGCCGCCAGGGTCTTGGGCGTCACCTCGCCGAAGATCAGCAGCGCCAGGGTGATCGCGCCGGACGCGATGGCGGCGCCCAGATCGCCCGACAGGCGCAGGCCGATCAGGGTCGCAAGCGAGACCGCGGCCGCGTTCACGACGTTGTTGCCGACCAGAATCATCCCGATCAGGCGGTCGGGCCGCTCGAGCAGCATCTGCGCGACCCGCGAAGGACGATGTCCCTGCTTGGCCCGGTGCGAGAGCCGGTAACGGTTGAGGGTCATCAGGCCGGTTTCGGAGCCTGAAAAGAATGCCGAAAGGCAGATGAGTACAGCGAGCAGTCCGAACAGGACCGATAACGGGATATCGTTCAACTTGTTGGCTTTCCAGCTTCGCCCAAAAGTCTTAACTAAAGAACCGCCCGCCGGACTGTCAAGTTCGCGCGCGGACTGCAACTTTAAGAATCGAAGCTAACTCCAATGCCGGCCTAGGATTTCTTCAAGAACCAGCTTACTGCCGAAGTACGCCAGGACCAGCGTAGCGTAGCCCGCCAGCGCCCAATGGATGGCGGTACGGCCGCGCCAGCCGTAGCGCGAGCGGCCCCACAGCAGCACGCCGAAAATGACCCAGGCGGTGAGCGACAGCACGGTCTTATGAACCAGGTGCTGGGCGAACCAGTCGCGGATGAACCAGAGGCCGGACAGCAGGGTCAGACTGAGCATGAAGAAGCCCAGGCCGATGAGCTGGAACAGCAGGCGCTCCATCGTCTGCAGGGGCGGCAGGGATTGAACCAGGCCCTCCTGCCGGTGGCGGTGCAGGAAGCGGTCCTGCAAGGCCAGGAACAGCGCCTGCGCGGCGGCCAGCGTCAGCAGGCCGGCGGTCATCAGGGAGATCAGCACATGCGACTGCGCGCGCCAGCCGACGATCAGCGGCGTGCTTTCCGCGGGCGGCAGGACTGCGCCGAGCACGGCCGCGAGGGCCGCCAGCGGGAACAAGGCCAGCCCCAAGGTTTGCAGCGGCTGGCGCAGGCACAGCAGCCACAGCAGCAGCGCCGCCTGCCAGGAGAACAGCGAGAGCGCGGCGCCAACGCCGATGACCAGCGCGCCGTTGTGAGTCAGCGCCAGCCCCAGCTGCACGCCGTGGCTGGCCAGGGCGCCCGGCGCCGCGGCACGCGCCAGCCGGGGCGCGGCGGCGCCGCGCGCGAAGAACAACGTCGCCGCGACATAGAGCGCGGCGGCGAGAAGGGCGAGGATCGATTCCATGGCTTTGGTGCAAGCATACAAGGCCGACCGCGCCCAAGCGAAGCGCCGTGCCGCTGCGCCGACCGGCGGCGAAAGGCGCCGCGGACGCCGCTCCCGACTGCTGGCAGGCGCGCGGAAACGCTGTGCTAGTATCGCAGCACCTGACGCGGGGGCCTATGCGAATCAAGGTACTTGGATGCAGCGGCGGCGTGGGGCCAGGGCTGCGTACCACGAGCCTGCTGGTGGACGAGGAGATCCTGATCGATGCCGGCACCGGCATCGGCGACTTGTCCCTCGCCCAGATGCAGCGCATCGGCCACATTTTCCTCACGCACTCGCACCTCGACCACGTCTGCGGCCTGGCGTTCATCGCCGACAACCTGTTCGACCTGATCGACCGGCCGGTCCGGATCCTCGCGACGGCCGAGACGCTGGACGCGATCCGCACGCACATCTTCAATTGGAAGATCTGGCCGGATTTCTCGAAGCTGCCGAACGAGCGGAATCCGCTCATCGTGTTCGAAGAGATCCGTCCGGGCCAGCCGGTGGCGATCAGCGACTTTCGCATCACCCCGTTCCCGGTGCTGCACACCGTTCCGGCGGTGGGCTACAGCCTGGAGTCGGCGGCCGGAACGTTTGCGTTCTCCGGCGACACGTATGCGGCGGACGAGTTGTGGAACGCACTGAACGCGCTCAAGCGCCTCGACCGGCTCATGATCGAGATCGCCTTCGCCGACGACGACGAGGAGCTGGGGCGCGTGTCGCGGCATTTCACGCCGGCCCTGCTGGGGCGCGAGCTGAAGAAGCTCAAGCACCGTCCCAAGCTGCTGCTCACCCACCACAAGCCCGGCTGCGAGGCCGTGATCGAGAAAGAATGCCGAACCGCGCTCAAGGGCTGGGACTACCGGCATCTGTCGCGCGGCGACATCGTCGGGCCGTAGCGGGCGAGGCGCAACAGGTAGAATTCGCCCCTCTCTTCACCGATCGCATCCCTTCGCCGTGTTCGAAAACCTGAGCCAACGCCTCGGCCGCACGCTGGACGCGCTGCGCAGCCAGGGCCGCCTGACCGAAGACCAGATCAAGGACGCCACGCGCGAGCTGCGCATGGCGCTGCTGGAGGCGGACGTCGCCCTGCCGGTGGTGCGCGACTTCGTCGAGAAGGTACGCGCCCGCGCGGTCGGTGCGGAAGTCGCCGAAAGCCTCACGCCGGGCCAGGCGTTCCTGCGCATCGTCCAGCAGGAGCTGGTGCAGACCCTGGGCGGGCAGGCGGAGCCGATCAACCTGCGCGCGCAGCCGCCGGCCATCGTGCTCATGTGCGGCCTGCAGGGCTCAGGCAAGACCACCAGCACCGGCAAGCTGGCGCTGTGGCTCAAGGAGCGCGAGCGCAAGAAGGTCGTCGTGGTGTCCTGCGACGTTTACCGTCCCGCCGCCATCGACCAGTTGAAGATCGTCGCCGGCCAGGCCGGCGTCGAGTGGTTTCCCAGCGAGCCCGGGCAGGACCCCGTCGCCATCGCCAAGAGCGCCCTGGAGCACGCGCGCAAGCAGTTCGCCGACGTGCTGCTGGTCGACACCGCCGGCCGCACCACGGTCGACGAGGAGATGATGCGGGAGATCGCCGCCCTGCATGGCGCGCTCAACCCGGTCGAGACCTTCTTCGTCGTCGACTCGATGACCGGCCAGGACGCCGCCAACACCGCCAAGGCGTTTCGCGACCGCCTGCCGCTGACCGGCGTGATCCTGACCAAGATCGACGGCGACGCCCGCGGCGGCGCCGCGCTGTCGGTGCGCGCCGTCACCGGAGCGCCGGTCAAGTACATCGGCGTCGGCGAGAAGCTGGACAAGCTCGAAGCCTTCCACCCGGACCGCATCGCCGCGCGCATCCTGGGCCAGGGCGACGTGTTGGGCCTGATCGAGGAAACCGCGCGCAAGGTCGATCACGACAAGGCCGCCAAGTTCGCCGAGAAGCTCAAGAAGACCAAGAGCTTCGACCTCGAGGACTTCCGCGAGCAGATGCAGCAGATGGCCAGCATGGGCGGCGTCGCGTCTCTGCTGGAAAAGCTGCCCACCGGGCTGGGCGGCGGCGCGCAGATGCAGAACCTGCTCAAGAACGCCAATCCCGAAAAGGACATCAAGCGCGCCATCGCCATCATCAACTCGATGACCCGGCGCGAGCGCCGCTTCCCCGACCACATCAAGGCCTCGCACCGCCGCCGCATCGCCGCCGGCAGCGGCACGCAGGTGCAGGACGTCAACAAGCTGCTGCGCCAGTTCGAGCAGACGCGCGACATGATGAAGAAGGTGGCAAGCGGTGGCATGGCGAAGATGATGCGCAGCCTGGCCGGGCGCCTGCCGCCGGGGATGATGCCGCGGCGGTAGGGCCGCGGACCCGTTTGGGCGGTTCAGCGGGCGAACAGGTCGCCCTTTCTTTTTCCAGCAAAATCGCTAAAATACGCGCCCTTTCGCGGCCTCGGCCGCGTTTTGGTTTATTGGGCTCATCAGGACACATGGTCAAGATCCGTTTGGCGCGCGCTGGCGCGAAGAAGCGTCCGTTTTTCCACATCGTGGCGACGGACAGCCGCAACCCCCGTGACGGGCGCTTCATCGAGCGCCTGGGCTACTACAACCCGAACGCCAAGGGCAACGAGCAGAAGCTGGTGCTCGACGCCGCGCGTCTGGAGCACTGGACCAAGACCGGCGCGCAGGTGTCCGAGCGCGTTGCGTTCCTGGTGAAGGGCGCTCCGAAGGCCGAGGCGAAGGCCGCCTGAGCGACCGGCGCGTCACGCTGGGGCGCATCGTCGGCGTCTTCGGCGTAAAGGGCTGGGTCAAGGTCCAGTCCTATACCCGACCCACCGACAACCTGCTGCGCTATCGCCGCTGGCAGCTTGGCGGGACGGAGTCGGAACTCGAGGAAGGCCGGGTCCACGGGCCCGGGCTGGCGGTCAAGCTCAAGGGCGTGGAGGACCGCGACACGGCGGCCCGCCTGATGGGCTTGGATATTGCGGTGGCTCGGGACGAGTTGCCGAAGCCCCGCAAGGGCGAGATCTACTGGGTGGACCTGATGGGCTGCCGGGTGGTGTCGCAGGGCGGGGCGGAGCTGGGCGAGATTGTCGGCGTGACCGACAACGGCGCCCAGGACGTGATGCTCGTGAAGGGCGAGGTGGATCGGTTGATCCCGTTCGTGGCCGGGCCGATCGTCAAGAAGGTCGACCTGAAGACGCGTCGGGTCGTGGTGGACTGGGAGCCGGACTATTGAGGCCGGCCTCATGAAGATCGAGGTGTTGACGCTGTTCCCGGAGTTCGTGGAACAGGTCGGGCGCTACGGGATCGTGCGCCGCGCAGTGGAGACGGGCTTGGTGGCCCTGAGCACGCGCGACATCCGCGACTACAGCGAGAACCGCTGGCGTCGCGTGGACGACCGCCCGTACGGCGGCGGTCCGGGAATGGTGATGGAGCCGGGGCCTCTGGCGGCGGCGATCGAAGCGGCAAAGGCCGCGATCGGGCCGGCCAAGGTGGTCAGCCTCTCGCCGCAGGGCGAACCGCTGACGCAGGCCTGGGCGCAGAGGCTGGCGCGGGAGCCGGCGCTGATTTTGTTGTGCGGCCGCTACGAAGGCTTGGACGAGCGCGTGGCGCCGCAGGTGGATCTGGAACTGTCGCTGGGCGACTTTGTATTGTCCGGCGGCGAACTGGCCGCGATGGCGGCGGTGGATGCGGTGGTGCGCCTGTTGCCCGGTGCGCTGGGCCACGAGCAGTCGGCGGAGAGCGATTCGTTCTCCGCGGGCCTGCTGGACCATCCGCACTACACCCGGCCGGAGGAATGGAGCGGGCGGCGGGTACCGGACGTGCTGCTGTCCGGCGGTCATGCCAGGATCGCGCGCTGGCGGCTGAAGCAGGCGCTGGGCGCGACCTGGTTGAAACGCCCGGATTTGCTGGACAGGCTGGAACTGAGTCGGGAACAGGAAAAGCTGCTGCGCGAATTCATCGCGGAGCAGAACGGATCAAACGAGAGGTAGGGCCATGCGTACGAACAAGATTGTCGAGATGATCGAAGCGGAACAGGTCGCCAAGAAGCAGGTGCCGGAATTCCGCGCGGGCGACACCGTCGAGGTGAAGGTCAAGGTGAAGGAAGGCGACCGCGAGCGCCTGCAGGCCTTCGAGGGCGTGGTCATCGCCAAGCGCAACCGCGGCCTCAACTCCGCCTTCACGGTGCGCAAGGTGTCGCACGGCGAGGGCGTGGAGCGCGTGTTCCTGACCTACTCGCCGCAGGTGGCCGAGATTATCGTGAAGCGCAGGGGCGACGTCGCCCGAGCTAAGCTGTATTTCTTGCGCGAACTCGCCGGCAAGGCCGCCCGCATCAAGGAGAAGTTGTCCTAACGCGGCACAGTCTCGAAGAAGCCGGCGCGATCGCAAGATCCCGCCGGCTTTTTTGTTGTGCGGCCCATCCATGGGCCGCAGCCTTCGGCCTCGCTGCGCTCGCCACAATACGTTCCAGACGCATTGTTGTGCGGCCCATCCGTGGGCCGCAGCCTTCGGCCTCGCTGCGCTCGCCACAATACGTTCCCGACGCATTGTTGATGTAGCCGGATCGCAATGCTTTAATTCCCCGCTCGCAATAGAACGAGCGCATTTCCAGGAAACCCTTGTGAAAACCGTCTTCCCGCGCATCCAGCGCCTGCCGCCCTATGTCTTCAACATCGTCGGAGATCTGAAGAAGGCGGCCCGAGCCCGTGGCGAGGACGTGATCGACTTCGGCATGGGCAATCCGGACCAGCCGACGCCGCAGCACATCGTGGACAAGCTGGTGGAATCCGCTTCGCGCACCGGGCACCGCCACACGCATCGCTATTCCGTTTCCAAGGGCATTCCGCGCCTGCGCCGCGCGATGGCACGCTGGTACGAGAAACGCTACGGCGTGAGTCTCGATCCCGAGTCCGAAGTCATCGCAACCATCGGCTCCAAGGAAGGCCTGTCGCACCTTGCGATGGCCACGCTGGGGCAGGGCGACGTGGTGCTGGTGCCCAACCCCGCGTATCCGATCCATCCGTACGGCGTGGTGCTGGCCGGCGCCGACGTGCGCCACGTGCGCCTGACGCCCGGCGTCGATTTCTGGGAGGAGCTGCAGCGCGCGATCAAGGAGACCTGGCCGGCGCCCAAGATGCTCATCCTGAACTTCCCCGGCAATCCGACCACGCAATGCGTGGACCTGGATTTCTTCAGGAAGGCGGTGGACATCTGCCGCGAGCACGAGATGTGGCTGGTGCACGACCTCGCATACGCCGACATCGTGTTCGACGGCTACAAGGCGCCGTCCGTTCTGGAAGTGCCGGGCGCCAAGGACCTGGCGGTGGAGTTCTTCACCCTGTCCAAGAGCTACAACATGCCGGGCTGGCGCGTCGGCTTCATGTGCGGCAACCCGACGCTGGTCGGCGCGCTGGCGCGCATCAAGAGCTACCTCGACTACGGCATGTTCACGCCGATCCAGGTTGCGGCGATCAGCGCGCTGGAAGGGCCGCAGCAGTGCGTGGCCGACATCTGCGAGATGTACCGCAGACGCCGCGACGTGCTGGCGGACGGCCTCAACCAGGCCGGCTGGGCGGTGGAAAAGCCCAAGGCGACGATGTTCGTCTGGGCCAAGATCCCGGAGCCGTTCCGCGCGATGGGCTCGCTCGAGTTCTCCAAGAAGCTGATGGAAGAGGCCAAGGTCGCAGTGTCGCCGGGCATCGGCTTCGGCCAGTACGGCGACGACCACGTGCGGTTCTCGCTGATCGAGAACGAGCACCGCACGCGCCAGGCGATCCGCGGCATCAAGAAATTGTTGAGAGGCAACGCACCATGACGACACCCCTGCGAGTGGGCCTGATCGGCCTGGGCACGGTCGGTCAGGGCGTGATCCGCGTGCTGCGCGGAAACGCGGACGAGATCGCGCGCCGCGCCGGCCGCCCCATCGTCGTCACCCACGTCGCCGCCCGGGACCTGGGCAGGAAGCGCGACTGCAAGCTCGACGGCATCACCGTGGTCAGCGACGCGCAGTTCGTCGCCCGCGACGCCGACGTCGACGTGGTGGTGGAAGTCATCGGCGGCATCTCTCCGGCGCGCGAGCTGATCCTGCAGGCGATCGCGCGCGGCAAGTCCATCGTCACCGCCAACAAGGCCCTGCTGGCCGAGGACGGCAACCGCATCTTCGCCGCCGCGCGTGAGCGGGGCGTGATGGTCGCGTTCGAGGCCGCCGTCGCCGGCGGCATCCCGATCATCAAGGCGATCCGCGAGGGCCTGGCCGGCAACCGCATCGAGGAGCTGGCCGGCGTCATCAACGGCACCTGCAACTACATCCTCACGCAGATGACCGAGCGCGGCCAGGACTTCGCCACCGCGCTGGCCGAGGCACAGCGCCTGGGCTACGCCGAGGCCGATCCGCGCTTCGACGTCGAGGGCGTGGACGCCTCGCACAAGCTGACCATTCTCGCCGCCATCGCCTTCGGCATGCCGCTGGCCTTCGACCAGGTCGCGATCGAGGGCATCACCGGCGTCCAGGCGCAGGACATCCAGGCGGCGCGCAGCCTCGGCTACCGCATCAAGCACCTGGGCATCGCCAAGCGCACCGGCAAGGGCGTGGAGCTGCGCACGCAGACCACGCTGATCCCGGACGACCGCCTGCTGGCGAAAGTCGACGGCGTACTGAACTCCATCGTGCTCAAGGGCAACGCCGTGGGTCGCATCGGGTTCTACGGCCGCGGCGCCGGCGGCGACCCGACCGCCTCGGCGGTGGTCGCGGACCTGGTGGACGTGGCGCGCCTGTCCGGCGCGGACCGCCGCCATTTCGTGCCGGCCCTGGCGTTCCAGCCGGACAGCGTGCGCGAGCTGCCGGTGCTGCCCATCGGGGAGATCGAGAGTGCGCAGTACCTGCGCCTGCGCGTGGCCGACACGCCCGGCGTGCTCAAGGCCATCACTTCGATCCTGGCCGAGTCGGACATCAGCATCGAGGCGATCCTGCAGAAGGAGCCGCGCGGCGGCGAGGACGCCACCATCGCGATCATCACGTCGGTCGTGCCGGAGCAGCGCTTCAACGCCGCGCTCGACAAGATCCGCCGCCTGCCGTTCGTGCGCGAAGGGCTGTCGCGCTTCCGCGTCGAGCACTTCGACTGATGCCGGCACCGACCACGCCGGCCTTCGCGCCGGCGCCCGTCGTGCTTTCCGGGCGCCGCGTGCGCCTGGAGCCGCTCGCCGCCGAGCATCTGCCGGCGCTGCTGCGGGCGGGCGGCGACCCGGCGATCTGGACCTGGTATCCGCGGCCGTTCCACACGCCGGAGGGCATGGCCCTGTTTGTGGACACCGCGCTGCGCGGCCAGCGCGAAGGGCATATGCTCGGTTTCGCGACGCTGCGCGCCGACAGCGGCGAGGTCGTCGGCAGCACGCGCTTCTGCGCCATGGACGTCGCCCATCGGCGCGCCGAAATCGGCTGGACCTGGCTGGCCCCGCGCTACCAGCGAACCGCCGCCAACACCGAGGCCAAGTACCTCATGCTGCGGCACGCCTTCGAGACCTGGGGCCTCAATCGCGTGGAGTTCAAGACCGATTCCTTGAACGAGCCTTCGCGCCGCGCCTTGCTACGGCTGGGCGCCCGGGAGGAAGGCGTTTTCCGCAACCACATGATCATGCATACCGGCCGCCTGCGGCATTCCGCGTACTACAGCATCATTGCGGACGAATGGCCGGGCGTTAAGGCGGCGCTGGAGCAGAAACTGGCGCGGCCGTCCGGCTTTCCCGACTGACTTCACCGCTCAAGACCATGACTCGATACACCGGCCTCATCGACACCTACCGCAGCCGCCTGCCGGTGGCGCCCAATGTCCGCGCCATAAGCCTGGGCGAGGGACGCACGCCGCTGATCCGCCTGGAGAACGTCCCGCGCGAGATCGGGTTTCAGGGCGAGCTGTACGTGAAGTTCGAAGGTCTGAACCCGACCGGCTCGTTCAAGGACCGCGGCATGACCATGGCGGTCACGCAGGCCGTGCACGAGGGTTCCAGGGCGATCATTTGCGCGTCGACCGGCAATACCTCCGCCGCCGCGGCGGCCTATGCCGCCCGCGCCGGAATCACGGCCTTCGTCCTGATCCCGGAGGGCAAGATCGCGCTGGGCAAGCTGGCGCAGGCGATCATGCATGGCTCGGTCGTGGTGCAAATCCAGGGCAATTTCGACGACGGCATGCGGCTGGTGAAGGAGGTCGGGCGCACCCTGCCCGTGACCATCGTCAATTCGATCAATCCGTTCCGCCTGCAGGGGCAGAAGACCGCGGCCTTCGAGATTGTCGAAGCCCTAGGCCGTGCGCCGGACTTCCACTGCCTGCCGGTAGGCAACGCCGGCAACATCACCGCGCACTGGATCGGATATTCCGAGGCGGCCGGCCAAGAAACGGGCGCGCATACCCTGCCCAAAGAAAAGCGGACCTACGATCAGTCCGCCTTTACGAAGGACCGCCCGCGAATGGTCGGATATCAGGCCTCGGGCAGTGCGCCATTTCTTCGCGGAGGGCGCGTCGAGCAGCCGGAGACGGTCGCCACCGCGATTCGCATCGGCGACCCGCAGAGCTGGGAGCAGGCCTGGACGGTACAGAAGGAGTCGGGCGGCTGGTTCGACGAATGCACCGATGGCGAAATCCTCGCCGCGCAGAGGCTGCTCGCGGTCAGGGAAGGCGTGTTCTGCGAGCCGGCGTCGGCAACCTCGCTGGCCGGCGCCCTGCGCGACATTAAGGCCGGCAAGATTGCGCCGCGCAGCGTGGTCGTGTGCACGCTGACCGGCCACGGCCTCAAGGACCCGGACAGCGCCATGCGCGACGGTCTCAAGGGCGTGGTTCAGGTGAAGGCGGAGCGGGCGGCGGTCGAGCAGGCCTTGGCCGAGCGCCTGAAGTAGCGTTCGGGATTCACCACCGAAGGCGCAGAGCACGCAGAGTTTCAAGGAGATGCGGGCCTCTGCGTGCTCCGCGGCGATTACTCCATGACCGAGCCCCAGATCCGCCGGCGTGCACCCGCTTCCGATGCGGCTTTGCCCGCCGCACTGCATCCGGTCCTGCGGCGCGTCTACGCGCAGCGCGGGGTGCGCGGCGGGCACGAGCTGGCGCTCGACCTGAAGCACCTGCTGAACCCGCGCGAGCTGCGCGGGCTCGACCGCGCCGGCGAGCTGCTGGAGCACGCCGTCTGCGGCGACCGGCGCATCGTGGTCGTGGGCGACTACGACGCCGACGGCGCCACCGGCACGGCGCTCGCGGTGTCGGTTCTGCGGGCCTGCGGCGCGCGCAACGTCGACTTCCTGGTGCCGAGCCGCTTCAAACAGGGTTACGGCCTGTCGCCGGCGATCGCGGAGGCGGCCGGGGAGATGGGCGCCGAGCTGCTGATCACGGTGGACAACGGCATCGCCAGCATTTCCGGCGTCGCGGCCGCCAAGGCGGCCGGCGTGTCCGTGCTGGTGACGGATCACCATCTGGCCGGCGCGGAGTTGCCGGCGGCAGACGCCATCGTCAACCCGAACCAGCCCGGCTGCGGCTTTCCGAGCAAGCACCTGGCCGGCGTCGGCGTGATGTTCTACGTGCTGTCGGCGCTGCGCGCGCGCCTGCGCGAGCGCGGCCAGTTCCGCGACCGCGCGGAGCCCAATCTGGCCGAGGCGCTGGACCTGGTAGCCGTCGGCACGGTCGCCGACGTGGTGCGGCTGGACCACAACAACCGCATCCTGGTCGCGCAGGGCCTGCAACGCATCCGCGACCGCCGTGCGCGACCCGGCATCCTGGCGCTGTTGCAGGCGGCCGGCCGCAAGGCGGAGGACGTCACCAGCGCCGATCTGGGGTTCGCGATCGGGCCGCGGCTCAATGCCGCCGGGCGGCTGGAGGACATGCGCCTGGGCATCGAGTGCCTGCTGGCGCCGACGCTGGAGGCGGCGTTACCGCTGGCGCAGGAACTGGATCGCCTCAACCGCGAGCGCCGCGAGATCGAGGCGCAGATGCGGGACGAGGCGATGGACATGGTCGCCGGCCTCGACAGCGCCGCGGTCGGCGTGAGCCTGTTCGATGCCAGCTGGCACGAAGGCGTGGTCGGCCTGGTGGCCTCGCGCGTCAAGGAACGGCTGCACCGGCCGGCGATCGCCTTCGCCCGCGCGCACGAGGCCGGCATGCTCAAAGGCTCGGCGCGCTCGATCGCCGGGCTGCACATGCGCGATGCGCTGGCGCTGGTGGATGCGCGCCGGCCCGGCCTGATCGCGCGCTTCGGCGGTCACGCCATGGCCGCCGGCCTCAGCCTGCCGGAAGCGCGCTTCGCGGAATTCGGCGAGCTGTTCGACGAGGTGTGCCGGCAGAGCCTGGACGACGCGGCGCTGGAGCGGGTGGTCGAGACCGACGGCGAGCTGGCGGCCGGCGAGCTGTCGCTGGACACGGCCTTGGCGCTGGAGCATGCCGGGCCCTGGGGTCAAGGCTTCCCGGAGCCCTGGTTCGACGGCTGCTTCCAAGTGGAGCAGGCGCGCGTGGTCGGCGAGCGGCACGTGCGCTACCGCCTGCGCGGGCCGCAGGGGAGGGCGATCGACGGCATCGATTTCGGCGGTGTGGAGCGGCAGATAACGCGCGGCCGGGCTGAAATCGTCTACCGCCTGGGCGTGAGTCGTTACCAGGGCCTCGAGAGCGCCGAACTGCGGATCGAGCTGCTGCGATCGACCTGAAGGTCGGGCCGCGGGCGACGACTGCGTTTCATGGATGCTCCTTGTCGCTGGGGAGCGGTCCTTGGACCGCTAAGGCTCCGTTGCGGTTGCCGGGAGCGGACGCCCGGCGCCGCAGGCATTTCGCGCTTTCGATCAGCGCCAGAGGAATAAGGCTCTGTAAATAAATAACGGTAACAACTGACTTGGTAAACAACCGGTCCGACCAGGCTCTCGAACGCTGAACCCGTCACCTTTATTTCTTGCCGCCGCCTAAAGCCCACCCCCAGCGCGAGCGCACACTCGGCCAGGCCGATCGCGGAGATGCGGAACAGCGCTTGCGTGGCCGGTATGTGATGGATGCCGATCTGCACCAGCAGCGAAACCAGCACGATCCCGAACAGGCGCATGTTGGTGAACAGGCCGACCTCCCAGAACGGCCGGGTTGCGCTGCGGGCGGCGAATGCACGCAGCAACTCGGAGAACACCAGCGTGGTGAAGGCGAGGTTGCGCGCTTGGTCGACGTCGCGGGTTGCCAGAGCCCAGGCGAACACGCCGAGCGCGACCGCGGCCTCCACCAGGCCTATCGCCACGACCGTGGCCCACTGCGGCGGCCCGAGGATGGGCTCGCGCGGGTCGCGCGGCGGCCGGCGCAGGGCGTTGCGGCTCACCGGGTCGGTCACCAGCGCGAGCGCCGGCAGGCCGTCGGTCACCAGGTTGATCCACAATAGGTGCAGCGGTAGCAGCGGCAGGGGCAATCCGATCAGCGCCGCCGCGAACATCACCGCCAGCTCGCCGGCGTTGCCGGCCAGCAGGTAGACCAGCGTCTTGCGGATGTTGTCGAAGATGCCGCGGCCTTCCTCGACCGCCGCAACGATGCTCGCGAAGTTGTCGTCGGCCAGGACCATGTCGGAGGCTTCGCGCGTCACCTCGGTGCCGCTGCGGCCCATGGCGATGCCGATGTGTGCCTCGCGCAGCGCCGGCGCGTCGTTGACACCGTCGCCGGTCATCGCCACGACCGCGCCGCGCGCCTTCCAGCGGCGCACGATCTGCAGCTTGTCCTCCGGCGTCGCGCGCGCATGCACCACATCCTCGGGCGCCTCGCCGGGCTTGAGGATGCCCAGTTCCTGCGCGATCGCCCGCGCCGTAGCGGGGTGGTCGCCGGTGATCATCACGGTACGGATGCCGGCTTGGCGCGCGCGGGCGACCGCATCGATCGCCTCGGTGCGCGGCGGGTCGGCAATGCCGACCAGGCCCAGCAGCTCCAGCTCGCGCTCCTCGGCACCGCGGCCGACCGCCACGGCCAGCACGCGCAAGCCGCGCGCCGCCATGTCGGCGTTGGCTTCGGCAACGCCGTCCGGCGCCTGCCGGCATAGCGGGAGCAGCATCTCCACCGCGCCCTTGGCGTAGAGTTGGCCGTCGGCGCGCAGGATGGACATGCGCTTGCGCACGGAATCGAAGGGGTTGACCGCGACGCGCGGCCGCTGCGCCTCGAGGTCGGCGCGGCGGATGCCGCGCTCCGCTGCCGCGACCAGCAGCGCCACCTCGGTCGGATCGCCGACGCCGCCGCGCTCGTCCGCGGCCAGCTCGGCGTCGTTGCAGGCGGCCGCGGCGTCGAGCAGGCGCAGGTGATCCGGGCCCCACAGCTCGCGCACCGTCATGACGCCGGTGGTCAGCGTGCCGGTCTTGTCGGTGCAGACCACGGTGGCGCAGCCCAGCGTCTCGAC
>JACPFV010000054.1 GCA_016182805.1 Gammaproteobacteria bacterium
TGACGTAACACAGCATCGCGGTGCCGTACCAGCCGATCTGGGCGGCACCGATGGCGGACGTGATGTGATCGTAGCCCGGCGCGATGTCGGTGGTCAGCGGGCCCAGCGTGTAAAACGGCGCCTCGTAGCAGTGCTTGAGCTGCTCGTCCATGTTCTCCTGGATGAGCTGCATCGGCACGTGGCCGGGACCTTCGATCATGACCTGCACGTCGTGTTTCCAGGCGATCTGCGTCAGCTCGCCCAGGGTGCGCAGCTCGCCGAACTGCGCCTCGTCGTTGGCGTCGGCGATGCTGCCGGGGCGCAGGCCGTCGCCCAGCGAAAACGACACGTCGTAGGCCTTCATGATCTCGCAGATTTCCTCGAAGTGCGTGTAGAGGAAATTTTCCCGGTGGTGCGCGAGACACCACTTGGCCAGGATCGAGCCGCCGCGCGAGACGATGCCGGTGACGCGGCCGGCGGTCAGCGGGATGTAGCGCAGCAGCACGCCGGCGTGGATCGTGAAGTAGTCCACGCCCTGCTCGGCCTGCTCGATGAGCGTGTCGCGGAAGATTTCCCAGGTCAGCTCTTCGGCCTTGCCGTCCACCTTCTCCAAAGCCTGGTAGATCGGCACCGTGCCGATGGGCACCGGGCTGTTGCGGAGAATCCACTCGCGCGTCTCATGGATGTGCTTGCCGGTCGAAAGGTCCATGACCGTGTCGCCGCCCCAGCGCGTGGCCCAGACCATCTTCTCCACTTCCTCGGCGATGCTGCCGCTCACGGCGGAGTTGCCGATGTTGGCGTTGATCTTCACCCGGAAGTTGCGGCCGATGATCATCGGCTCCAGCTCCGGGTGGTTGATGTTGGCCGGGATGATGGCGCGGCCCAGCGCCACTTCCTGGCGCACGAATTCCGGCGTGACGATTTCCGGCAGCCGCGCGCCGAAGCCCTGGCCGCGGTGGCGCCTGAGATAGCCGGCCTTCTCGTAGACCTCGCGCAGTTCCTGCAGGCGCGCGTTCTCGCGGATGGCGATGTACTCCATCTCCGGCGTCACCATGCCGCGCCGCGCGTAGTGCATCTGCGTGACCGTTGCGCCGGCCTTGGCCCGGCGCGGCGCGCGGATGTGCTCGAAGCGCAGGCCGCGGGTGCGCTCGTCGGCGGCGCGGATGCGGCCGTACAGCGAAGACGGTCCGCCGAGCTGCTCCGTATCCCCGCGCGCCGCGATCCAGGGCGCACGCATGGCCGGCAGGCCCTTGAGCAGGTCGATCTCGGCGGCCGGGTCGGTGTACGGGCCGCTGGTGTCGTACACGGTCAGCGGCGGATTTTCCTCCAGGCCGCGGCCGGTCCGGGTCGGCGTCTGGCGGATTTCCCGCATCGGCACGCGGATGCCGTCGCGCCCCTCGACGTGGATCTTGCGGCTGGCCGGAAACGGCCGCGTCGCTTCTTCGGTCAGCTTGTGGGCGGTGTGCAGGAATTCCTGGGGTATGGCGTTCATCGCTCGTCCTCGGCGGACGGGAAACGGGCGACGACGCCCAGCCTTCCCTCCACCGGCAGAAAAATCCGGTCAGGTTCCAAGGGTCTGATCTCAGCCGGCCCGCGCGCGGGCCGGCACCCCCGGCTGCGCGAACGATAGGCCAGCGCCCCGCCCGGCACAACCCCCAGTCTCTTCCAATGTGAAATGAGTCTGAAGGCGGGGTCGCGTTTCCAGCGTGAAATGAGTCTGTAGCGGATCGGGGCCTGTTCATGATGGGCGGATGCACGCCATCATGATTGACGAATCGCTCAAGACGATCGACCA
>JACPFV010000055.1 GCA_016182805.1 Gammaproteobacteria bacterium
CGAGGCGGTGCGGCGCGGCGCCTTCGGCGCACCGACCTTCTTCGTCGGCGCGCAGATGTTCTGGGGCAACGACCGCCTGGTGCTGCTGGAGGAATTCCTCACCGGCAAGCTGGCGGCGTGATGGAATCGCGCTCCGAATTCCTGTCCGTCCGCGGCCTGCGCTACCACGTTCGCGTGTGGGGCGCGCCGGAGGCGATGCCCGTCGTGCTGCTGCACGGCTGGCTGGACGTGTCGGCGACCTGGGCGCCGGTGGCGCAGGGCCTGCTGCCGCGCTTCCGCGTGCTGGCGCCGGACTGGCGCGGCTTCGGCCACTCGCAGTGGCCGCAGGACGGCTACTGGTTCTACGACTACGTCGCCGACCTCGAGTGCCTGCTGGACCGGCTTTCGCCGGCCGAGCCGGTGCGGCTGGTCGGCCACAGCATGGGCGGGCAGGTGGCCAGCCTCTACGCCGGTCTGCGGCCCGACCGCGTGCGCCGGCTGGTCCTCCTCGACAGCCTGTTCCTGCCCGACATGGGGCCGGAGGTCGCGGGCAAGCGTTTCCGCGCCTGGCTCGACCAGTTGAAAGATCCGCCGCAGCAGAAGACGTACGATTCCTTCGAAGACCTCGCCGGCCGCATCCGCAAGCAGCATCCGCGCCTCACGCCGGAGCGCGCGCTGTTCGTGGCGCGCTGCTGGGGGCGCGAGGACGGCTACGGCCGCATCGGCCTGTGCGCCGACCCCAAGCACCGCCTGCACGGGCCGGGCACCTATCGCGTTGCCGAGTCCATGGAAGTCTGGCGGCACGTGACCGCGCCGACGCTGTTCGTCGACACCGGCCAGTCCAGCTTCGGCCAGGCCATTTCGCGCGAGGAAACCGCGCGCCGCCGCGCCTGCTTCCGCGACCGCCGCGAAGTGCGCATCGAGCAGGCCGGCCATATGCTGCACTTCGATGCGCCGGACGAGACGGCGCGCCACATCGCCGCCTTTCTTTCCGAGTAACGCATGGGCCTTCGATTGACGCCGGCGCAGGTCGCCGGCCATTTGCAGCGCGGTCTTGCGCCGGTCTACGTCGTCGCCGGCGAGGAGCCGCTGCTGGTCCAGGAGGCGCTGGACGCCATCCGCGCCAAGGCGCGCCGGGAGGGTTTCGCCGAGCGCGAGGTGTACGAGGTCGTGCCCGGTTTCGATTGGCAGGGCTTCCTGGAGGGCGTTTCCACCGGATCGCTGTTTTCCGCCCGGCGCATCGTCGAGTTGCAACTGCCGCGGGGTCTCGCGCCGGGCCGCCGCAAGTCCGACGACGAGCCCGACGAAGCCGGTACCGAAGCTTCCGGCGGCGGCGACCCGCGCAAGCTGCTGGAGCAACTCGCCGGCGCGCCGCCCGCCGACGTGCTGCTGATCGTGGTCTTGGGCAAGCTCGACGCCAAGGCGCGCGCGGCGCGCTGGTTCGCCGCGCTGGAGAACGCCGGCGCCAGCGTCTATGCCTGGCCGGTGGCGGCCGAGGAATTGCCGCGCTGGATCGAGGCGCGCCTGAAGGCGGCCGGCCTCAACGCCGAGGCCGAGGCGGTGCGCCAGCTCGCCGAGCGCACCGAGGGCAATCTGCTGGCCTGCGCGCAGGACATCGAGAAGCTCAAGCTGCTCTATCCGGGGGCGCGCATCGGCCCCGCGGAGGTGGCCGCCGCGGTGGCGGACAGCGCGCGCTTCGACGCCTTCGACCTGTCCGACAAGATTCTCGACGGCGACGCCGACGGCGCCCTGCGCAGCCTGCTGCGCCTGCGCGAGGAGGGCATCGAGCTGCCGGAGCTGCTCGGCGCCCTGGCCTACACCCTGCGCCAGTGGGCGCAGGCGGCGGCGCATTACGAGCGCACGCGCGACGCCGCCTCGGCGCTGGAGTCCGCCGGCATCTGGCGCCAGCGCCAGGCGCGCTTCCGCGGCGCCCTGACGCGCGCGAAGGCCGACCAGGTTTTCGCGTGGGTACAACGGCTTGCGGGCGTGGACCAGGCGGTCAAGCTGGGCGCCGGGGCCCGCGCCTGGGAGGACCTGATAACATGCGTCGTGCAGGCCAGCGGCTGTCGCGGCCTGCGCAGTTCACCTCTTTGATTTCGTTCATGGAATGAGCCCCGAAGCCGTCAACAAGTCCGAACCCGCCCGCGCGCCCGCGCGTGGCCGCAGCGGGATCGGCGCGCAGATGCGCGAGCGCGGCGAGCGTGCGCGCCGCGCCGCGCGCGTCATCGCCCGCGCCGAGGCCGGGCAGAAGAACGCCGCGCTGTTCGCGCTGGCGGACATCCTCGCCGCCGAGTCGCGCGCGATCCTGGCCGCCAACGCCATGGACCTGCGCGAAGGCCGCGACGCCAAGCTGGAAGCCGCGCTGCTGGACCGGCTGGAGCTGAACGGCGAGCGCATCGCCGCGATGGCCGACGGCATGCGCCAGGTCGCCGGCCTGCCCGACCCGGTCGGCGAGATTCTCGAATTGAAGATGCGGCCGAGCGGCATCCAGGTCGGCCGCATGCGCGTGCCGCTGGGCGTCGTCGGCATCGTCTACGAATCGCGCCCCAACGTGACCGCCGACGCCGCGGCGCTGTGCCTCAAGAGCGGCAACGCCTGCATCCTGCGCGGCGGCAGCGAGGCGTTCAACTCCAACCAGGCGATCGCGCGCTGCATCGAGAAGGCGCTCAAGGACGCCGGCCTGTCCGCCGACATCGTGCAGGTGCTCGACACTACCGACCGCCGCGCGGTCGGCGAGATGCTGACCATGCCGGAGTACGTCGACGTGGTGATCCCGCGCGGCGGCAAGGAACTGGTCGCCTTCGTCAGCCAGAACGCGCGCGTCCCGGTCATCAAGCATCTGCACGGCATCTGCCACGTCTATGTCGACGGGCAGGCCGACGTGGAGAAGGCGATCGCGGTCGCGGTCAACGCCAAGACCCAGCGCTACGGCACCTGCAACACCATGGAAACCCTGCTGGTGGATTCCGAGATCGCCGAGCGGGTGCTGCCGGAGCTGGGCCGCATCTACGCCGAGCACCAGGTCGAGCTGCGCGGCTGCGAGCGCACGCGCCGCATCCTGCGCGACATCAAGGCGGCGACCGCGGAGGACTGGGACACCGAGTACCTGGCGCCGATCCTTTCGATCCGCGTGGTCGACGGCATGGACGAGGCGATCGACCACATCGCTACGCACGGCTCGCAGCACACCGACGCCATCGTCACCGAGAACCTGTCGCGCGCGCGGCGCTTCGTGCGCGAGGTGGACTCCAGCTCGGTGATGGTCAACGCCTCCACGCGCTTCGCCGACGGCTACGAGTACGGACTGGGCGCCGAGATCGGCATCAGCACCGACAAGTTCCACGCGCGCGGCCCGGTGGGACTGGACGGGCTGACCTCGCTCAAGTGGATCGTGCTGGGCGATGGGCACATCCGCTGAGACCGGAGTCCGGCGCTGACGCGCGCGATCGGCATTCTCGGCGGCACTTACGCGCCGGTCCACAACGGCCATCTGCGCATCGCCATCGAGGCGCTGGAGCGCCTGCGCCTGGACGAGCTGCGCCTGATCCCCGCCGCGCAGCCGCCGCACCGGGCCGCCCCGGCGGTGCCGCCGCCGCGGCGGCTGGACTGGGTGGCGCGCGCGGTCGAGGGCATCCCCGGACTGATCGCCGACGGCCGCGAGCTGCGGCGCGCCGGACCTTCGTACACCGTGGACACGCTGCGCGAGTTGCGCGCCGAACATCCGGCCGCCTGCCTGTGTCTGATTGTCGGGGCGGATGCGGCGCAGAGCCTGCACACTTGGCGCAATGCGGCCGAATTGCCGCAGCTGGCCCATATCGTGGTATTCAATCGCAACGGCGCGGCACAGGAGCTGGAAACCCTGCATGCACGGCATTGGCCGGGCGCGCGGCAGGCACCCGCCGCGGATGCCTTGCGCCGCGAGCGGCACGGGCTTTGGTTCCGCGCACAGGCGCCGCTGCTCGAAATCTCGTCCAGCTATGTCCGCCAGCTTCTGCGCGAAGGCCGCAGCGTCCGCGGCCTGGTTCCGGACGCCGTCCTGAAATCTTTCACCGCATCGGATATCGAGGCACTGACCCGAAATGAAACTGCCGCCGCTGACTAAGACCGTGATCGCCGCCGTCGAGGACCTGAAGGCGCTCGACATCAAGGTGCTGGACGTGCGCAGCCTGACCAGCATCGCCGACTGGATGGTCATCTGCACCGGCACCTCGAACCGCCACGTCAAGGCGATTGCCGACAACGTCGTCGAAAAGGCCAAGGAGCGCGGCACGCGCCCGCGCGGCGTGGAGGGCACGCAGCAGTCCGAATGGGTGCTGGTGGACCTGGGCGACGTGATCGTGCACGTGATGCAGGCGCAGACGCGCGCGTTCTACCAGCTCGAAAAGCTGTGGGACATGACCGAGGCGGTCGCCGCGCGCAAATGAGGCTGCGCCTGGTCGCGGTCGGCACGCGCATGCCGGGCTGGGTGGAGCAGGCCTACGCCGATTACGCCGCGCGCCTGCCGCCCGAACTCAAGCTGGAACTGGTCGAAATCCCCGTCGCCCCGCGCGGCAAGAACCCCGACATCGCGCGGCTCAAGCGCGACGAGGGCGCGAAGATGCTCAAGGCCCTGCGCGACGACGACCACGTCATCGCCCTGGACGAGCGCGGCCAGGCGCTGGACAGCCTGGGCTGGTCGCGCGAGCTGAAATCCTGGATGCAGAACGGCCGCGACGTGGCGCTGCTGATCGGCGGCCCCGACGGCCTCGCGCCCGAGGCTCTGGCGCGCGCGCAAGCCAAGTGGTCGCTGTCCAAGCTGACCCTGCCGCACGCGCTGGTGCGGGTGCTGGTGGCGGAGCAGTTGTTCCGGGCGTGGTCGGTGCTGGCGAATCGTCCGTATCACCGCGCCTGAAGGCGCGGCGGCTCGCGGAAGAATATCCACGGAGTTGCGCGGCTCATCCCGAGCCGCGACCTGCGGGTTCGCTGCGCTCGCGCGACATTGTTCCCGACAAGATCGCGGCCAAACAATCGCGTGATAAAATTAAGATGGAGTTGGCCAGACAACCGCGGGTGCCACTTGGCACCGGAGGAAAGTCCGGACTCCGCAGGGCAGGGCGCCAGCTAACGGCTGGGCGGCGCGAGCCGACGGAAAGTGCAACAGAGAGCAGACCGCCGATGGCCCCGTCACAGGGGATCAGGCAAGGGTGAAACGGTGCGGTAAGAGCGCACCGCGGGACTGGCAACAGTCACGGCACGGTAAACCCCGCCCGGAGCAAGGCCAAATAGGGAAGGTGGGCGCGCAAGCGCCCGACGCGCGGCCCGCGCGCCTTCCGGGTAGGCTGCTTGAGGCATCCGGCGACGGGTGTCCCAGAGGAATGGTTGTTTCGGGGCCGCGAGGCTCTTAGACAGAATCCGGCTTACAGGCTGACTCCTTTTCTCCGACCGGAGGCGCGGCTTGCCGCGCCTCCCACCTTGCCCCACAACCGCGCGCAGGCACCGTCGCCAGAGGCAGACGCCGTGGACGCCGCTTTCTCACGTTCCACATCAACATTCACGCCTAAGTGTCTGTTTAATTTGAAATCGATCCCGCAATAGAGATTTTATCTAAGCCCTTGTTCCGCCTCGGAATTTTGTTTGCAAAGTGGTGGGGAGTGGATTAAAGTGGGGGCTGGTGGAGACAATCGGGGCACCGGGGGAGTGCACAACCGGTCCCGGCGGGGCGGGAACGTGTTTGCTGGGTCGCATCTACTGGCGATAGATGACAAGGGCCGCGTCGCGGTCCCGGCGCGTTTTCGCCAGCAGCTTTCCGACGACCGCGGCCAACTGGTCTACATCACCCGTTCCTACCAGCCCTGCCTCGAGGTTTATCCGGCTCCGGTGTTCAAGGAAATCGCAGACCAGATTCAGGCCGATCCGGACCGCCGCCGCGCCGACCTGCTCAAGCAGGTGTTCATCGGCAATGCGGTGGAGACCGAGATCGACAAGCAGGGTCGCGTGCTGCTGCCGCAGCTGCTGCGCAAGTTCGCGCGCCTGAACGGCAGCGCGATGATGGTCGGCCAGATCAACCGCTTCGACATCTGGTCCGAAGAGCAGTGGAACGAGAAGTTCGGCGATGGCGCCGGCGCTACGGAAGACCTCGCCGCCGCCTTTGCGGCGCTCAAGCGGTGAGCACGCATGGACCCCGCCGCCGCCGCCCTCCGCACGCCAGGGCGGACTAGCCCCGTGAACGCCCACCAGCCGGTGATGCTCGAAGAAGCCCTCGCCGGCCTCAACGTCGTACCCGACGGCATCTACATCGACGCCACCTTCGGCCGCGGCGGCCACAGCGCGGCGATCCTCGAACGGCTCGGCGGCTCCGGCGCGCTGCACGCGCTGGACCAGGATCCGGCGGCCTGCGCGCATGCCTTCCGCGAATTCGCGCGCTGTCCCAACTTCCGCATCCACGCGGCCAACTTCGAGCGCCTGGGCGAGATCGCGCGCGCCGAGAACATCGCCGGCCGCGTCATGGGCGTGCTGTTCGACCTGGGCGTGTCCTCGCCGCAGCTCGACGACCCGGCGCGCGGCTTCTCCTTCGCCAAGGAAGGGCCGCTGGACATGCGCATGAACCCGGGAGCCGGCGAGTCCGCAGCCGCGTGGCTGGCGCGCGCCGGCGAGCAGGAGATCGCCGACGTGCTGTGGCAGTACGGCGAGGAGCGCGACAGCCGCCGCATAGCCCGCGCCATTGTCGCCGCGCGCCGCGAGGCACCGATCGAGACCACCACGCGGCTGGCCGGCGTCATCCTGGCTGCGCACCGCGGTCCGCGCCAGAAGATCCACCCGGCCACGCGCAGCTTCCAGGCGATCCGCATCTTCATCAACCGCGAGCTGGAGCGCCTGCCCGCGGCGCTCCAGCAGGCGGTCGAGGTGCTGGCGCCGGGCGGGCGGCTGGTGGCGATCGCCTTCCACTCGCTGGAAGACCGCATCGTCAAGCGCTTCATCCGCGACGCGGCCGCCGCCGAGCCGAAGACCCTGCGCAAGCTCGGCAAGCGGTTCCCGTCGCCGGCCGAGGCCGAGGCCAACCCGCGCGCGCGCAGCGCGGTGCTGCGCATTGCGGAGCGCATCGCATGACGCGTTCCGGCCTGCTGACGCCCCTGCTGCTGGCGCTGGCCGTGATGGCTTCGGCGCTGCTGGTCGTCAAGACCAAGCACGACAACCGGCGCCTGACCACCGAGCTGGACCAGCTGCGCGCCGAGCGCGGGCGCCTGGATTCGGAGTGGGCGCAGTTGCAGCTCGAAGAGGCGACGCTGGCGCACCACGGCCGCGTGGAGCAGATCGCGCGCGACAAGCTCGACATGGCCGAGCCGCGCGACCACCGCATCGTCAAGCAGGCCCCCGGCCTCACCGAGGAGGCGGCGCCGTGGGCGCGGTGAAAGAGCTGGTTGCGCAGGAGGTGCGCCCGTGGCGGCGGCGGGCGGTGCTGGGCCTGCTCGCGCTCGGCGCCATCGCGGTGCTGGGCCGCGCGTTCCAGCTCACCGTGGTCGAGCGCGAATTTCTGACGCGCGAAAGCGACAAGCGCGCCCAGCGCACCGTGGCGGTGCCGGCGCATCGCGGCGCCATCCGCGACCGCCGCGGCGAGCCGCTGGCGCTGTCGGCGCCGGTGGACTCGCTGTGGGCGATTCCCTCCGAAGTGCTGGATGCGCCGGAATACGTCGCGCCGCTGGCCAAGCTGCTGGGGCAGGCGCCGGCAGAGCTGCGCGGCTTTCTGCGCACGCGCCGCGAGCGCTCGTTCGTTTACCTGCGGCGGCACATGGACCCGGACGCGGCCAAGCGCGTGCTCGCGCTCAAGGCGCCGGGCGTGTTCGCGCAGCGCGAGTACCGCCGCTACTACCCGGCCGGCGAGGTGGCGGCGCAACTGGTCGGCTTCTGCGACGTCGACGGCCGCGGCCAGGAGGGCCTGGAGGCGGCGCAGAACGCGATCCTGGCCGGCCAGGCCGGCAAGCGCCGCGTGATCCGCGACCGCTCCGGCCGGGTGGTCGAGGAAGGCGGCGACTACGAGCCGGCGGAGCCGGGGCGCGACGTGGAGCTGTCCATCGATCTGCGCCTGCAGTACCTGGCGTACCGCGAATTGAAGGCGGCGGTCGGCGAGCATCGCGCGCTCGGCGGCCTGGCGGTGGTGGCCGACGCGCAGACCGGGGAAATCCTGGCCACGGCGAGCCAGCCCGGCTTCAATCCCAACCGGCCGGACGAGCGCGGCGACGCCGACGCCGTGCGCAACCGCGCGCTCGCCGACCTGTTCGAGCCGGGATCGACGGTCAAGCCGCTGCTGGTGGCGCAGGCGCTAGAGCAGGGCCGCTTCCGCCCGGACAGCCGCATCGACACGCATCCGGGCTATCTCAAGCTCGGCGCCTTCACGGTCAAGGACGTGCATCCGCTGCCGCAGATGAACTTGGCCGAGCTGCTGCGCCATTCCAGCAACGTCGGCGCGGCGCGCATCGGCCTGGCGCTGGGCGCCGAGTCGGTGTGGAACGGCTACCAGAAGTTCGGCTTCGGCGAGCCGCTGAGCCTCGGCTTTCCCGGCGAGGCGCGCGGCGTGTTCCGCCCGCATGGCGAATGGGGCCTGATCGCCACCGCCACGGCCTCGTACGGCTACGGCCTGTCGCTCACCGCGCTGCACCTGGTGCGCGCCTACGCCGGCCTGGCCAACGACGGTTTGATGCCGGCGCTGAGCCTGCTGGCATCCGGGCGCTACACGCCGCCGCAGCGGGCCGTGTCCGCCGAGGTCGCGCAGGCGGTGCGCCACCTGATGGCCGGCGTGGTCAGCGAGGGCACGGGCGCCAAGGCGCGCGTCCCCGGCTATACGGTGGCCGGCAAGACCGGCACGGTGCGCAAGGTCGCGGCCGGCGGCGGCTACGACGAGGGCCGCCATCAGGCCACGTTCCTCGGCATCGTGCCGGCGGAGCGGCCGCGCCTGGTGGGCCTGGTGATGATCGACCAGCCGGCCGCCGGCAGCTACTACGGCGGCCAGGTCGCGGCGCCGGTGTTTTCGGCGGTGATGCAGGGCGCGCTGCGCCTGCTGCAAATCGCGCCCGACGAGATGCCGGCGACGCAGGCCGCGGCGGCCGGCGTGGAGCGCCACACGTGAGCGTCCCGACCCGCCACCGCGAAACGCGCCTGCCGCTCCTGCTCAAGGGGCTGGCGGCCGGCGCGCCGAACCTGAGCGTCACCGGCCTGGAGATGGACAGCCGCCGGGTGCAGCCGGGCGACCTGTTCCTGGCCTGCAAGGGCCACGCCCAGCACGGCCTGCGCTACCTGGAGCAGGCGAGCGCCAACGGCGCGGCCGCCGTCGCCTGGGAGCCGGTGCCGGGGGGTGAGACGCCGGCGGGACTGCCGACGGTGGCGGTGGAGCGGCTGTCCGAGCGGGTCGGCGAGATCGCCGCGCGCTTCTACGGCGATCCGTCCCGGCATCTGTTCACGGTCGGCGTCACCGGCACCGACGGCAAGACCTCCACCGCGCACCTGGTCGCGCAGGCGCTCGACCGCCTCGGCCAGCCCTGCGCGTATCTCGGCACGCTGGGCTACGGCCGGCTGTCCGCGCTGCAGGATGCTTCGCACACCACGCCCGACCCGGTGCGCCTGCAGCGCATGCTGGCCGACTTCGTGGAGGCCGGCGCCAGCGCGGCGGCGATGGAAGTGTCCTCGCACGCGCTGGACCAGCGGCGCGTCGGCGGCATGAAGATCGACGTGGCGGTGCTGACCAACATCGGCCGCGACCACCTCGACTACCACCGCACCATCGAGAACTACGCCGCCGCCAAGCACCGCCTGTTCCGCCGCCCCGAGCTGAAGGCGGCGATCCTCAACCGCGACGACGACTTCGGCCGCGCCTGGTCGCACGAGTGCACCGGCACGCGCCACTGCGTGGTCTACGGCATCGGCGGCGCGGCGCCGGTGGGCGGGCGCTACGTGCTGGCGGAGAACCTCCGGCTCGGCGCCGACGGGCTTTCGTTCGAGGTGCGCAGCTCCTGGGGCGCGGCGACGCTGCGCACGCGCCTGCTCGGTCGCTTCAACGCCTACAACCTGCTGGCCGCGCTGGCGGCGCTGCTCGAAAGGGACATCCCGCTTGCGGACGCCTGCGCCGCGCTGGCGCAGGCCGCGACCGTGCCGGGCCGCATCGAGGGCTTCCGCGGACCGAAGGCCAGGCCGCTGGTGGTGGTGGACTACGCCCACACGCCGCAGGCGCTGGAGCAGATCCTCAAGGCGGTGCGCGCGCACTGCGCCGGCCGCCTGTGGGCGGTGTTCGGCTGCGGCGGCGACCGCGACCGCGGCAAGCGCCCGCTGATGGGCGCGGCTGCCGCGCGGTTCGCCGACGCGGCGATCGTCACCGACGACAACCCGCGCAGCGAGGACCCGGCCGCGATCGTGGCCGAGATTCTGGCAAGCCCGGAGCCGGGAGCCGGGGTTCGGAACCTGCGCGTGATCCACGACCGGGCGCTTGCGATCAGGACCGCGGTCGCCGAAGCCGGGGAGAACGACGTTGTCGTCGTCGCCGGCAAGGGGCACGAGGACTATCAGATTTACGGCGGCGAGGTGCGCGAGTTCAGCGACCGCGCTTTCGTGGCCGAGCTGGTCGGGGCGAAGCCATGACGGCGATTCCCGGCGCGACGATGGAACACCTGTCCGGCCTCGCCCGGCGCCTGGCCGCGCCGCTGCGCGGCGCCGACGCCGCCTTCGCCCGCGTCGCGACCGACACGCGCGCGCTGGCCGCCGGCGACCTGTTCGTGGCGCTCAAGGGAGAGCGCTTCGACGGCCACGAGTTCGTGCGCCGCGCCGGCGAGCTGGGCGCCGCCGGCGCGCTGGTGTCGGCGCCGGTGGACTGCGGCCTGCCGCAGGTGGTGGTGCCCGACACGCTGCGCGCCTTGCAGGACTACGCGGCGTCCTGGCGCGGCGACTTTTCGATCCCGGTGGTGGGCGTCACCGGCAGCACCGGCAAGACCACCACCAAGCAGATGCTGGCGGCCGTGTTCGCGGCGCGCGGGCCGGTGCTGGCGACGCAGGGCAACCTCAACAACCACATCGGCGTGCCACTGACGCTGCTGACGCTGCGCCCGGAGCACCGCACCGCGGTGATCGAGATGGGCGCCAACCACCTGGGCGAGATCGCGCTGCTGGCGTCCATCGCGCGGCCCGACGTGGGCGTCGTGACGCAGGCCGGCGACGCGCACCTCGAAGGCTTCGGTTCGCGCGAGGGCGTGGCGCGCGGCAAGGGCGAGATGTTCTCCGGCCTGCGCGGTCGCGGCGTCGCCGTCATCAACGCCGACGACCGCTCCGCTTCGCTGTGGAAGCAGCTCGCGGGCGGCGCCTCGATCCTGACTTTCGGCTTCGATGCCGAGGCCGACGTGCGCGCCCTGCGCGTCGAGCCGTTCCCGGAGGAGGCGCCGAGCGGCATGCGTTTCGAGCTGCGCGCGCCGGAAGGGCGCGTGACGGTGGAGCTGAACCTGCCCGGCCGGCACAACGTGGCCAACGCGCTGGCGGCAGCGGCCTGCGGCGTGGCGCTGGGCATGGACCTGGCCGACATCGCGGCGGGCCTGGCGCGCGTGCAGCCGGTCGCCGGGCGCCTGTCGTGGAAGGCGACGCCGGAAGGCGCACGCCTGCTCGACGACACCTACAACGCCAATCCGACTTCGCTGCGCGCCGGCCTGGAGCTGCTGGGCCAGGTCGCCGGCGAGCGCTGGCTGGTGCTGGGCAACATGGGCGAGCTGGGGCCGGACAGCGCGCAGATCCACTTCGAGGCCGGCAAGACCGCCAAGGCCATGGGCGTGCAGCGGCTGTTCACGGTCGGCGAGCTGGCGCAGGCCGCCGCGCGCGGCTTCGGCGCCGGCGCGCAGCATTTCGGCGACGCGGCGGAGCTGGCGCAGGCGCTGCGCCCGCAGCTCTCGCCCAAGGTCGTCGCACTCGTCAAAGGCTCGCGGTCGTCGCGCATGGAGCGCGTGGTGGCGGCGCTGACGCTCCAGGACGAACACGGGGGACACTGATGCTTTATCACCTTGCGCAACAGTTGCAGGACGTCGTCGGCGCGTTTCGCCTGTTCAACTACCTCACGTTCCGCGCAATCCTGGGCATCCTCACGGCGCTGGTGTTCGCGTTCGTGTTCGGCCCCTGGATGATCGAGAAGCTGTACCACTTCAAGTTCGGCCAGGTGGTGCGCGACGACGGCCCGCAGACGCATCTCAAGAAGAGCGGCACGCCGACCATGGGCGGCACGCTGATCCTGGCCGGCGTCACCGTCTCGACGCTGATGTGGGCGGACCTGTCCAACCGCTTCGTCTGGTTCGCCTTGCTGGTCACGGTGGCGTTCGGCCTGGTCGGCTTCGCCGACGACTTCAAGAAGATCAAGTACCGCTCGTCCAAGGGCCTGTCCGCGCGCGAGAAGTACTTCTGGCTGTCGCTGGCGGGCTTTGCCATTTCCGCCGCGATCCATTTCACCGCGCGCACGCCGGTGGAGACCGCGCTGATCGTGCCGCTGTTCAAGGACGTGGTGATCCCGCTCGGCTGGTTCTTCATCCCCTGGGCGTACCTGGTCATCGTCGGCACCAGCAACGCGGTGAACCTGACCGACGGCCTCGACGGCCTCGCCATCATGCCCTGCGTGCTGGTGGCCTCGGCGCTGGCGGTGTTCGCCTACGCCTCCGGCAACGTCAAGATCGCGACCTATCTTGGGATTCCGTCTATCGCCGGCGTCGGCGAGCTGGCGGTGTTCTGCACCGCCATCGCCGGCGCGGGCCTGGGCTTCCTGTGGTTCAACGCCTATCCGGCGCAGGTGTTCATGGGCGACGTCGGCGCGCTGGCCCTGGGGGCGGCGCTGGGCGTGGTGGCGGTGCTGGTGCGCCAGGAGATCGTGCTGGCGATCATGGGCGGCGTGTTCGTCGCCGAGACCGTCTCGGTGATCCTCCAGGTGGCGTCGTACAAGCTGTACAAGCGCCGCATCTTCCGCATGGCGCCGCTGCACCACCACTACGAGCTGAAGGGCTGGCCGGAGCCCAAGATCATCGTGCGCTTCTGGATCGTCACGCTGATCCTGGTCCTGGTCGGCCTTGCGACATTGAAGGTGCGGTAGATGAAAGGACGCCGCTACCTCGTGATCGGCCTCGGCAAGACCGGGGCTTCGGCGGTGCGCTACCTGACCCAGCGCGGCGCCAAGGTCACGGCCACCGACAGCCGTGCGCAGCCGCCGGGCCTGGCGGAAGTGCAGGGCCTGGGCGCGGAGCTGCGCCTGGGCGGCTTTTCCGCACCGGAGCCGCCGACCCAGTTCGCGACCGCGGTGGTGTCGCCGGGCGTGCCGCTGCAGGAACCCTTCATCCAGCAGCTCGCCGCCGCCGGCGTGCGCCTGGTCGGCGACATCGAGCTGTTCGCCAAGGCGGCGGAGGCCCCGGTCATCGGCATCACCGGCGCCAACGGCAAGAGCACCGTCACCACGCTGGTGGGCGAGATGGCGCAGCGCGCCGGTCTGCGCACCGCGGTCGGCGGCAACCTGGGCACGCCGGCGCTCGACCTGATCGACGGCACGGTGCAGCTCTACGTGCTGGAGCTGTCCAGCTTCCAGCTCGAGCTGACGCGCAGCCTGCGCTGCAAGTCGGCGACGATCCTCAACATCAGCGAGGACCACCTCGACCGCCACGGCTCGATGGAGGCGTACGCCGCGGCCAAGGCGCGCATCTTCACCGGCTGCGGTACCGCGGTGGTCAACCGCGAGGACCCGATCGCGATGCGGCACGCGCCGCGCAAGGCCGTCAGCTTCGGCCTCGACGTGCCCTCGGTCGGCCACTACGGCCTGCTGCGCGACGACGGCGAGGACTGGCTGGCGCGCGGGCCGCAGAAGCTGCTATGCCTGTCCGAGCTGCGCATCCAGGGCCTGCACAACGCGGCCAACGCGCTGGCGGCGGTCGCGCTGGCCGACGCGGCCGCCATCCCGCGCGAGGCGAGCCTGGCGGCGCTGCGCGAGTTCCGCGGCCTGCGCCACCGCTGCGAATTCGTCGCCGATACCGGCGGCGTCGCCTGGCTCAACGACTCCAAGGGCACCAACGTCGGCGCGACGCTGGCCGCGCTGGCCGGACTGCCGGGTCCGATCGTCTGGCTCGGCGGCGGCCAGGGCAAGGGCCAGGATTTCGCGCCGCTGCGCGCGCCGCTGCAGGACAAGGGTCGCGCCGCGATCCTGTACGGCCAGGACGCGGACCAGATCGCGCTGGCGCTGGCCGGCGCTCTGCCGATCTACCGCGAGCCGGACCTCGCCGCCGCCGTGCGGCGCGCCCGCGCGCTGGCGCGGCCGGGCGACCGCGTGCTGCTGTCGCCGGCCTGCGCCAGCCTGGACCAGTTCAAGAACTACGAGGAGCGCGGCGAGCGCTTCTGCGCCCTGGCGCGGGAGGGAGCGGCATGATCGCTGCGCTGCGCGGCTGGCTGAGCGGAGACGGCGCGGCGCCGGTCGGGCGCGCCGTGGCGCGCCTGCGCTCCGCGCAGCCGCAGGGCTTGGACCCGACGTTCTGCCTGGCGGCGGCCGTGTTGCTCGCATGGGGCCTGGTGATGGTCGCCTCCGCTTCGGTCGCCGTCGGCGAGCAGGCCGGCGACGGCTCGCTGCACTTCTTCTACAAGCAGCTCGGCTACGCCGGGCTGGGCGTGCTGGCCGGCGCGCTGGCCTTCGTGGTGCCGATGCAGAGCTGGGAGCAGAGCGGCTGGACGCTGCTGGCCTTCGCCGTGTTCCTGCTCGGGCTGGTGCTGATCCCGGGCGTGGGGATCAAGGTCAACAACGCGCGGCGCTGGCTCGACCTGGAACTGTTCCGTTTGCAGGCCTCCGAGCCGGCGCGCCTGGCGCTGATCATGTACTTCGCCGGCGCGCTGGTACGGCGCCAGGCCGCGGTGCAGAACCGCCTGCCGGCGCTGGTCAAGCTGCTGCTGCCGCTGGGCTTCGCCGCGGCGCTGCTGCTGCTGGAGCCGGACTTCGGCGCCGCCGCGGTGCTGTTCGGCGTGGCGTTGCTGATGCTGTTCATGGCCGGCGCGCGGCTGCTGCACCTGGGCGCGCTGGGGCTGGCAGTCGGCGGCCTGGGCGCGGTGCTGATCGTCACCGCCGCCTACCGCTTGCGTCGCCTCCTGTCTTTCACCGATCCCTGGGCCGACATCAACAACGGCGGCTGGCAGCTCGCGCAGTCGCTGATCGCGGTCGGCCGCGGCGAGTGGACCGGCGTGGGCCTGGGCAACAGCCTGCAAAAGCTGCTGTACCTGCCGGAGCGCCATACCGACTTCATCTTCGCGATCCTGGCCGAGGAATTCGGCCTGCTCGGCATCCTCGTGCTGCTGGCGCTGTTCGGCGTGCTGGTGTGGCGCGGCTTCGCCATCGCCGCCGCCGCCGAGACGCGCAACCGCCGCTTCTCCGCCTATCTCGCGTACGGGCTGTCCACCTGGGTCGGCTTGCAGGCGCTGGTCAACATGGCGGTGAACATGGGCCTGCTGCCGACCAAGGGCCTGACGCTGCCGCTGATCAGCTACGGCGGGTCCAGCCTGGTCACGGTGTGCGTGCTGCTGGCGCTGATCCTGCGCGTGGACTACGAAAACCGCGTCGAGGCCAGCCGTGCGCCGGCCGGGGGATTCGGCGCATGAAAGTCATGGTCATGGCGGGGCGAGTCGCATTGCTCCGCGAGCACTGCTCGCGAATGCGGCGAGCGCCCGAGGCAGGATTGCCGAGGGCCGGGGTTCTTAGCGAGGCCAGGACGGCCGAGCTTAGAACCACATGGTGGGAGATGCCATGAAGGTGATGATCATGGCCGGTGGTACGGGGGGGCGTGCCGGGGTTTCGAGGACTGCCTTGAATGGCAGTCCGAGCCGGTGCGCGACCGGCCATGGATGGCCGGGCCGGAACCCGGCACCAGGGAAGGTGGGGCCATGAAAGTCATGATCATGGCCGGTGGTACGGGGGGTCATGTGTACCCCGCGCTCGCCGTCGCCCACCGCCTGCGCGAGCAGAAGCACGACATCGTCTGGATGGGCACGCCGGATAGCTTCGAGGCGCGGGTGGTGCCGCAGCACGACTTCCCGATCGAGTTCGTGCGCATCTCCGGCCTGCGCGGCAAGGGCCTGCTCAAGCTGCTGCTGGCGCCCTTCCTGCTGCTGCGCGCGATCGCGGATGCGTGGACGATCCTGGAACGCCAGCGGCCCGACGTCGTGCTGGGCATGGGCGGCTTCGCTTCCGGCCCCGGCGGCATCGCCTCCTGGCTGCTCAAGCGCCCGCTGGCGATCCACGAGCAGAACGCCGTGGCCGGCCTGACCAACCGCTGGCTGGCGCGCCTGGCGCGCCGCGTGCTGCAAGCCTTCCCGAACACTTTCGCGAACGGCAAGACCGTCGGCAACCCGGTGCGCGAGGCGGTGGCCGCGGTGCCGCCGCCGGAGTCGCGCCTGTGGGGCCGCAAGGGGCCGCTCAACGTGCTGGTGGTCGGCGGCAGCCAGGGCGCGCGCGCGTTGAACGAGATCGTGCCGGAGGCGCTGTGCCTGATCCCGGTGGAGGAACGGCCCAACGTGCGCCATCAGGCCGGGCGCACTTTGGCGGCGGCCAAGGCCCGCTACGAAAAGCTCGGGCTGGACGTGCCCCTTACCGCCTTCATCGAGGACATGGCCTCGGCCTACGCCTGGGCCGATCTGGTGGTCTGCCGCGCCGGCGCCTCGACCGTCGCCGAACTGGCCGCCGCGGGCTGCGCCGCGGTGCTGGTTCCGTTCCCGGCGGCGGTGGACGACCACCAGACCAGGAACGCCGAGTACCTGGTGCGGGCCGGCGCGGCGATCCTGATCCAGGAGCGCCATCTGACTCCGCAGAAGCTGGCGGACACCTTGCGGATGCTCAACGCCGACCGCACGCGCGTGCTGGCGATGGCCGCCGCGGCGCGGCGCGCGGCCTGGCCCAGCGCGACCGACGCCATCGTCGAGCAGGTGAAGGAGGCGGCGCTGCCATGACTAGGCGTGATCCCTTGCAGAGCCTGATGGAGCGCCCGATGCGGCGCGTCAAGCGCATCCACATGATCGGCATCGGCGGCTCCGGCATGGCCGGCATCGCCGAGGTGCTGCTGAATCTCGGCTACGAGGTCGCCGGCTCGGACCTGAAGGACGGCGCCGCGACCAGGCGCCTTGCCGCGATGGGCGCGCGCGTGCACATCGGCCACGAGGCGCGGCACGTCGAGGGCGCCGACGTGGTCGTGATCTCCTCGGCAGTGAAGCCCGACAACCCGGAGCTGGTCGCGGCGCACCAGCACCGCGTGCCGGTGGTGCGGCGCGCGGAGATGCTCGCGGAGCTGATGCGTTTCCGCTACGGCATCGCGATCGCCGGCACCCATGGCAAGACCACCACCACCAGCCTCGTCGCCGGCGTGCTGGCCGAGGGCGGGCTCGACCCGACCTTCGTCGTCGGCGGCCGCGTCAAGAGCGCGGGCACCAACGCGCGCCTGGGCGCCGGCCACTACCTGGTGGCGGAGGCGGACGAGAGCGACGCCTCCTTCCTGCACCTGTCGCCGATGATCACGGTGGTCACGAACATCGACGCCGACCATCTGGAAACCTACGGCGGCGACTTCAACCGCCTGCGCGCGACCTTCGTCGAGTTCATCCAGCGCCTGCCGTTCTACGGCCTGGCGGTCATGTGCAACGACGACCCGGTGGTGCGCGAGCTGTTGCCCGACCTCGGCCGCCCGGTGCTGACCTACGGCCTGGAGGAAGGCGCCGACCTGCGTGCGGTCGACCTGCGCGCCCAGGGCACCGGCTCGGACTTCACCGCGCTGCTGCCGGACGGCAGCCGCGAGAGCTTCCACCTCAACCTGCCCGGCCGCCACAACGTGCAGAACTCGCTGGCGGTGATCGCCATCGCGCGCGAGCTGGGCGTGGCGATGCCGGCGGTGCGCAAGGCGCTGGCCGAGTTCCAGGGCGTCGGCCGGCGCTGCGAGTCGCACGGCGAGATCGCGGTGGATGGCAAGCGCGTGCTGGTGGTGGACGACTACGGCCATCATCCGCGCGAGATCGCCGCGACGCTGTCCGCGATCCGCGACGCCTATCCCGGCCGCCGCCTCGTGGTCGCGTTCCAGCCGCACCGCTACACGCGCACGCGCGACCTGTTCGACGACTTCGCCGCCGTGCTCTCGACGGCCGATGCGCTGGTGCTGACGCAGGTCTACGCCGCCGGCGAAACGCGCATCCCCAGCGCGGACGGCCATGCGCTCGCGCGCGGCATCCGCGAGCGCGGCAAGGTCTCGCCGGTGTTCGTGAACGGCGTCGCCGAGCTGCCGGACGTGCTGCCCGACGTGCTGCACGACGGCGACCTGCTGCTGACCATCGGCGCCGGCGACATCGGCACGCTGCCGGGGCTGCTGGTGCAGAAGTTCGGGAGGCCGGCGTGACGGCGGCCGCCAACATCGCCGTGCGCGGCCTGCTCAAGCGGCGGGAGCCGATGGCGCCGCATACGTCGTGGCGCGTCGGCGGCCCGGCCGACCGCTATTTCGAGCCGGCCGATCGCGCCGACCTGTGCGACTTCGTCAAGGCCCTGCCCGCGGCCGAGCCGATCCTGTGGCTGGGCTTGGGCTCGAACCTGCTGGTGCGCGACGGCGGCTGGCGCGGCACGGTGATCGCCCTCCACGGCGCGCTGGACGAGTTGCGGCAGGAGGACGAGCGGACGATCTACGCCGAAGCCGGCGTGCACTGCGCGCGCCTGGCCAAGTTCGCCCAGCAGAAGAGGCGCGCGGGGCTGGGCTTCATGGCCGGCATTCCGGGCACGGTCGGCGGCGCGCTGGCGATGAATGCCGGTGCCTGGGGCGGCGAGACCTGGCCGGCGGCGATCGCGGTGGAGGTGCTGCTGCGCGACGGCGGCACGCGCTGGCTGGAGCCGGCGGCCTTCCGCTACAGCTACCGGCACGTCGAGCTGCCGGAGAACTTCTGCGGTTTCCTTGCCGCCCGATTCGTCGTTGCCGACGACAAGGACGGCGTGCACGAGAAGTACACCCGCGAGTCGCTGGCCAAGCGCAAGGCCACGCAGCCGGTGGGCAAGCCCAGCGCCGGCAGCACCTTCCGCAACCCGCCCGGCGACCACGCCGCGCGGCTGATCGAGGCCTGCGGCCTCAAGGGTCACCGCATCGGCGGCGCCGAGGTTTCGATGCTGCATTCCAATTTCATCCTGACCGACGCCGGCGCCAAGGCGGCCGACGTCGAATCCCTCATTCAGCACATCCAGGCCGTCGTGAAACAGAAGACCGGAATCGAGTTGACCCCTGAAGTGAAGATCGTCGGGGAGGCCGGCCATGCGTAAGCAAGTGACCGATCCGAAGGCTTTCGGCCGAGTGGCCGTCCTGATGGGTGGCTGGTCCTCCGAACGCCAGGTGTCGCTGTGGAGCGGCCAGGCCGTGTTCGAGGCCCTGAAGCGCAAGGGCGTAGATGCGACCGCAGTTGACGTGGATCAAGCCAAGGTTTTGGCCCTGAAGAGCGAGGGCTTCGACCGCGCCTTCATCGTGCTGCACGGCCCCGGCGGCGAGGACGGCATGGTGCAGGCGGCGCTGGAGCTGCAAGGCATCCCCTACACCGGCTCCGGCATGACCGCCTCGGCGATCAAGATGGACAAGGTGCAGGCCAAGCGCATCTGGAAGGCCGAAGGGCTGCCCACCGCCGACTTCGCGGTGCTGCGCAGCGCGGCCGACGCACAGGCGGCGGCGCAGCGTTTCGGCTATCCCTTCGTCGTCAAGCCGGCGACCGAGGGCTCCAGCGTCGGCGTCACCATCGTCAAGAAGCCGGAACAGGTCGCGGACGCCTACACGCTCGCGCTCGGCGAGGGCCGCAGCGTGATGGCGGAGCGCTTCGTCAAGGGCGCGGAAATGACCGTCGCGGTGCTGGACGGCGAGGCGCTGCCCTCGATCCGCATCGTGCCGGCCGGCGAGTTCTACGACTACCACGCCAAGTACATCTCCGACGACACGAAGTACCACTGCCCGTCCGGCGCGACGCCGGAGCAGGAAAAGCAGCTCGCGCAGATCGCGGTGCGCGCCTTCGAGCTGATCGGAGCGCGCGGCTGGGGCCGGGTGGACTTTATCGTCGAGGGCGCCGCGCCTGGCGCAAGTGCCGGCGGCGCGAATCCTATGGGTTCGCCGGCCGAAGCGCCCGGCGCAAGTGCCGGCGGCGCGAATCCTATGGGTTCGCCGGCCCAGCCCTGGCTGCTGGAGATCAACACGGTGCCCGGCATGACTTCGCATTCGCTGGTGCCGATGGCGGCGCGGGCGCGCGGCATCGACTTCGACGCGCTGTGCTGGGCCATCCTGGAGACCTCGCTATGAGCGCAGTGATGGAGAAGTCCCCCGGCGGCGGCGTCCTCAAGGCGTTGGCGGCCGCGGTCGGAGTGCTGCTGGTGGCGACGCTGGCGCTGGCGCTGGCGCCGCGGATCGGCTTGCCGCCGCTGTCGCGGCTGGAGGTTTCCGGAAGCCTGACGCACGTGCGCCCGGACGCGGTGCGTGCAGCACTGGCGCCGCATCTGAACGGCACGCTGCTGTCGCTGGATCTGGACGCGATCCGTGCCGCAGCGGCGGCGCTGCCCTGGGTCGGCCAGGTGCGGGTCGAGCGTGTGTGGCCGGGCACCGTCCGCGTCTCCGTGCGCGAGCACGAGGTGTTCGCGCACTGGGGCCAGAGCGCGCTGCTGTCGCACGAGGGCATCGTGTTTTCGCAGGGCGACTCGGCGCCGCCGGAGGGTCTGCAGACGCTGGCCGGCCCGGTCGGGCAGGAAGCCGTGGTGCTGGAAACCTTCCGGGCGCTGACCGAGCGGCTGCAGGACACCGATTTCATGCTTGCCGAGCTGCGCCTGTCCGACCGCGGCGACTGGACCGCGCGCACCGCGCAGGGCCTGGAGCTGCGCTTCGGCCGCGGCGATCCGGTGCGGAAGCTGCCGCTGCTGCTGGGCGCGGCGGCGCCGGCGCTGGCGGGGCGTCTGCCGGAGATCGCCTACCTGGACCTGCGATACACCAACGGCTTTGCCGTCGGCGCCGCCGGCGCCGACGCGGGGCAGTGAGGGGCGGATGGCCAAGAAAAGCGCCAAAGAACTGATTGTCGGCCTGGACATCGGCACCTCCAAGGTCGTCGCCATGGTCGGCGACCTCGCCGCCGACGGCCGCCTGGAAGTCATCGGCCTGGGCCAGCACGCCTCGCGCGGCATGAGCCGCGGCGTGGTGGTCAACATCGAGGAAACGATCAAGTCGATCCGCCGCGCGGTCGAGGAGGCGGAGCTGATGGCCGGCTGCCGCATCCAGTCGGTGTTCGCCGGCATCTCCGGCTCGCACATCAAGAGTTCCAACTCGCAGGGCGTGGTGGGCGTGCGCTCCAAGGAAGTGACCGGCGCCGACGTCGACCGCGTGATCGAGGCGGCGCGCGCCATCGCCATTCCGGCCGACCAGACGGTGCTGCACGTGGTGCCGCAGGAGTTCGCGGTCGACGGGCAGGAGGGAATCCTCGAGCCGGTCGGCATGGCCGGCGTGCGCCTGGAGGCGCGCGTGCACATGGTGACGTGCTCGGCGTCGGCGGCGCAGAACATCCGCCGCTGCATCGAGGGCTGCGGCTTGCACGTGGACAAGCTGATCCTGGAGCCGCTGGCGTCCTCGTACGCCGTGCTGCAACCGGACGAGCGCGACCTCGGCATCTGCCTGGTCGACATGGGCGGCGGCACCAGCGACATCGCGGTGTTCAAGGGCGGGTCGATCCGCCACACCTCGGTGCTGCCGATCGCCGGCGCGCAGGTCACCAACGACATCGCCATGGCGTTCCGCACGCCGCCGCAGAGCGCGGAGGAGATCAAGCTGAAGTACGGCTGCGCGCTGCCGCAGCTGGTGCGCACCGACGAGCACATCGAGGTGCCCAGCGTCGGCGACCGCCCGCCGCGGCGGCTGTCGCGGCTGACGCTGGCGGAGGTCATCAAGGCGCGCTACGAGGAGCTGTTCCGCTTCATCCGCAAGGAGCTGCACCGCAGCGACTTCTACGACACGGTCGCCGGCGGCGTGGTGCTGACCGGCGGCAGCGCCAAGATGGAGGGCGTGATCGAGCTGGCCGAGGAGGTGTTCGAGATGCCGGTGCGCCTGGGCGTGCCGCAGAACGTCTCCGGCCTGACCGAGGTCGCGCGCAACCCGATCTATTCAACGGCCGTGGGGCTACTGCTGTATGGCCGGCAGCACCAGGCGCATCCGAACGCCGAGGCCGAGCAGGGCTCGGTGCGCTACTGGGTCGATCGCATCGGCAGCTGGTTCAAGGGCAATTTCTAGATTTCTCGCACAAGGGCTTTCGAAGGAGAACATGACATGGCACAGGAAATTTTCGAGCTGACCGACGGGCAGGCCGACAAGGCCATCATCCGCGTCATCGGCGTGGGCGGCGGCGGCTGCAACACCGTCAACCAGATGGCGCAGGCCAACATCGAAGAGGTCGAGTTCATCTGCGCCAACACCGACAAGCAGCACCTGGAGCGTTGCAGTACCAGCGCGGTGCTTCAGTTGGGTGCCGGCGTGACGCGCGGCCTGGGCGCGGGCTCCGACCCCGGCAAGGGCCGCGAGGCGGCGCTGGAGGACAAGGACCGCATCCGCGACCTGATCGAAGGCACCGACATGCTGTTCCTGACCGCCGGCATGGGCGGCGGCACCGGCACCGGCGCGGCGCCGGTGATCGCCGAGATCGCGCGCGAGCTGGAGATCCTGACCGTCGCGGTCGTGACCAAGCCGTTCGCCTTCGAGGGCAAGAAGCGCTGCCTGGCGGCGATGCGCGGCATCGAGGAGCTGGAAAAGCACGTCGACTCGCTGATCCTGATCCCGAACGAGAAGCTGCTGGTGGTGCTGGGCGAGGACGCCGAGGCCGAGGTCTGCTTCAAGGCCGCCAACGACGTGCTGCAGAACGCCGTGCAGGGCATCTCCGACCTCATCACGCGCCCGGGCCTGGTCAACGTGGACTTCGCCGACGTCAAGACGGTGATGACCAACCGCGGCAAGGCGATGATGGGCATGGGCGCCGCCAAGGGCGAGAGCCGCGCGATCACGGCGGTGGAGCAGGCGCTGTCCAGCCCGCTGCTGGACGATCTGGAGCTGTCCAACGCACGTGGCATCCTGATCAACATCGCCTGCGACCGCACGCTCAAGATGGGCGAGATCCGCAAGATCAATGACCGCGTGATGCAGATCGCCTCGGAGGAGGTGGACATGAAGTTCGGCACCTCGCTGGACTTGGCGCTGGACGGCGAGCTGCGCGTGACCGTGGTCGCCACCGGCCTGGGCGGGGTGAAGACGGCGCAGGTCGTGGTCGAGCCGCAGAAGGTCGTGCCGATCCAGCAGCCGGCCAGGCCCAAGAGCTGGAACCAGATCGCCGACGAGCCGGCGGTGAACCGCGTCAAGCAGCCCAGGCGGACTCCGGAAGGCCTGAAGGAGCTGGTTTACGACGAGGCCATCATCGACATCCCGGCGTTCCTGCGCGCACAGGCGGATTGAATGGGTGAAGGGATCGCGCCTTGGCGATGACTCAATGTCATCGTCAGCGATCCCGAACGCCCGGCCATGGATGGCCGGGCCGGGCGATCAGGTACCTCGCACGTCTCGCCATGGATGGCTAAGCCGAAACATACAAAGGGACAGCGCTTCGCGACCATGCGTCGCGGCGGTCCCGAACGTCCGGCCGCCGGCTCGCCGGGGACGGCCGCACGGAGGTCCCGCATGGAAGCGCCCTGCCAGAGCCGGATTTGCTACTGCCGCGCGTCGCGGCCGTGTTAAACTTCCGTGTCAAGAAGTGGCAATCTGCTTTATTCGTTTATAAACATGCAGTTGCCCGTCCTGTAACGGCAGCGAGCGGCCGCCGTAGGCGCCCGACGAGCGAATGGTCAGACAGCGAACATTAAGAAATTCGATCCGGGCGACCGGCATCGGCCTGCACTCCGGACAGAAGGTCTACATGTCTTTGCTGCCGGCCGGGCCGGACACCGGCATCCTGTTCCGCCGCGTGGACCTGGAAAAGCCGGTGGAGCTGCCGGCCAAGGCCGGGTTCGTCGGCGAGACCACCATGGCCAGCACGCTGGTCAAGGACGGCGTCAAGGTCGCCACCGTCGAGCACCTGATGTCGGCGCTGGCGGGCCTGGGCATCGACAACTGCGTGATCGAGCTGTCCGCCGCCGAGGTGCCGATCATGGACGGCAGCGCCGGCCCCTTCGTGTTCCTGGTGCAGTCGGCCGGCATCCAGGAGCAGGACGCGCCCAAGCGCTTCATCCGCATCAAGCAGCCGGTGCAGGTGCAGGAGGGCGACAAGTTTGCCCGCCTGGAGCCGTTCGACGGCTTCCGGCTCAGCTTCGGCATCGAATTCAAGCATCCGGTCTTCAAGTCCAGCGCGCAGAACGCGACGATCGACTTTTCCACGACGAGCTTCGTCAAGGAAGTCTCCCGCGCGCGCACCTTCGGCTTCATGCGCGACGTGGAATTCATGCGTTCGCGTCACCTGGGCCTGGGCGGCAGCCTGGACAACGCCGTGGTGCTGGACGAGTACCGCGTGCTCAACGGCGAGGGCCTGCGCTACGAGGACGAGTTCGTCCGCCACAAGATTCTCGACGCGGTCGGCGACCTCTACCTGGCCGGCCACAGCCTGATCGGCGCCTACACGGCCTACAAGTCCGGTCACGCCTTGAACAACAAGCTGCTGCGGGCGCTGCTGGCGGACCGCCAGGCTTGGGAAATGACGACGTTTACGGACGAAGCGCGCGCTCCGATCGCTTACGTCAAGGGATTGCTGGCAGCAGCCTAGCGGAAAGGGCGCGCGGGCGATCCTTGCCCTCGCGCGTTTGTCCTGTTTAGACTGCGCGTGGGACAGTAGGTGGTGCTGGCTTGACTTTCGCTTCGAGGCGGGTGCAAGCCAGGCCATGGCGGAGCCGGACTAAAGACAAAAGTTCGGCCTGCCGATAACGCAAACGGGTCAATGCGGCCGCGTTCGAACAAAAAATAACAAGAGTGTCGCCACGGACGTTGGCGACGCGCACCGCGGAGGACCAGGGTTCAGCCAGCCATTCGCGCAGATCGCGCGTGATCTGGGCCAACCGATTTGTGTGAGTGAGGAGCGACGCCAGTGATCCTGACGATTTCGTCAGCCAAGTCTGTACCGTGCGGGGATCGCTGGACATAGATATCGGAACGCTATGGACATTATCTTAGTCAGCCATAAGCGCGGACGCACCTGGCGGGTTTCGCTGCAGCCGGGGAACATCCTCGGCTGGGTGCCGGTGGTGCTGGGCTTTGGCCTGATCTGCGCGACCTCGTTCGCCGTCGGCTACGGCGTCAAGGCGTTCAACGACCGCCTGCCCGTGGACATCTACGGGATGTGGGCCGGCGAGCTGCAGCAGCAGCGGGCCGAGGTCGCGCGCATGCGCGAGGAAGTGGAGAACAACACCCAGGCACTGGCGCGCCGCTTGGCGCGGCTGCATGCGCACGTCATGCGCCTCGACGCCGCGGGCTCGCGCCTGACCGAGATCGCCAACCTGGATCGCGGCGAGTTCGACTTCAGCCAGCCGCCGCCCCTGGGCGGCCCGGAGTCCGACAACGTCGGCCAGCCGTTCTCGCTGGATCAGGTCCTGGCCTCGCTCGACACCTTCGACCGCCAGCTTTCGGATCGCGAGCGCCAGATGCGGGTGCTCGAAGACCTGCTGCTTGCCAGCCGCCTGCAAAAGGAGGTCAAGCCATCCGGATGGCCGGTGGAGACGGGCTGGATTTCCTCCAGCTACGGCATGCGCATGGACCCGTTCTCCGGCCTGCGGTCGTTCCACGCCGGCGTCGATTTCGCCGGGCGCGAAGGTTCCGACGTGCTGTCGGTGGCGGCGGGCATCGTCACCGAGGTCGGCGAGCGCTTCGGCTACGGCCTGCTGGTGGAAATCAATCACGGCAACGGCTACGTCACCCGCTACGGCCACAACAGCTCGGCCGTGGTGCGCATCGGCGACCGCGTGGCCAAGGGGCAGGCGGTGGCGCGCATCGGTTCGTCGGGACGATCCACCGGCCCGCACGTGCACTTCGAGGTGCTGCTTAACGGCCGCGTGGTCGACCCGCAGCAGTACATCCAGGCCGCCCGCTGATTGTGGCGCCGCGCGCCCGTGCGGCGCGCGGCCCAGGCCGGCCGCCTTCGGTGGTCCGGCGCTTGCGGCATAATACGGCCGCGACTGTGGTCTAATCCCAACCCTTTAATCCAGTAGCCGCCGTTTCGGGCGGCTTTGACGTTCATGCTCAATTCCTTGCTGACCCGGCTGTTCGGCAGCCGCAACCAACGCATCCTCAAGCGGCTGGAAGGGCTGGTCGCGCAGGTCGGCGCGCTGGAGTCCAACTTCGCCGCCATGTCCGACGAGGAGTTGGCGCGGCAGACGGTGCTGTTCCGCGAGCGTCTGGCGAAGGGCGAGGACCTGGAAAGTCTCAAGGCCGAAGCCTTCGCGGTGGTACGCGAGGCGGGCAGGCGCGCGCTGGGCATGCGCCACTTCGACGTGCAGCTCATCGGCGGCGCGGTGCTGCACGAGGGCAAGATCGCCGAGATGAAGACCGGCGAGGGCAAGACGCTGGTCGCTACGCTCGCCGCCTATCTGAACGCGCTGCCCGGCAAGGGCGTGCATATCGTCACGGTCAACGATTACCTGGCGCGGCGCGACTCCGAATGGATGGGACGCATCTACCGCTTCCTCGGCCTCAAGGTCGGCGTGGTGGTGGCGCACCAGCCGCAGGCTGAGAAGCGCGAGGCCTACGCCGCCGACATCACCTACGGCACCAACAACGAGTTCGGCTTCGACTACCTGCGCGACAACATGGCGTTCTCGCCCGCGGACAAGGTCCAGCGCGGCCAGTACTACGCGATCGTGGACGAAGTCGACTCGATCCTGATCGACGAGGCGCGCACGCCGCTGATCATCTCCGGCCCGACCGACGACAACCCGGACCTGTACCGCAATATCGACGCCATCATCCCGCGCCTGCAGCGCCAGGAGACGGAAGAGGGCGAGGGCGACTTCTACGCCGACGAAAAGACGCGCCAGGTGCACCTGTCCGACGCCGGCCACGAGAAGGTCGAGGGCCTGATGCGCGAGGCGGGGCTGCTCGGCGAGGACGAGAGCCTGTACGACGCCGCGCACATCATACTGATGCACCACCTGAACGCGGCGCTGCGCGCGCACCATCTGTACAAGCGCGACGTCGACTACATCGTACGCAACGGCCAGGTCGTCATCGTCGACGAGTTCACCGGCCGCATGATGATCGGCCGGCGGTGGTCCGACGGCCTGCACCAGGCGATCGAGGCCAAGGAAGGCGTGCCGATCCAGCAGGAAAACCAGACGCTGGCGAGCATCACCTTCCAGAACTACTTCCGCCTGTACAAGAAGCTGGCCGGCATGACCGGCACGGCCGACACGGAAGCGTACGAGTTCCAGAACATCTACAACCTGGAAGTGGTGGTCATCCCGACCAACAGGCCGATGGTCCGCGCCGATCACGGCGACCACGTGTACCTGAACGCGAAGGACAAGTTCAACGCGGTCATCGCCGAGATCAAGCAGGCGCACGCCAAGGGCCAGCCGCTGCTGGTCGGCACCGCCTCGATCGAGACCTCGGAACTGCTGTCCGGCCTGCTGAAGAAGGAGGGCATCGCGCACGAGGTGCTCAACGCCAAGCAGCACGAGCGCGAGGCCGAGATCGTGGCCCAGGCCGGCCGCCCCGGTGCCGTGACCATCGCCACCAACATGGCCGGCCGCGGCACCGATATCGTGCTTGGAGGCAGCTTCGAATCCGAGCTGGCCAAGCTGCCGCCGGAAGACGCGGCGGTGCGCGAGGCCGCGCGCAAGGACTGGCAGGAGCGGCACGACCGGGTCGTCGCCGCCGGCGGCTTGTGCGTGATCGGCTCGGAGCGCCACGAGTCGCGGCGCATCGACAACCAGCTGCGCGGCCGCTCCGGCCGCCAGGGCGACCCCGGCGCGTCGCGCTTCTTCCTGTCGCTGGACGACACGCTGATGCGCATCTTCACTCCGCCGCGCATGCGCGCCATGTTGCAGGGGCTGGGCATGCAGGAAGGCGAGGCGATCGAGCACCGCTGGGTGACGCGCGCGATCGAGACGGCGCAGCGCAAGGTCGAGGCGCACAACTTCGACATCCGCAAGCACCTGCTCGAGTACGACAACGTCGCCAACGACCAGCGCAAGGTGGTTTACGAGTTGCGCGACGAGCTGATGTCCGCCGAGCGCGTGACGCCGCTGATCGACGAGATTCGCGGCGACGTGGTGAACGCCGCAGTCGACGCCTACGTCCCGCGCGAGAGCATGGAGGAGCAGTGGGACATCAAGGGCCTGGAAGAGGCCCTGCGCAAGAATTTCGCCCTGAGCCTGCCGATCCAGCAGTGGCTGGACCAGGAGAAAGGGCTGGACGAGAAGGGCCTGCGCGCGCGCATCGCCGAGCAGCTCGCGGCCGCCTACGTCGACAAGAAGCAGAGGGTCGGCGCGCCGGTGCTGGAGCACTTCGAGAAGCACATCGTGCTCAACATCCTCGACCAGTTCTGGCGCGAGCACCTGGCGGCGATGGACTACCTGCGCCAGGGCATCCACCTGCGCGGCTACGCCCAGCGCGACCCCAAGCAGGAGTACAAGCGCGAGGCGTTCGTGATGTTCAACGACGTGCTGGCGCGCTTCAAGCACGAGGTCATCGGCACGCTGTCGCGCGTGCAGATCCAGACCGAGGCCGAGGTCGCCGCGGCCGAGGAGCAGCGGCGCCAGGTCGCCGAGGCCAAGGCCCGCCGCTTGCAGTTCCAGCACGCCGAAGCCGTGCCGCTGGCGGCGACCGGGACCGACGGCGCGCCCGCGCCTGCGTCGGCACCCGCCGCCGGCCGCCGCCTGGAGCAGCCCGCGCCGCCGCCGCTCAAGCCGGTGACGATGGTGCGCGAGCAGCCCAAGGTGGGGCGCAACGACCCGTGCCCCTGCGGCTCGGGCAAGAAGTACAAGCAATGCCACGGCCGGCTGGCCTAGGCCGGGTCCGCCCATGGCCGTCAATCTGAAGGCTCCCGAGGTCCTGTACCCGGTCAAGGGCGTGCGCCTGGGCGCCGCCGAGGCGGCGATCAAGAAGGCCGGGCGCAAGGATTTGCTGGTGATCGAGCTGGCGCCCGGCAGCCGCGTTGCCGGCGTGTTCACGCGCAACGCGTTCTGCGCCGCGCCCGTGCTGCTGTGCCGCGAGCGGCTGGCGGCGGGGTCCGAAATCCGCGCCCTGCTGGTGAATGCCGGCAATGCCAACGCCGCCACCGGCGAGGGCGGCCTGTCCGACGCGCGCGCGACCGCGGCTGCGGTCGCGAAGACGCTCGGCTGCGGGGCCGGGGCCGTGCTGCCGTTCTCCACCGGCGTGATCGGGCAGCGCCTGCCGGTCGAGCGGATGAGCGCGGCGATTCCAAAGGCCGCCGCCGCCCTGAGCGCCGACGGCTGGCAGGACGCCGCGCGCGCGATCATGACCACCGACACCCTGCCCAAGGGCGCCACGCGCCGCGTGCGCACCGGCCAGGGCGAAGTGACCGTCACCGGCATCGCCAAGGGCGTGGGCATGATCTGCCCGGACATGGCGACCATGTTGGCCTTCGTCGGCACCGACGCGCGCCTGACGCCCGCCGCCACGCGCGCCTGCCTGCGCGACGCGGTGGCGCAGTCCTTCAACTGCGTCACGGTGGACGGCGACACCTCCACCAACGACTCCTGCGTGCTGTTCGCCACCGCCCAGGTCGGCGGCGCCGAGGTGGACGAGCGCCATCCCGACTATCCCGCCGTCGCCGGGGCCGTGGCCGAGGTCTGCCGCGAACTGGCGCACGCCGTGGTGCGCGACGGCGAGGGTGCGACCAAGTTCATCGCCATCGAGGTCGGCGGCGCGCGCAGCGAGGCCGAGGCGCGCCGGGTGGCGTACGCGGTGGCGCACTCGCCGCTGGTCAAGACCGCGATGTTCGCCTCGGACGCCAACTGGGGCCGCATCGTCATGGCGATCGGCAAGGCCGGGGTGGAAGGGCTGGACCCGCGCGGCGTCGGCGTCGCGCTGGACGCGGTGCCGCTGATCGAGCGCGGTGAGCCGCACCCGGATTACCGCGAGGAGCTGGGTGCCGCCGTGGTCGCCAAGCCGGAATTCGCCATCCGCATCGGCCTGGGCCGCGGCGCGGCCCGCGCCACGGTGTGGACCTGCGACTTCAGCTACGAGTACGTGAAGATCAATGCCGAGTACCGCACCTGACGGGACGGCGGCAAGGCCGGTCATTCCGGTCGCGGCAGGGTGCTTGGTCGATGCGCGCGGCGAAGTCCTGATCTGCCAGCGCCCGTCCGGCAAGATCGCGGCCGGCAAATGGGAGTTTCCGGGCGGCAAGATCGAGCGCGGCGAGTCTGCGGCGGATGCCCTGCGCCGTGAACTGCACGAAGAGTTGGGCATCGCGGTGCGGGCGATGCGGCCCTTGATCCGGGTGCGGCACGACTACTCCGACCGCACCGTCGTCCTCGATACCTGGCAGGTGACGGCTTGGGACGGCGAGCTGGTCGCCCACGACGGCCAGGCATTTGCCTGGTCCGCGCCGGATCGCCTTCCCGAATGGGACCTGCTCGCCGCCGACGTGCCGATCGTCCGCGCCTTGCGCCTGCCGGCGCACTACGCCCTCACCCGCCCCGCGATGCCGCGAGCCGAGATCGAGCGCGGCCTTGCACAGTTGCCGCGAGGCGCGTTGCTGCGCCTGCGGCTGCCCGGCGCGGCGGACGCGGAGTACGCGGCGCTCGCAAGGGCTCTGGCGCCGCGCTGCCGCGAAAGGGGAATCGGCCTGATGCTGGATCGAGACCCGGTCATGGTGACGGAGGTGGGCGCGCGGGGGTTCCATGCGACGGTGGCGCGACTCCAGACGCTGGATCGCCGGCCGGTGCCCGAAGGCTGCTGGTTCGGCGCGTCCTGCCACACGCGGGCGGAGCTGGAACGCGCGCGCGCCTTGGGTGCCGACTTCGCCGTGCTCGGTCCGGTCAAGCCCACGGCCACGCATCCGGAGGCGGCGGGCATCGGCTGGAGCGCGTTTGCCGAAGCGGCACGCGAGGCGAACCTGCCGGTTTATGCGATTGGCGGGCTTGCGGCGACCGACCTGGAGCACGCCTGGTCGAGCGGCGCGCAGGGCATCGCGGGAATTTCAGGCTACTGGCGCGACTCGCCGTCCGCGGCGGGCGGCGGCTCCCGATCGTCCGCCGGAATGCCGTAGCGGCCCGCGACCCAGTCGCCGAGGTCGATCAGCTTGCAGCGCCGGCAGCAGAACGGGCGCCAGGGATTGGATTCGTCCAGGCGCGCCGGCTGCCCGCAGCGCGGGCAGGGCGCCTTCTTCTCCACGTTCACGGCTCAACTCAAAGCAGGCAGCACTGGAGCAGAAAGGGTACATCCTGCGCGGCCTGGTGCGCACGCACATTGACGTCGCGCAGCTGCATCATGCGCACGGTGAAGCGGTGACGGCCGGCGCTGATTTCGGGATAGAGGCCCGATTCGGCCGGCAGCAGCACGCGCACCAACTGGTACTGCGCCTGCGGGGTGTAGATGAACATGCCGCCGCGCGCCATTTCCGAGCTTGGCTCCACGCTGTGGCGCAGGAGCTGCAAGTACAGGTTGATGGATCGCTCGAACGGCCCCAGGTCGGCAAACCAGGCGTCGAGGTCGCGTGCCGTCGCGTCGTACGGCTGTGCCAGCCAGCACTGGAAATGCGGCAGGTCGAAGCCGCAGGTGCCGCCGGGGATGGTGCTGCGGTTGGCCAGGGTGCTGAGGAACTCATTGTCGCGCAGCGTGGTGCCCAGCGCATGCGTGGTCAGCAGCTGCATCGCATTGAGCGCCTCGTTGATCTCGCGCAGGAAGCTGTCGAGGCGCGCCGGGTCCACGCCCGGCCGTTCCTTCAGGCGCGTCAGTGCGCTGTTCTGCTCGGCCAGCTCCTTGATGATCTCGGTCTTGAGGTCGCTGCGCGCAACCAGGCTCAGGATGTCGAGCAGCGCGTGCAGCGTGGAGCGCACGCCCCAGTGGGAATGGTCGCCGCGGTGGTGGCGGTAGCTCGCGAACAGGAACTCCAGGCGCAGAAACATGCGCACCCGCTCGTTGAGCGGCTGCTCGAAGGCAACGCTGGTTCCTCCTCCTGCTGCCTGGCTCAATGGGAGTCCAAGTCTATGAATAAAAGCTATTCTCGCCCGCCGGCGCGCGCGGGTAAATACAGAGTCTCTTCCAATGTGAAATGAGTCTGAAGGCGGGGTCGCGTTTCCAGCGTGAAATGAGTCTGTAGCGGATCGGGGCCTGTTCATGATGGGCGGATGCACGCCATCATGATTGACGAATCGCTCAAGACGATCGACCA
>JACPFV010000056.1 GCA_016182805.1 Gammaproteobacteria bacterium
CCGGCCGCGGAGCCGGCGCCGGCCGAGCCCGCCTTGCGCCCGCGCGCGGGGCTCATCGATGATTACGCCTGAGAATCATGTTGGGCGCGGTCGCCCGCTGAGGGTCGGAGAACCGTCACGGGTGCCGCGCCAAATCTCCGCCAGACACCGCCGTTGCAGGCCAAGGCCTTGTTTTTGCCGTGGTATGAGGCTTGCAACGGGGGCTGCGTAATCATCCGAGTGGATTCATGCCCGCGTTTCCGGAACAAGCGCCGCCCGACCTGAGCGCCTTCGACGACCCCAAGGCGACGCCCCCGCCGGCGCCGCGCAAGAGCCGGCGCAAGCTCATCATCGGCCTGGCGGTCGGCCTGCCGCTGCTGGCCGCGCTCGGCGGCGGCGCCGCGTGGTGGTTCCTGCGCGAGCCCTCGGCGGAAGAACCGCCCGGCGCGCAGCGCGAGGAAGCCAAGGCGGAAACCGAGGCCGGCACCAAGAAGAAAGAGACCGCCAAGGACAAGAAGGACAAGAAGGGCAAGAACGACAAGAAGGCGGAGCCCAAGGGTGAGCCGATCTACCTGGCGCTGGCGCCGGCGTTCGTCGTCAACCTGAGCGACGAGGAGGCCCTGCGCTATCTGCAAGTCGAGGCGGAGGTGCTGTCGCGCGACCCGGCCACGGTCGAGGAGATCAAGAAGAACATGCCGGCGATCCGCAACAACATGCTGCTGCTGCTCGGCACCAAGCGCTACCACGAGCTGCTGACGCGCGCGGACAAGGAGAAGCTCCAGGGCGAGATGCTGGCTGAGATCCGCAAGGTGGTGCAGGACGACCCCAAGGAGCCGCGCATCGAGGCGATCTTCTTCACCAACTTCGTGACGCAATAAGCCATGGCCGTCAAGGATCTGCTGTCGCAGGAAGAGATCGACGCGCTGCTGCACGGCGTCGACAGCGGCAAGGTGGACACCACGCCGCCGCCGCAGCCGGGCGAGGTGCGCAGCTACGACCTGGCGTCGCAGGACCGCATCGTGCGCGGCCGCCTGCCGACGCTGGAGATGATCAACGACCGCTTCGCGCGTCTGTTCCGCATCGGCCTGTTCAACCTGCTGCGGCGCTCGCCGGAGCTGGCGGTCAAGGGCATGGAGATGGCCAAGTTCGCGGAGTACGTGCACACGCTGTACGTGCCCTCGAACATGAACCTGATCCGGGTCAAGCCGCTGCGCGGCACCGGGCTGATCGTGTTCGAGCCCAAGTTCGTGTTCGCGGTGGTGGACAACTTCTTCGGCGGCGACGGCCGCTTCCCGACCAAGATCGAGGGCCGCGAGTTCACCCGCACCGAGATGCGCGTGATCCAGATCCTCCTCAAGCAGGCGTTCGCCGACTTGCAGGAGGCCTGGGAGCCGGTGATGAAGCTGGACTTCGAGTACATCAACTCGGAGATCAACCCGCACTTCGCCAACATCGTCGCGCCGTCCGAGATCGTGATCGTGTCGCGTTTCCACGTCGAGCTGGAAGGCGGCGGCGGCGACATCCACATCACGCTGCCGTATGCCATGGTCGAGCCGATCCGCGAGCAGCTCGACACCGGCGTACAGAGCGACCGCGTGGAGAAGGATCCGCGCTGGGGCGTGGCGATGCGCGAGCAGCTCAAGGACGCCGAGGTCGAGATCTCCAGCGTGCTGGCGCAGGCGCGGCTCACGCTCGGCGAGCTGTCCCGGCTCAAGGCCGGCGACGTGATCCCCCTCAAGATGCCGCGGCATGTCGAGGTCATGGTCGAGAACGTGCCCGTCTACCGCGGCAGCTTCGGCATTTCCAACGGCAAGAACGCCATCAAGATCAGCGAGCTGATCCGGCGCGACCTGCCCCAAACGACGCAGTGATGCCATGAGCGATCCCAAGCCCAATCCCCAGAAGGACGTCAAGCCGGCGCGCTTCGACAATCTCAAGAGCGAGGGCGCGGCCGCGACCGGCGACGTCAACCTCGACGTCATCCTCGACGTGCCGATCACGCTATCGATGGAAGTCGGCCGCGCGCGCGTGCCGATCCGCAACCTGCTCCAGTTCAACCAGGGCTCCGTGGTCGAGCTGGAGCGCGCCGCCGGCGAGCCGCTGGACGTCTACGTCAACGGCACGCTGATCGCGCACGGCGAGGTGGTGGTGGTCAACGATAAGTTCGGCGTGCGCCTGACCGACGTGGTGAGCCCGGCCGAGCGCATCCGCAAGCTCAACAAGTAATCGCGAAATGCCCCCGAACGTGCCTCCCGCCGCGGCCGACATGGCCGCCGGCGGCCTGCCGAGCATGCTCGGCAGCCTGATCCTGGTGCTGGCGCTGATCTTCGCGCTGGCCTGGCTGCTGCGCCGCGTGCAGACGGTGCGCGGCTCGGCGCCGGGGCTGCTGCGCGTGCGCGCCGGCCTCCAGGTCGGCCCCAAGGAGCGCGTGCTGCTGATCCAGGCGGGCGACCGGCACCTGCTGATCGGCGTGGCTGCCGGGCAGGTCAGCACGCTGCACGTGTTCGCGCAGCCGCCGGCCGCCGCCGAGGCCCCGCCCGCCGCGCCGCCCGGTTCGTTCGCGGAACGTCTGCGCCAGGCGCTGGGCGGCGGGGGCGCGCCGTGAGGCTGTTCGCGTTGCTCGCGCTGCTGCTGGCCGGCGGCGAGGTCTTGGCGCAGGGCCTGCCGGCCGTGACCGTGCAGTCCGGCCCGGGCGGCAGCCAGACCTGGACGCTGTCGATCCAGGTCCTGCTGCTGATGACGCTGCTGACGCTGCTGCCGGCGGCGTTGCTGATGACCACGTCGTTCGCCCGCATCATCATCGTGCTGGGGCTGCTGCGCCAGGCGATGGGCACCGGCCAGACGCCGTCCAACCAGATCCTGGTCGGGCTGGCGCTGTTCCTGACGCTGTTCATCATGCAGCCGGTGTTCGAGCGCTCGTACCAGGCCGGGGTGCAGCCGTACCTCGACGGCAAGACGCAGTTCGTGCCGGCGCTGGAGGCGGCGGCGCAGCCGCTGCGCGGCTTCATGCTGGCGCAGACGCGCGAGTCGGACCTGCTGCTGTTCGCGCGCCTGTCCAAGCGCGAGCCGTTCGACAGCGGCGACGACGTGCCGTTCACCGTGCTGGCCGCGGCCTTCGCCACCAGCGAGCTGAAGAGCGCGTTCCAGATCGGCTTCCTGCTGTTCATCCCGTTCGTGGTGATCGACCTCGTCGTCGCCAGCGTGCTGATGTCGATGGGCATGATGATGCTGTCGCCGATGCTGATCTCGCTGCCGTTCAAGCTGATGCTGTTCGTAATGGTCGACGGCTGGGCGCTGGTGATGGGCGCGCTGGCCGCGAGCTTCGCCGCGCCATGACGCCGGAAATGGTCATCACCACCGGCCGCCAGGCGCTGGAGCTGACGGTCCTGCTGGCGGCGCCACTGCTGATTACGGCGCTGGTGGTCGGCGTGATCGTCGGCGTGTTCCAGGCGGCGACGCAGATCAACGAGATGACCCTGTCGTTCATCCCCAAGGCGGTCGCCATGGGGGCGGTCATCGCGCTGGCAGGGCCGTGGATGCTGCGGACGCTGATGGACTACACGCGCCGCCTGATCGAAAGCATCCCGACCATGATCGGCTGACGGGCCGCGGGCCGGCGCCATGTTCAACGCGGCGGAACTGCTCGACTTCTGGGCGCAGTTCCTGTGGCCGTTCACGCGCGTGGCGGCGGTGGCGATGGTGGCGCCGATGATCGGGTCGCGCTTCGTGCAGCCGCGCGTGCGCCTGCTGTTCGCGGCCGCCGTGACGCTGGTGTTGCTGCCGGTGCTGCCGCCGATGCCGGACTTCGAATTGTTCGGCGCCGCCTGGTTCCTGACGCTGGCGCAGCAGGTCCTGGTGGGGATGGCGATCGGCTTCGCGCTGCAACTGGTGTTCGAGGCGGTGGTGCTGGGCAGCGACCTGATCTCGCTGGGCGTGGGCCTGTCGTTCGCGCAGCTGATCGACCCGCTGCGCGGCGTCGACGCGCCGGTGGTGGCGCAGTTCTTCGTGATCGTCGCCACCCTCCTGTTCGTGAGCCTGAACGGCCATCACCTGATCCTGGAGGCGTTGGCCGAAAGCTTCCGTACGCTGCCGGTCGGCGCGCGTCCGGACCCCGGCGGCGCCTGGGCGATGGTGGCCTTCGGCAGCCAGGTGTTCGCCGGCGGCATGGCGATCGCCCTGCCGGCGGTCACGGCGCTGCTGATCGTGAACCTGTCGTTCGGCATCGTCAGCCGCGCCGCGCCGACGCTAAACCTGTTCGCGATCGGCTTCCCGCTGACGCTGGTGTTCGGCATGTTCATCCTGCAACTCACGCTGCCGTCGCTGCAGAAGGTGCTGACCGACCTGCTCGACGGCGCCTGGCTGCTGATCGCCCGCATGGTCGGGGGGTAGGAGACGGGCGATGGCCGACGACGGCAGCGACGCCGAACGCACCGAACAACCCAGTCCCAAGCGCCTCTCCGAGGCGCGCGAGCAGGGCAACGTGCCGCGCTCGCGCGAGCTGTCGACGGCGGCGGTGGTGGCGGCCGGCGCCGTCGCCTTCCTGCTGATGGGCGGCGCGCTGGTGACGCGGGTCACCGAGCTGTTCCGGCGCGCGCTGCAACTGCCGTCGGAACTGATCCTGCGCGATGCCGCCGACCTGCCGGGCACCTTCGGCTACTTCGCGCTGGAAGGCTTGACGATCGTGGCGCCGGTGCTGCTGGCGACGATGGTGGCGGCCGTCGGCGCCTCGCTGCTGCTGGGCGGCTTGAACTTCAGCCCGCAGGCGATCGCGCCCAAGTTCGAAAAGCTCGATCCGGTGGCCGGCATCGGCCGCATGTTCTCGCTGCAATCCCTGGTGGAACTGGGCAAGGCGCTGGCCAAGTTCCTGCTGGTCGCCGTGGTGGCGCTGTACGTGCTGCGCTCGCGCAGCGCCGAGCTGGCGGGGCTGGGCAACGAGCCGGTGCACCAGGGCCTGGGCCACGCCATGGAGATCTTCGCCAGCACCTTCCTGTGGATGTGCCTGTCGCTGGTCCTGGTGGCGGCGGTGGACGTGCCGTACCAGCTCTGGAACTACCACAAGAGCCTGCGCATGACGCGCGAGGAGCTGCGCCGCGAGCTGGAGGAAAGCGAGGGCAAGCCGGAGGTCAAGGCCAAGATCCGGCAGATGCAGCAGGAAGTGGCCAAGCGCCGCATGATGCAGGACGTGCCCAAGGCCGACGTCGTCGTCGTCAACCCGACGCACTATGCGGTGGCCCTGCAATACACCGACGGCCAGATGCGCGCGCCCCGGCTGGTGGCCAAGGGCGCCGACCACATGGCGCAGCGCATCCGCGAGGTCGCGCGCGAGCATCGCGTGCCGATCCTGTCGGCGCCGCCGCTGGCGCGGGCGCTGTACCGGCTGGTCGACATCGGCGACGAGATCCCGGTGGCGCTGTACCAGGCGGTCGCCCAGGTGCTGACCTGGGTCTACCAATTGCGCCGCCACCGCAGCGGGCCGGTGCCGGCGCCGCCGCAGGTGCAGGTGCCACGGGAGTTGGACGCGCCGTAAAACGGCCGGCCCACGCAAGCACGGTTCTTGCCTGATCCCGGGTATGACCCCGCCCGACACCCGAGGATCGGACGCTCCATGGCAATGACCGCGGCCGATGCGATGAACGAACTGCGCACCGGCGCCAGCCGCGGCCTGGGTGCGCCCATCCTGCTGCTGGTGATCCTCGGCATGATGGTGATCCCGCTGCGGCCGTTCGTGCTGGACGTGCTGTTCACCTTCAACATCGCGCTGTCGATCGTCGTGATGCTGGCGGTGATCTACGTGATGCGGCCGCTGGACTTCAGCTCGTTCCCGACCATCCTGCTGCTGACCACGCTGATGCGCCTGTCGCTCAACGTGGCCTCGACGCGCGTGGTGCTGCTGCACGGCCACGAGGGCACCGATGCGGCCGGCAAGGTGATCGAGGCGTTCGGCCACTTCGTGGTCGGCGGCAACTACACCGTCGGCCTGATCGTGTTCATCATCCTCACGGTCATCAATTTCGTCGTGGTGACAAAGGGCGCCGGGCGCATTTCCGAGGTGTCGGCGCGCTTCACCCTGGACGCCATGCCCGGCAAGCAGATGGCGATCGACGCCGACCTCAACGCCGGCCTGATCAAGCCCGAGGAGGCGCGCCAGCGCCGCAACGAGGTGCGCGAGGAGGCGGACTTCTACGGTTCCATGGACGGCGCCAGCAAGTTCGTGCGCGGCGACGCCGTCGCCGGCATCCTGATCCTGTTCATCAACGTCATCGGCGGCCTGCTGATCGGCACCTTGCAGCACGACCTGCCGCTGGCGGTGGCGCTCAAGAACTACACCCTGCTGACCATCGGCGACGGTCTGGTGGCGCAGGTGCCGGCGCTGATGCTGTCGACCGCGGTGGCCATGCTGGTGACGCGCATCTCGCGCTCGCAGGACATGAGCCAGCAGGTCACCAGCCAGGTGTTCGGCAAGCCCAAGGCGCTGGCGATCACCGCCGGCGTGCTGGGCCTGATGGGCATGATCCCCGGCATGCCCAACTTCGCCTTCCTGCTGCTGGCGGCGGCCGCGGGCGGCCTGGCCTGGCTGATCGCGTCGCGCGCGCGCGAGGCGGAGGCGGCCAAGCCGGCCGAGGGCGAGGAGGCGGCGGAGCAGTCCAAGCCGGCCGAGCCCAGGGAGCTGTCCTGGGACGACGTCGCGCCGGTGGACGCCATCGGCCTGGAGGTCGGCTACCGCCTGATCCCGCTGGTCGACCGGCGGCAGGGCGCCGAGCTGATGGGCCGCATCAAGGGGGTGCGCAAGAAGCTGACCCAGGAGCTGGGCTTCCTGATCCCGGCGGTGCACGTGCGCGACAACCTGGAGCTGACGCCCGGCGCCTACCGCATCCTGCTGCACGGGGTGCCGGTGGCGCAGGGCGAAATCCATCCGGACCGCGAGCTGGCGCTCAACCCCGGCCGCGTGCTCGGGCCGGTGCAGGGCATCGTCACCAAGGACCCGGCGTTCGGCCTGGACGCGGTCTGGATCGAGCCGGGCGCGCGCACCCAGGCGCAGGCGCAGGGCTACACCGTGGTGGACGCCGCCACCGTCGTCGCCACGCACCTGTCGCAGATCCTCAAGGACCACTCGCACGAGCTGCTGGGCCACGAGGAAGTGCAGCAACTGCTCAACAGCCTGGCCAAGGCGGCGCCCAAGCTGGTCGAGGACGTCACCCCCAAGCTGCTGCCGCTGTCGGCCATCGTCAAGGTGTTGCAGGCCCTGCTGGCGGAGCGGGTGCCGATCCGCAACATGCGCGCGATCGCCGAAGCCCTGGCGGAGGCGGCGGCGCGCAGTCAGGATCCCGTCGCGCTGATCGCCGCGGTGCGCATCGCGCTGGGCCGCCAGATCGTGCAGGACATCGTCGGCATGAACGCCGAGCTGCCGGTGTTCGCGCTGGCGCCGGCACTGGAACGGATGTTGCAGGATTCGGCGCAGACGGGAAATCAGATTGTGGAACCGGGACTTGCCGAACGCCTGCACAAGACGCTCATGGACGGCACCCAGCGCCAGGAGGCCGCCGGCCAGCCGGCCGTGCTGCTGGTGCCGCCGGCGCTGCGGCCGATCCTGGCGCGCTTCACGCGCCACACGATCCCCGGCCTGAATGTTCTGGCCTATCCGGAGGTTCCGGAGAACCGGAAGATCCGGTTGGCCGCAACGATTGCATAGGACGAATCCGGCAATGCGCGAGTCGAGGAGTAGCCGATGAAAATGAAGCGCTTTACGGCGCCCACCATGCGCGAGGCGATCCGCCAGGTACGCGAGGAGCAGGGGCCCGATGCGGTCATCCTGTCCAACCGCCGCGTGCCTGGCGGCGTCGAGATCGTGGCGGCGGTGGATTACGACGAATCGCTGGTGCGCCAGGCGCTGCGCGCGACGCCGGCGGGTCGGCTCGCCGAGGCCCACGGCGTGCCGGTGCAGCCGGTGCCGCTGCA
>JACPFV010000057.1 GCA_016182805.1 Gammaproteobacteria bacterium
CGGATCGAAGTCCTTGCTGCGCTGGAGCAGCGTCGAGTAGTTCATGCCCAGCGAGCCGAGCACGCCGCGGTTGACGTCCTTGGAGATCGCCATGACCGCGCCGCCGACGATGCCGCCCTGGCTGTTGCCGTCGTAGAACACCTCACGACGGGCGAACAGCGGCTTGCCGACCTCTCCCTGGAATGCGGCGTCGGCCGCGAAGCCCTGCGGGTGCGCGACCAGCCGCGCGAGGAACATGTAGTTCAGCAGGCCCTGCTGCGAGCCGTCCGGCACGACCGGGAAATTCGACAGGTCGACCAGCGTGCTGGCGACGTTGACCAGGTCGCCGGTGGAGAAACCGAACAGGTCCACCGCGCAGAACATGAAGTTGTGCTCGCGCGACAGGTCGTCCACGCCGTCGTAGGTGATCGCGACCCGCGAATCCAGCAAACCGTGGCCGTAGATGCCGGCTCGCGACGGACCCTCGCTGAGCGCCTTGCTCGGGATCTGGCACATGAAGCGCGTCTGCATCGTGCCGACGCTGTCCGGCAGGCCGTCGCCGTAGCGCTGGCCCTGCGGGTCGGACGGATTGGGATTGTCGGCCGGGCTGTAGAACAGCCGGTTCGGCGGCAGCGTGGCGCCGCCGGCGATGTCGTAGACATCCTTGCAGCCGCTGTTGAAATCCTCTTGCGGCACGCCGCCGCAGAACTGGCGCAGCGCCGCGACGGCCTGCTCGTTGTCGGCCGGCGTCGGCTCGACCGGCACGACGTAGCTCGGCACCGCGATCGTGCCTTCGATCTTGCGCGCGATGCCGCCTTCCACGCCGTCGTCGCCGGCGTAGGCGACGTGGTCGATCGTGAACGCCGGCGCGGCACAGGGCGCGCCGTCGACGTACTGCGTGCAGTCGGTGCCCGGCTGCGTGGCCAGCGAGTTGAAGGCGTCGTCGCGCATATGCGCCAAGCGGCCGACGTCGTTCCTGGCGCTGGCGACGGTGAAGTCCCAGGTCAGGTACAGCTCGTCCTCGTCGAAGCCGGACTCGAAGCTGTCCAGCGTGTCGATCAGGCTGCGGATGTGCGCGCAGCGCTCGGCCACCGCCGGCGCGTTGCTCAAGGGACTCTCGATGTCGCCGCGGCACAGGCGGAAGCCCGCGCTCGGCGTCAGCTGCCGACCTTCCGCATCGCGCAGATTGCGCAGCGCGACGATGTAGCGGCGGCCTTCGCGGAAGTTCTGCGCCGGGCGCACGATCAGCGCGGCACGGCCGTCGTGCGTCGGGCGCTCGACCTGATCGCCGTGCGGTTGAACCTCCGGCGCGGACTGCCACAACAACAGATTTGCGTTGAGATCGATTTCCGCCCACACCAGATGGCGTTCGCCGGTATCGGCGTCGATGACGAAGATCGGCGCGTCGGCGTCGAGCGAGCGCGCGACGTCGGTGATCGGCGCGGCGCCCGGGATCGTGCCGTCCGCGTTCGCGGCGAGGCCCGGCACGTAGGTCACGATCATCTGGCCGGGCGAGAAGCCGTCGTTGCGGTTCCACTCGGTCGGGTCGACCGGCTTGCCGGCGGTGTTGCGCGGCATCGCCAGCGGATTGAAGTTGACGCGCCGGCCGGTGCCGCCCAGCTCCGGGTTCGCCGCGTTCTGCGCCTGCGGGCTGCCGGCCGCCGCCGCGACCGTGAAATGGTCGTTCGGGAACGGGAACAGGCAGTGCGCCGGATCGAGGAAGTCGCAGCCGCGCAACTGGGCGTCGGCGACCAGCGGCAGCAGCTCGTCATCGGCGCTCGGGCCGGTGCCGGTGCCGGACAGCGCGGCGGCGAGCTGATCGAACACCGAGCAGAATTCCTCGGGCCCACCGAAGTCGCGACAGCCGTCGGCGAACGTGCCGAGGCCGTCGGTGAAGTAGCCGATCGCCTTGCGGAACGGGCAGCCGTCCGCGCCCAGGCCCGACTCCATGCAGACGCGCAGATCGTCCTGCAGGATGTTCGCGCGGTTCTCCGCGACTTGGAGCAGGCAGGTCGGGGAATTCGCTTCCTGCGCGCAGCTCGCGAGCGTCGGCGGCACGTAGGCCTGCGGGTCCGCGGCGAACAGCATGTTGTACGCCTGCGTGCGCAGCAGCGGCGCGGTCAGGGGCCCGAGCGAGACGTTCTCCTCGTAGCCGGTGAACGGCGCGACGAAGCCGTCGTCGCCATCCTGGGCGAGGTAGCTGAACTCCTCCTCCGGCAGGATGTAGCCGAAGGAGTTGTGCGTCAGGCCCAGCAGCATGACGTTGGTGCCGGCGAGACTGCGGATGTAGTTGCCGAACGTGTTCGTCGTCTCGCCCGGAATCGTCACGACCTCCAGGCCGCCCTCGCCGCCGAGCGTCACGCGCGACACTGTCGTGATCGCGACCGGCGCGATCTGCGGCAGGTCCGCCGCCGCTTGCGGGCCGATGCCGGGGATCTGGTCGACCGGCAGCTCGGTGAAGTTGTAATAGCGGTTGAACGAGCCGGCGCCGGCCGCCGCGACGAAGGCCGGATTCGTGATCGGCAGGTACGCGGTGACCGATTGCGCGGTGACGCTGGCCGCCAGCTCGCGGTCGGCGAGCACGTTGGCGGGGTTCAGCAGGTGATCGGCCATGCCCTCGCCGCGGCAGCGCACGCCGCTGAACGGCTGGTCGGCCGCAAGCGGCGCACAGCCGGCGCGGCTACCGGACGGCGAGGCGTCCGCGATCGGGCCGTTGAAGTACAGGGCGGTGCCGCCGCCAAGCGATTCCAGCCAGTCCATCGCGCCGAGGATGTACTCCGAGTGCGGCGTGCGCGGTTTGGTGCCGTCGCCGATGCTGGTCGGGTGCGCGTTGTACTGCAGGATGTTGCCGACCGGCGTGCCGTCGTCGCCGGTCGCGCTCAGCAACGTGATGGTGCCGTCGGCGTCGGCGTTGGCGTCGATGCGCGGCCGCCGGTAGTTGTTGAAGTCCACCGTATAGCCCTGGCGCAGGCGCAGGTGCGCCGGACGGCGCGTGCCGAGCGCCTCGGTTGCCGCCGCCGCCGCCTGGACATACAGAACATTCTCGATCCAGTCCTGCGGCACGCCGCCCCACAGGCCCTGCAGGTCGGCCGCGGTGTGCGAGTGCGTCTGGCCGAACAGGATGTTTTCCGGCAGCACGGCGACGCCGAGGTCCGCCGCCGCGGCCATGATCGCATCCTTCACGCCCTGCTGGATTATGTTGCCGGCGCCGATCGCGTCGATCATGACGAACACGACGACGGTGCCGCCGCGCTGCTCGATCGCGAACACGCGCACGTTCGTGTGTTCGTCGCGGCCCAGGCTGTTTTGGTACACGCGGCGTCCGGCCGGCTCGGTCGTGGTCGCCTGCGCCGGAATTTCGCCGGCTGGGTCCGGCAGGTTCTGCCCGACGTTGATGCCGAAGCCGCCGAGGTTGAATTTCTGCAGGTGCGTACCGCCGCCGAAAGCGCGCGGCTCCTCGATGCCGTCGATCTGCGCCTGCGTCGGCGTGAGACTGCGCTTGGCCGCGCCGATGAGCAGCAGGTTCTTGAAGTCGTCGTTCGCGATCGTGCCCAGCGCGACGAATTCGTCGCCGCCGTTCTGCACGCTGTCCGCACCGGCCGTGACGGCGAGATTCAGGCTGAGCGTCTCGTCGTTTTCCTCGGCGTTGTCTGCCATGACCGGGACGCGGATCGTCTGGCTCGTCGCGCCGGTGCCGATGGTCGCCGTGCCGCCGGCGCTGGCGTAGTCGGCGGGCGCGGTCGCGGAGCCGTCCGCGGTCTCATAGGACACCGTGACCGCGCTGTCCGGCGCGCGCGACAGCGTGAGCGTGAACACCAGCTCGCGCACCGGCGCGCCGGTGCCTTCTTCCACGGCGACGTCGGCGATGCCGAGCGTCGCTTCCGGCTGATCGCTGACCGTCACCCTGACGGTGGCCGGCGCGGAATCCGCCGTGCCGTCGCGGGCGACGAAGGTGAAACTATCGGTGCCGGCGAAATTCACCGCCGGGCGGTAGCTGAATCCGCCGTCGGCGGCGACGCTCGCGGTGCCGCTGGTGGGAGCCGTGTCGAGGCGGAAGCTCGTCGCATCCCCATCGACGTCCGTCGCCGCCAGCTGCTCGCTCAGCGGTGCGGCAGGGTCTTCGTTGACGTTGAACGTCGTGGACGTGGCCACCGGCGCGTCGTTGACCGCGGCGACCGTCACCGTGACGGCCGCGCTCGCGGTGCCGCCATTGCCGTCGCCGACCGTGTAAGTGAAGGTCTCGGTGCCGTTGAAATCCGGCGCCGGCGTGTAGGCGATGGCGGTGCCGTCCAGCGCGATGGCGGCGCTGCCGCCCTGGTTCGGCGTGCCGACCTCGATCACGGTCGGCGTGTCCCCGGCGTCGGCGTCGGTGTCGTTGTCGAGCACGGTCAGCAGCAGGCTGTCGCCATCCTCGTCCATGCTGCCGTAGTCCGCGTTCGCCACCGGCAGGTCGTTGACGCTGCGCACGGTGATCGTGACCGTGGCGCTGGCGGTCAGGCCCTTGCCGTCGGTGACGGTGTAGCGGAAGGTTTCGGTGCCGTGGAAATCCGGGCGCGGCGCGTACCGGAATTCGCCGCCCATGGGATCGACCGTGCCGCCCTGGCTCGGCGCGCTCCACTCGATGATGGTCAAAGCGTCGCCGTCGGCATCGCCGTCGTTGGCCAGCACCGCAAGCTGGGCGCTGCCGTCCTCGTCGATCTCGGCGTTGTCGTCGGCCGCCACCGGCGCGTCATTGACCGCGGCGATGGCGATGGAAATCGTGGCCGGCGCGGAGTCGGCCGTGCCGTCGTTGGCCTTGAACGTGAAGCTGTCGCTGCCCGCGAAATTGGCGGCGGGCGTGTAGGTGAAGGCGCCGTCGGCGGCGACCGTCACCGTCCCGTGGCCGGGCTGGCCGACCACGGCAAAGGTCAGGGCGTCGCCGTCCGCGTCGGTGGCGGCGAGCGTGCCGGCGGCGGCACGGTCCTCGTCCGTCGTCAGGCTCTGCGGCAGGGCGACCGGCGCGTCGTTGGCGCCGGCGACGGCGATCGTCACCGTGGCCGCGTTGGAATCGAGCTGGCCGTCGTTGGCCTTGAAGGTGAAGCTGTCGGCGCCGTTGAAGTCGGCGGCGGGCGTGTAGCGGAAGCCGCCGTCGGTGTCGACCGTGACGCTGCCGTTCGCCGGCGCGGCGGCCAGAGCGTACGTCAGCTCGGCCGAATCCACGTCGCTGGCGGCGAGCTGTCCGTCCAGGGCCGTGTCCTCGCGGGCGTCGAGGCTGGCCGCCTGCGCCACCGGCGCGTCGTTGACGGCGGCGATGGCGATGGAAATAGTGGCCGGCGCGGAGTCGGCCGTGCCGTCGTTGGCCTTGAACGTGAAGCTGTCGCTACCGGCGAAGTTGGCGGCGGGCGTGTAGGTGAAGGCGCCGTCGGCGGCGACGGTGACGGCGCCGTGGGCGGGGCCGTCGACACGCACAAAACTGAGATTCGCCGAATCCACGTCGCCGGCGGCGAGCCGTCCGCTCAGGGCCGAGTCCTCGGTGCCGCTGGCGCTGGCCGCCTGCGCGACCGGCGCGTCGTTGACGGCGGCGACGGTGACGGTGACGGTGGCCGGCGCCGATTCGAGCGCGCCGTCGCTGGCCTTGAACGTGAAGCTGTCGGTGCCGTTGAAGTCGACGGCCGGGGTGTAGATGAAGCTGCCGTCGTCGTTGACGATGACGCTGCCATGGGCGGCGTCGCCGACCCGCACAAAGCTGAGACTCGCCGAATCCACGTCGCCGGCGGCGAGCTGTCCGCTCAGGGCCGTGTCCTCGCTGGCGTCGACGCTGGCGGCCTGGGCGACCGGCGCGTCGTTCACCGGCTGCACGGTGAGGACGAAGGTGTCGGAGGCGGAGGCGGCGCCGTCGCTCACCGTGACGGTGATGGTGGCGCTGCCGGACCGGTTGGCGGCGGGCGTGAGGATCAGGCGGGCCTGGTTGCCGCCGCGCGTGATGGTGGCGGCGCCCGCCGGAATCAAGCCTGGGTTGTCGGAGGCGACGCCGATGGCGAGCGCGTCGATGCCGCCGTCCACGTCGTCGAAGGTGAACTCGATCGCCGCGGTGGGGGTGTCCTCCAGCGTCGTCGCGTCGCCGATGTCGGAGACCGTCGGCGCGTCGTTGACCGGCGCCACCACCACCTCGACCTGCTGCGTGCCGCTGGCGCCGTCGTCGTCGACGACGCGCAGCTCGAACTTCAGGGTGGTGCTCGCGGGCACCGCCGGCGCGGTGAAGCCGGACTTGTCGGCGTCCGGCGTGGCGAGCGCGACCGTGGGGCCGCCGAGCTGGCGCCAGGTGTAGGCCACGATGCGGCCGTCGGCGTCGCTGCTGGCGCTGCCGTCGAGAGTCACGGGGCTGCGCGCGGCCACGGTCAAGCCGGGGCTGACGGCGATGCGCGCCGTGGGCTCGACGTTGCCGGCCACGCGGTCGTTGACGGCGACGACGACCTCGTCGGCCGCCGAGGCGCCGCCGTCGTTGTCCAGCACCACCAGCGCGAAGCGCAGCTCGACGCTGGGCGCGCCGTCGACCGCCGGCGCCCGGAACTCCGGGGTGGCGGTGTTGGCCCCGCTCAGGGTCACGGCCGGGCCGCCGGTCTGGCGCCACCGGTAGCCGACGATGCTGCCGTCCTCGTCGGCGCCGCTGCCGGCGAGCATGACCCGCTCGCCCTCGTCGGCGGTGAGGGCCGGTCCGGCCTCGGCCGCCGGCAGGCGGTTGGCGGCGCCGCCGTGGCTGGCGATGTAGTCCAGCGTGTCCAGCAGGTTGTCGCGCGCGGTTTGCGCGGCGATCAGCGCGTCGCCGGCGCAGTCCGGCGCGGCGGCCGCGATGAAGGCCTCGACCGCCTCCGACCGCTCGAATTCCGCCACCGGCTGGAACAGGTCCAGGCTGGCGTCGGCGGCGACGCTGCGCGCGGTCTCGGAGATCTGGATGCCGTTGGCGAGCGTGCAGTCCGCGTCCAGGGTTTGCAGCAGGCGCGCGAGGTTGAGAGCGTTGTCGGAGATCGTCCCGGCCTTGGCCGGAACCTGGCCGACCGCGTCGACCAGGTCCGCCGGCGTGAGCACGGCGGCGCCGGGGGCCTCACCCAGCTCGATGCGCCCGAGGCGGAAGCGCACGACCTCGCCTTCGCGGTAAGCGAACTCGCCCTGGGTGCCGGTGACGCCGCTCAGGGTCGCCGTGGCGTAGCCGAGGCCGGCGACGGGATCGTCCACGAAGCGGCCGCCGAGCTGCGCGGCCGGCGGCGCCGCCGCCTGGTCGGACTGGCAGGCGCTGAGCGCCAGGCCGGCGGCGAGGACGCAGAGGGTGAGGGAACCACGCAAGGCGGTTGTCATATGAGTCATCCGTCAGTTTTGGCGGAAAGAAAAAACGAAAGGGAAAAGGGCGCACCGGCCGCGGCCGTATGGCAGACGAAAGGTCATGGCGGTGCTTTCTCCATCGCGGCTCGCACGCTCCAGCCCCGCGCCCTTGCTGTGTTTATTCGCGCTGGGGGACTCTCAGGCATAGGGAGAGTCGTTTGTTTGAATGGATGCTAGGTGCGGCGCGCCAGCCGCTACAATAGTAAAACTGGCTCCACGCACCACAACGGTGCGCGGCAGGACTGGAAATCTTGCACCGCACAAGCAGAAGGCGTAGGGTGCGCGCCCCATGAAAGCCAATAAGACGCAGGCTCGGTGAAGATCGTCATTCTGGGGGCCGGGCAGGTGGGATCGACCCTGGCCGAAAACCTGGCGAGCGAGGCGAACGACATCACCGTCGTCGACACCGACGCCCAGCTGCTGGGCGACCTGCAGGACCGCATCGACATCCGCACGGTGCAGGGCTACGGCTCGCATCCCAGCGTGCTGCGCCGCGCCGGTGCCGACGACGCCGACATGCTGATCGCCGTCACCGACAGCGACGAGACCAACATGCTCGCCTGCAAGATCGCGGACGTGCTGTTTCGCACCCCGACCAAGATCGCGCGCGTACGCTCGTCGGAGTACCTGCGCGAGGAACAGATGTTCGGCCAGGAAGGCGTGCCGGTGGACATGCACATCTCGCCGGAGCAGCTGGTCACGGACTACATCCGCCGCCTGATCGAGTACCCCGGCGCGTTGCAGGTGGTGGACTTCGCCGAGGGGCGGGTGCGCCTGGTCGGCGTCAAGGCGTTCTACGGCGGGCCGCTGGTCGGCCGCCAGCTCAAGGAGCTGCCGCGCCACGTGCCGGCGCACGTCGACGCGCGCGTGGCGGCGATCTACCGGCGCGGCCGGCCGATCCTGCCGGAAGGCGACACCGTGATCGAGGCCGAGGACGAGGTGTTCTTCGTCGCCGCGCGCGAGCACATCCCCAAGGTCATGTCGGAGCTGCGGCGCCTGGACAAGCCGGTCAAGCGCATCATGCTGGCCGGCGGCGGCAACATCGGCCTGCGCCTGGCGCAGGCGCTGGAAGACACGATCCAGGTCAAGATCATCGAGAAGAGCCGCGAGCGCGCCAAGTTCCTGTCCGAGCACCTGCAGCACGCCATCGTGCTGGTCGGCGACGCCGCCAGCGAGGACCTGCTGCTGGAGGAGAACATCGAGGACTGCGACGTGTTCTGCGCCATCACCAACGACGACGAGGCCAACATCCTGTCGTCGATGCTGGCCAAGCGCCTGGGCGCGCGCAAGGCGATGTCGCTCATCAACCGCGTGGCGTACGTGGACCTGGTCGAGGGCGGCGTCATCGACGTGGCGATCTCGCCGCAGCAGTCCACCGTCTCCGCGCTGCTGGCGCACGTGCGCCGCGGCGACGTGGTCAAGGTCCACACGCTGCGGCGCGGCGCCGCCGAGGCGGTGGAGGCGATCGCCCACGGCGACCGCGACAGCTCGCGCGTGGTCGGCCGGCGCCTGGAGGAAATCGAGCTGCCGCCCGGCAGCACCATCGGCGCCATCGTGCGCGGCGACGACGTCATCATCGCGCACCACGACACCGCGATCGAGGCGGAGGACCACGTGATCCTGTTCATCGTGGACAAGAAGCACACCAAGCAGGTGGAACGGCTGTTCCACGTCGGCATGGGCTTCCTGTAGCCGCCGCCGATGCTCTCTCCGGGATTCCTCGGCGGGTCGGCGCTCGGCAACGGCGCGCAGGGGCACCGCTACTCCGCGGTGCAGCGCGTGACCGGCGCGCTGATCATGCTGTTCTCCCTGGCCAACGTGCCGCCGCTGTTCGTCAACCTGATCTACGGCGAAAGCGTGGTCGCGCCGTTCCTGATCGGCCTGTGGATCACGCTGACCACCGGCGCCGTCGTGTGGTGGCCGGTGCGCGACGCCGCCGCCGACCTCAAGGTGCGCGACGGCTTCCTCATCACCGTGCTGTTCTGGGCCGTGCTGGGCGTGTTCGGCGCGATCCCGCTGTACTTCGCCGACCAGGCCTGGCACAGCTTCACCGACGCCGTGTTCGAGTCGGTGTCCGGCCTGACCACGACCGGCGCGACCGTCGTGCCGCGCGGGCTGGACGAGCTGCCGCACGCGCTCAACTTCTACCGCATGCTGCTGCACTGGCTCGGCGGCGTCGGCATCATCGTGCTGGCGGTCGCGATCCTGCCCATGCTGGGCGTCGGCGGCATGCAGCTGTACAAGGCCGAGACGCAGGGGCCGATGAAGGACGCCAAGCTGACGCCGCGCATCGCCGGCACCGCGCGCGCCCTGTGGATCATTTACGTCACGCTGACCCTGCTGTGCGGCCTGGCCTACTGGGTGCTGGGCATGGACGTGTTCGACGCCATCTGCCACGCCATGTCCACGCTGTCCACCGGCGGCTTCTCCACCCACGACGCCAGCATCGGCTACTACAACAACCCGTGGCTGGAGCTGGCGGTGATGTTCTTCATGGTGGTGGGTGCGACCAACTTCGCGCTGCACTTCCTGGCCTGGCGCGACGGCTCCATCCGCGCCTATTTCCGCGACGGCGAGTTCAAGACCGCGCTGTTCGTCATCCTGCTGTTCGGAGCGCTGGTGTGCGCGCCGCTGTACCTGCTCGGCGTCTATCCGACGCTGGGCGAGAGCCTGCGCAAGGGCATGTTCACGCTGATCGCCTACGGCACGGACGCCGGCTTCGCCATCGCCGATCCCACGCCGTGGCCGCTGTACGTGCCGCTGCTGGTGGTGCTGTCCGGCTTCATGGTCGGAAGCAGCGGGTCCACCGCCGGCGGCATCAAGGTCGTGCGCGTGCTGCTGCTCACGCGCCAGGCGCTGCGCGAGATGCGGCGCCTGGTGCACCCCAACGCGCACCTGCCGATCAAGCTGGAAGGCCGCGTCGTCCCCGACGAGGTGGTGTACGCGGTCAGCGGATTCTTCTCCGTCTACATCACCGTCACCGCGCTGCTGACCTTCGTCATGATGGCCACCGGCATGGATGCCGTCACCGCTTTTTCCGCCGTCGCCGCCTGCCTCAACAACGAAGGCCCCGGCCTGGGCTCGGTCAACGCCCACATGCTCGACGTCTCCACCTTCGGCAAATGGGTGCTGATCGTCACCATGATGATGGGGCGCCTGGAGATCTTCACCCTGCTGATCGTGTTCACGCCGGGGTTCTGGCGCCGCTGAGCCGGGGGCGCCGGCGCTTCCGGCATACTTGCCGCCCGCCTCCACGCGTCACGCCGCACATGAGCGTTTTCACCAAGGTCAGCCACGCCGAGCTGCGCGAGTTCCTCAAGCGCTATCCCCTGGACGAGCTGCTCGGCTTCCAGGGCATCGGCGAGGGCGTCGAGAACACCAACTACTTCGTCGACACCGCCGACGGGCGCTGGGTGCTGACGCTGTTCGAGCGGCTCAACTACGCCGACCTGCCGTTCTTCCTCGGCCTCATGGAGCACCTGGCGCGGCGCGGCATCGCCTGCCCGATGCCCCTGCGCACGCGCGCCGGCGAGAGCCTGACCACGCTCAACGGCAAGCCGGCGGCGCTGGTCAACCGGCTGGTGGGCCAGAGCGTGCTGTTCCCGGCACTGCCGCACGCCGCCGCCGTCGGCCGGCTGCTGGGCGAAATGCACCTGGCGGGACTGTCGTATCCCGGCACCTGCGCGAACTCGCGCGGCCGGGAGTGGCGCCGCGCCGCCGCCGAGACGCTGCTGCCGGTCGTGGACCGCGACACCGCCGCGCTGATCCGCGACGAGTTGTCCGCACAGTCCGGCCTGGACCCGGCCGCGCTGCCGCAGGGCGTGATCCACGCCGATTTATTCAAGGACAACGTACTGTTCGTGGACGAGCGCCTGTCCGGCGTCATCGACTTCTACTACGCCTGCAACGATGCCCTGCTGTACGACCTCGCGGTGACGCTCAACGACTGGTGCTTCGACGCCCACGGCGAGTTCAACCACGCGCGCGCGCAGGGCCTGCTGGCCGCCTACATGGCGCGCCGCGAACTGACCGACGCCGAGCGCGCCGCCTGGCCGCTCACGGTGCGCGCCGCCGCCTTCCGCTTCTTCCTGTCGCGCCTCTACGACTGGCACTTCCCGCGCGAGGGCGACGTGGTGCACGTCAAGGATCCGGCGGAGTACCGGCGCATCCTGATGCATCACCGCGAGCATGCGCGGGCGCTGTCGCCTTGATCCTTTCGTTTCAGCAAGGCCGCATCGGCTTCTCTAAAATGTCCGCCGCGCACCCGCCGCGGAACAACAACATTTGAACGTCCTGCTCCCCCTTGCCGAGGCCGTCACGGCCTTCAACCGTGCCGTGTTCCGCGGCGTCGCCTGGTTCGCGCTGGCGATGACGCTGCTTTACTTCCTGGTCGTGATCCTGCGCTACGCCTTCAACTGGGGCTCGGTGGCGATGCAGGAATCGGTGACGTACCTCAACGCGGCCATGTTCATGCTGGCGGCCGCGGCGGGGCTGGCGCAGGGCAGCCATGTGCGCGTGGACCTGTTCTACGGCCGCTGGCCGGCGCGCCGCAAGGCGCTGGTCGATGCGCTCGGCGCGCTGCTGTTCCTGCTGCCGTTCGCGGCCTTCCTGTTCGCGGTTTCGCTGGGCTACGTCGGCGCGGCCTGGCGGTTGCGCGAGACCTCGACCGACCCCGGCGGCCTGCCGCTGATCTGGCTGCTCAAGACCCTGATCCCGGTCATGGCGGTGCAGTTGATGCTCCAGGCGCTGGCCTCCGCCGTGCTGAACCTCGCCGCCTGGCGCAAAGGGGTGCCGGCATGAACGGCACCGGCTGGATCGGCTTCCTCATGTTCCTGTGCGTGGTCGCGGCGCTGGGCCTGGGCTACCCGGTCGCGTTCACGCTCGGCGGCGTCGCGCTGCTGTTTGGGCTGGGCGGCGTCGCGGTCGGCGCGTTTCCGGCGGCCGACCTGCTGGACATCTCCAGCCGCCTGTTCGGCACCATGACCAACGAGACGCTGATCGCGGTGCCGCTGTTCGTGTTCATGGGCGTGATGCTGGAGCGATCCAAGATCGCCGAGGAACTGCTCGAATCCATGGGCGCGCTGTTCGGGCGCTTGCGCGGCGGCCTGCTGATCGCGGTGGTGCTGGTCGGCGCGCTGATGGCGGCGTCCACCGGCATCGTCGGCGCCACCGTGGTGACGATGGGTGTGCTGTCGCTGCCCACGCTGATGAAGCGCGGCTACGACAAGGCGCTCACCGCCGGCACCATCTGCGCGTCCGGCACGCTGGGCCAGATCATTCCGCCGTCGATCATCCTGGTGCTGCTGGGCGACGTGCTGTCGTCCGCCTACCAGCAGGCGCAGCTCGCGCGCGGCGTGTACGCGACCGAGACGGTGTCGGTGGGCGACCTGTTCGCCGGCGCGCTGCTGCCGGGGCTGCTGCTGGTGACGCTGTACCTCGCGTACGTCGGCTTCGTCGCCTGGCGTTGGCCGCAGCGGGCGCCGGCGGTGCCGTCGCCGCACGTCGGCCTGGAGCTGTGGAAGCGGCTGGCGCGCGGACTGCTGGCGCCGCTGCTGCTGATCCTGGCGGTGCTCGGCTCGATCGTCGCCGGCTTCGCCACGCCGACCGAGGCGGCCGCGGTCGGCGGCACCGGCGCGATCCTGCTGGCGGCGCTGCGCGGCGGGCTGTCCGTGCCGGTGCTGCGCGAGGTGTGCCGCGAAACCGCCGGCGTCACCACGATGGTGTTCATGATCCTGCTCGGCGCCTCGATGTTCTCGCTGGTGTTCAACGCCTACGGCGGCGACCGCACGGTGCACGGCCTGCTGCACGCGCTGCCGGGCGGCGCGTTCGGCGCCATGCTGGCGGTGATGGCGCTGATGTTCGCGCTCGGCTTCGTCATCGACTTCATCGAGATCGTGTTCGTGGTCGTGCCGATCGTCGGGCCGGCGCTGCTGATGATGGGCCTGGACCCGGTGTGGCTGGGCGTGATGATGGCGGTCAACCTCCAGACCTCGTTCCTGACCCCGCCGTTCGGCTTCGCCCTGTTCTACCTGCGCGGCGTCGCGCCGCCGGAACTGGCCACCGCCGACATCTACCGCGGCGTGGTACCGTTCATCGTGATGCAGCTCCTGATGCTGGTCCTGCTCGCCGCGTGGCCCGCCCTGGCCACCTGGCTGCCCGGGGTCGTCTATGCGGAATAAGGTC
>JACPFV010000058.1 GCA_016182805.1 Gammaproteobacteria bacterium
GCGCAGCGCGGCGCGGTCGGCCGGCTGGCCCTGCGCGGGCAGCCAGCGCGCCGGGCGCAGCGCCGCGCAGGCGGCGGGGTCGGGGCGGTCGCGCGGCGGCGCGGCGCGAGCGACGGTCTCGCCGGGGCAGGGCGGCAGCTCGCCGGCAACCTCGTCCGGCAACACGCGCGCTTCGTCCAGGCGGCCTTGCAGGCGCAGCAGGCAGCCGGGGAAATTGGTGATGATGCCGTCCACGCCCAGCGCCGCCACCTGCTCCAGCTCGGCGGCGCGATCCGGGGTGTACGGGATCACCTGCCGGCCGGCGGCCTGCGCCGCCGCGACCAGCTCGGCGTTGAAGTCCGGCGCGTCGAAGTTGGGTGCCGCGACGTCGTGCTGGCGCGCGATCGTCCAGGCCACGTTCTGCGCCGCGGTCTGGCCGGTGGAGGTGGTGGTGAGGAACTGCGTGCGCAGGGTCGGGTCGAGCAGACGCACCTGCTCCAGCGCCGCCGGCCAGAACGACTGCACGATGGTCTTGCGTTGCAGGCCGTACTCCTGGATCAGCGGCACCAGTGCGGCGGCCACGTCGGCGCCGGCCGGGTCGAAGTTGGACTCGCCGGGGATGTCCTTGATCTCGATCGACAGGTCCGGCGCCGCCTCGCCCAGGCTGCGCAGCAGCGCGAACAGCTCGCGCGCCTCCGGCACGCGCACGCCCTGGCCGCGCAAAGAATGCGGGACCGCTTCGACCGGGATCGTGGTCGGCTGCCCAGGGCTGAACCAGTAGGCTGCGTCGCAGTCCCGCACCTGCGCCAGCGTCTTGGCCGAAACCGCGCCGCTGCAATCGGTGGTGCGGTCGAGCGTGTCGTCGTGGATCAGCACCAGCGCGCCGTCGGCGGTGAGCTGGGCGTCGGTCTCGATCTGGTCCGCGCCCAGGCGCAGCGCGTTGCGGAACGCCGGCATCGTGTTCTCCGGCGCGTAGGCGGCGCCGCCGCGGTGCGCCGAGACCAGCGGGTGCGGGCCGCTGCGCGGCGCGGCGCCGGCCGGGGACGCGGGCCGGCTTTCGCCGCACGCCGACAGCACAACCGCGGCCGCCGCCGCGGCCATCGCGCCGTACCGCATGTGTCCGATACCCCCGCCTTTTTCTGTGCCGCTAGGCTGCTACGGGGAGGGGGCCGCCGCAAGAGGTCAGGACAGGTAAATTCGCATCAATCCGGCCAGCGCCGGCAGGGCCTGCTCCAGCTCGGCTTCGGCGCTGTGGCGGAAGCGGGCGTAGAAGGACTTGGCCACCGCGTTCTGGCTGGCGCCCATGCGCGTGTCGGTGACGGCGAGCAGGGCGTCGATGGCGTCCGCCGCATGGCGCTGCATGAACGCCTTAAAATCGCCCGCGGTCGAACAACGGAACTTCTGGTACAAAGGCTCCAGCGCCTGGACGAATTCCGGCAGCAGCCGCGCGACGGCGCGCGGCAGCACGTCCGGCCGGGCCGACTTGAGCATCGCCAGGCCGGTGCGCAGGCTCATGCCGCGCAGGCCGGACAGGCGCGACACCTGCGTTTCGACCAGCTTCACGCAGTCGGCGACGAACTCGTCGCGGTGATGGGGGGCCAGCAGTTGGTCGGCCAGGGTGGGCATGGCGCGGTTCCGCACAGGGTGAAAAAGACAGATCGTGAACGACGAGCGAAAGCCTAGCATGTCGCGCCTGCCGACCCGGCCGCTGGAGCGCAATCTCAAGCTCGCGCGCCTGGGCGTGACCGCCGGCACCCAGATCGCGGCGCACACGGTGGCCAACCTGTTCCGCGCGCCGGAGGCGCGCGCCGCCGCCGACCGCGCGTTCTACGCGCGCCAGGCGCGGGCGCTGGCCGACGAGCTGGGCCGGCTCAAGGGCAGCGTGATGAAGGCCGGGCAGATGCTGTCGCTGTACGGCCAGTACTTCCTGCCGGACGAGGCGGTCAAGGTCCTGTCCGAGCTGCAGGACAACACGCCGGCGGTGGACTGGCCGGTGCTGGCGCCGGTGCTGGAGCACGCACTGGGGCGCGAGCGCCTGCGCGAGCTGGTGATCGACCGGGTGCCGCTGGCGGCGGCCTCGCTGGGGCAGGTGCACCGCGCGCGGCGCAAGCGCGACGGCCTGGAGCTGTGCGTCAAGGTGCGCTACCCGGGGGTGGCCGAGGCGATCGAGAGCGACGTCAACACGCTCTACCGGCTGATCGTGATGACGCGGCTGGCGCCGCCGGGCCTGCGGCTGGAGCCGATCTTCGACGAGGTGCGCGAGATGCTGCACCGCGAGGTGGACTACGAGACCGAGCGCCTGTTCACCCAGATGTACCACGAGCGCCTGGCGGCCGACCGCCGCTTCGCGGTGCCGCGCGTGCTGCCGGAGTATTGCAGCGACACGGTGCTGGCCACCACCTACGAGGAGGCGCTGCACGTGCGCGATGCCCGCGTCCAGGGCCTGTCGCAGGAGCGGCGCAACCGGCTGGCGCTGGCGGCGCTCGACCTCTTCCTCACGGAATTTTTCGACTGGCGCACAGTCCAAACGGACCCTCATTTCGGCAACTACCGCGTACGTGTCGCCAATAACGGACAGGAAGACCGTCTCGTGCTGATCGACTTCGGCGCCACGCGCGTATTCGGGCCGGGTTTCGTCGAGGGCTACGCCGACATCGTCGGCGGCGCGCTGGCGGGCGAGTCCGCGCGCATCGGCCGGGGCGCCGAGGCGATCGGGCTGATGGGCCGGCATTTCCCGCAGTCCATACGCACCGCGTTCGCCGAGCTGTGCGAGCTGATCGTCGAGCCGTTCCGCGGCGGGGCGTACGACTGGGGCGCCAGCGACCTGCCGCGGCGCGTGACCGAGAAGATCGCCCGTACCGCGCTGTCGCGCTGGTTCCGGCTGCCGCCGCGCGAGATCGTATTCCTGCACCGCCGCCTGGCTGGGGTGTACATCCTCGTCGCCACGCTGCGCGCGCAGCTCGACGCCCGCGATTTGCTGTTGTCCCACCTCGCCCGGACTTAGGATTAGACTGCGACAACGCAGATTTCCCCCCAGCGCGGCGCCCGGTTGGGTTCCGCGCCATCGCTTCAAGAAGAAGGAGATCTTCACCATGTATAGACGCATCGCAGTGCTCGCAGTGGGAGCGGCACTGGGCCTCGCGGCCCAGCAGTCGGCCGCCAAGGTCGGTCCCGAGGAAGCGGCCAAGCTCGGCCAGGCGCTGACGCCGGTCGGTGCCGAGAAGGCCGGCAACGCGGACGGCAGCATCCCGGCCTGGACGCCGGCCAAGCAGCGCGGAAAGGTCGCCGGCGAGTACGCGTCGGACGCGGCGATCGACGCCGAAGCGACCGTGTTCACCATCACCAAGGCCAACATGGCGCAGTACGGCGACAAGCTGACCGCCGGCCACAAGCGCCTGCTCGGCACGCACGAGACGTACAAGATGAACGTGTACCCGAGCCACCGCGTCGTGACCTGGCCGGACGACGTGCTGAAGGCCACCGTCGCCAACGCCACCACCGCGGAGATGGTTGGCACGGAAGAGGTGATCAACGCCAAGCTCGGCTTCCCGTTCCCGATTCCGGCCAACGGCGCCGAGGTGATCTGGAACCACAAGCTGAAGTACCGCGGCGAGGCGGTGCGGCGCTACAACAACCAGATGATCGTGCAGCCCAGCGGCGAGTACCAGATCACCAAGATCATCGAGGACGTGAAGTTCTACTACGCGAACACCAAGAGCCCGACGACGCTCACGAAAGAGAACAACACGTTCATCAAGTACCTGTCGCAGGTGATCGCGCCGCCGCGCATGGCCGGCACGTTCATCCTGGTGCACGAGAAGGGCGGCTCCGGCAACGACGGCCGCGCGGCCTGGCTGTACTCGCCGGGCCTCAAGCGCATCCGCCGCGCGCCGACCGTGTGCTGCGACAACCCGTACGAAGGCACCGACGGCCACCAGTTCTACGACCAGGTGGACATGTTCAACGGCACCATGGAGCGCTACAACTGGAAGCTGGTCGGCAAGAAGGAGATGTACATCCCGTACGACTCCAACAAGATCTCCGGTCCGCAGACCAAGTTCAAGGACATGGCCAAGCCCAAGCACCTGAACCAGGACCTGCCGCGCTACGAGCTGCACCGGGTCTGGGTGGTGGAGGCCAACATCAAGCCGGGCACCAACCACACCTTCACCAAGCGCGTGTTCTACGTGGACGAGGACGGCTGGCAGATTGCGGCGGTTGAAAACTACGACTCGCGCGGCCAGCTCTACCAGTTCCAGGAAGGGCACGTCGGCTTCGGCTACAACGTGCTGGTGGCCGGCACCGTTCCCGAGGTGATCTACCACTTCACCTCCGGCCGCTATTTCGTGACGGCGATGGCCAACGAGGACAAGCCGAACGACTTCTCGGTCAACTACGACGACAACTTCTTCGAGTCGGCGTCGGTGCAGAAGCGCACGACCCGGTAACGAGGCGGGGCACGGGGCGCGGGCTGCGGATTCCGCAGCCCGCGCCCTTTTGTTCTGGGGCGCTTTTCTGTAGCATCCGGCGAACTACATAGACAATCCGGCCCCGCCGTCCGGCGGCGGCGGAGGCTCACAGGAGGACGGTGGTCATGACCCTACGCATTGCGTTGATTGGCGGCGTGTTCGTCATTGCCGTCGCGGCACAGCCGGCGGCGGCGAAAGTCGGCCCGGACGAGGCCGCCCAGCTCGGCAAGAACCTGACGCCGGTCGGCGCCGAGCGCGCCGGCAACAAGGACGGCACGATCCCCGAATGGAAGCCGATGAAGAAGCGCGGCAAGACGTCGGGCGAGTACACCACGGAGCCCGTGCAGGACGTCGAAAAGCCCTTGTTCACCATCACCAAGGCGAACATGGCGCAGTACGCGGACAAGCTGACCGAGGGCCACAAGAAACTGCTCGCGACCTACGACACGTACAAGATGAACGTGTACAAGACGTACCGCGACTCCGCATGGCCGGACGAGATCTACAAGGCCACCGCGGAGAACGCGGTCAAGTGCGAGATCGCGGGTACCGACATCCTGGACGGCTGCAAGCTCGGCTTCCCGTTCCCGATCCCGAAGAGCGGCGCCGAGCCGATCTGGAACCACAAGCTGAAGTGGCGCGGCGAGAAGGTGACGCGCTACAACAACCAGATGATCGTGCAGCCGAACGGCCAGTTCCAGCTCACCAAGATCGTCGAGGACGTGGAGTTCTCGTACTCCAACATCGGCAAGCCGGTCCCGCTGACCAAGACCTCCGGCGAATTCCTCAAGTACCTGTCGCAGACGGTGGCGCCGCCGCGTCTGGCGGGCACCTTCATCCTGGTGCACGAGAAGGCCGGCACCGGCGCCGAAGGCCGCGCCGCGTGGCTGTACTCGCCCGGCCTGCGCCGCATCCGCCGCGCGCCGACCGTGTGCTGCGACAACCCGTACGAAGGCACCGACGGCCACCAGTTCTACGACCAGGTGGACATGTTCAACGGCGTGCTGGAGCGCTACAGCTGGAAGCTGGTGGGCAAGAAGGAGATGTATGTCGCCTACCACGGCAACAAGCTGGCCGGTCCCAACGTCAAGTACAAGGACATGGCGCAGCCGCACCATCTCAATTCCGACCTGCCGCGCTACGAGCTGCATCGCGTCTGGGTGGTGGAGGCCAACATCAAGTCGGGCACCAGCCACACGTTCAAGCGGCGCAAGCTGTACGTAGACGAGGACTCCTGGAACATCACCGCGGCGGACAACTACGACAACCGCGACCAGCTCTACCAGTTCCAGGAAGGCCATTTCGTCGTGGCACCGACCATTCTGGGCGGCTCGACCGTGCCGGAGGTGATCTACCACTTCAATTCCGGCCGCTACTTCATCACCGCCATGGCCAACGAGGACAAGCCGAACAACTTCGAAGTGAATTTCAACGAGGAATACTTCACCGCGGCCGCGGTGCAGAAGCGCACCACGCGCTGAGCCGATGCCCGCTCGAGGATGACCGGGGCCGCCGCGCACGCAGGTGCGGGCGGCCCTTTTTCTTGAACGGTTCTTGGGGAACCAGGACAAGCTGCCAGGGTTGGCAGGGGAGAAAACGATGAAGTTCGACGAAAAGCACGCCTTCGACAAGCCCGCCGCCGCGGTGCTCAAGATGTTCGCGGACCGCGCCTATTTCGAGCGCAAGTACAAGGAGCTGGGCTTCTGGAACATCGAGGTGCTGGAACACGAGAAAAGCGACAAGAAGTTCCGCATCAAGGTGCGCTATTCGACCAAGAACGACGCGCCGCTGCCGGAATTCGCCAAGAAATTCCTGGCCGAGTCGAACGTCGTCACCCAGCAGGACGCCTGGGACCTGGAAAAGAAGACCGGCCGGCTGGAAGCGGAGATCAGGGGCGTGCCGGTGAAGGTCGCGGCGGAGATGACGCTCAAGGACGAAGGCGCCGGCTCCTCCAATACGCTCAAGTGGAACATCGGCTGCGGCATCCCGCTGATCGGCGGCAAGCTGGAACAGGTGGTGGGCGACGACATCAAGTCGAAGTCCAAGGCCGATCTCGCCAAGACGCGGGAAATCCTGAAGAGCTACGGATGACGCCAGGGGGAAACCGCGCGCCGCGCACCGGAGCCGACGGGTCGCCGGGCGACCTGCCGCCGCCGGCGCCCGATTCCCGCCCGCCGTCGTTCTGGCAGGTGATCGCCAGCGTGCTGGCGGCGTTTTTCGGCGTGCAAAGCTCCAGCAACCGCGAGCGCGACTTCAGGCGCGGGCGGGCGGTGCACTACATTGCCATCGGCCTGGCGGCGACCATCCTGTTCGTTCTCGCGGTCGTGCTGGCGGTGAGGTTCGCGCTGCGGCAGGCCGGGTTGTAGCGCGCCGCCGTTTGGGCCGTCCATGGCCCAAAGCCTTCAGCCTCGCCGCGCTCGCAACATTACGTGCCCGGCGATTTTTATTCAGTCCTGAGACTGGGGCGTGGTGGAGATGGTGGTGCTGTCGCCGCCGGTGGCCGCCACGACGGCGCCGGTCGCGATCACGCCCGCCGCGACGATCGAGGTCGTGCCGATGGCGGCGCCGGTGGCCGCCGCTCCCGCCGCACCGCCGGCCGCAGC
>JACPFV010000060.1 GCA_016182805.1 Gammaproteobacteria bacterium
AAGTCTGGGAGCAGCGCGCCGCGGGGGTCTTGACGTAAGCCGCCGTATTATTGAGAAATCACGCCATGGAGAATACCAGTGTTTGCGGACGACAATAACGGCGCCGTAGTCATCGCGGGGCATGCCCGCGCCCTGCTCGACTACCTGCGCGCCCACGGCACGGAGCCCGAGGCGCTGTACCCCGCCGGAATCCGGCACCCGGTCGAGTCCGACGACGCCAGCCAGCGCATCCCGGTCGCCCTGTGGGAGTCGATGTTCCAGACCGCCATCGCCGCCACCGGCGACCCGGACCTGCCGCTGAAGGTGGCGGAATCGTACAAGCCGCGCCACTACGGCATGCTCGGCTACCTCGCGATGGCCTGCTCCAAGCTGCGCGAGGTGGCCGAGATGATGGGCCGCTACGAACGGCTGACCGACGACATCAACGAGTCGCGCCTAGTGCTGCGCGGCCGGCGCGCGGAGCTGCACTGGCTGCCGCTGGCCGAGCCGCCGTCGGCGATCTTCGCGCAGCTGTCGCTGGCCGGCTGGATCGCCTACACGCGCTTTCTGACCGGCCGCCCGGAGCTGCCGGCCGAAGCGTACTTTCACTTCCCGCGCCCGCGCGACACCTCGGCCTACGCGCGCGTCTTCCGCGGCCCGCTGCATTTCGGCCAGCGCTTCACCAAGCTCGTTTTCGACGCCGCCTACCTGGACCTGCCGGTGGTCCACCGCGACCCGGACACCCACAAGATCCTCCTGCAGCAGGCCGAGGCGATGCTCGGCCGGCAGGGCGACGAGCCGACGTTCGTGCGCGAGCTGAAGACGACCCTGTCGCTCAACCTCGTCTGCGGCCGCGTGCGCCTGGCCGAGACGGCGCACGCGCTGGGCCTGGCGCCGCGCACGGTGCAGCGCCGGCTCGACGAACTGGGCCGCTCGTTCCGCGATCTCCTCGACGAAGTGCGCAACAGTCACGCCGAACGCCACCTGCGCGACTCGCGCCTGTCGCTGGCGGAGGTGGCCTTCCTGCTCGGCTACTCCGAGCAGAGCCCGTTCCATCACGCCTTCCGGCGCTGGCGCGGCGAAGCGCCGGGCGAGTACCGCCGCCGCGTCCTGTCGGCATCGGCGGGGTCGGCCGAGCCGCCGGCGTGCTAGTCTTTTCACTTCACCAGTGGATGTGCGGCCGCACCGCGAGACGCCGCTAGAGCGCAGCCGGCCGCCGGGGGAATCTCATGTTGCGTCCAGTCCTTCTTGCCTGCCTGGCGCTGGCCTGTGGCCAGGCCGGCGCCGCCGCGCGCCTGGAACTGCCGCGACCGGACATCGAGTCCGCGCTGCGTACCGACGCCTCCGGGGCGACGCCGCAGCCCTACCGCTTCGCGGTCGCGATCCCGCTCCACGTCACGCCGGCCACCCATGGCCGCTGGGATGCGGCGGCCGACGGCCGGCTGCGCTGGAGCCTGCACATTGCCGCCGCCGGCGCCGGGTCGCTCAACTTCGCGTTCACGCGCTATCGCATGCCGGAAGGCGGGACGCTGGTCGTCCGCGGCGCCGGCGGCGGCGACCCGCGCGGGCCGTACACGGCCAGGCAGAATGCCCGCGGCCAGGTATGGACGCCGGTTGTGCGCGGCGGCGAGGCGCTGCTGGAACTGACCGTGCCGGCAGCGGCACAATCCGACCTCGTCCTCGAGCTAACCCAGGTCGCCTACGGCTTTCGCGGCTTCGGCGCCAAGGACGACACGGGCGCGAAGTCGGGCGACTGCAACGTCGACGTGGTGTGCCCCGCCGGCGACGAATGGCGCGATGAAATCCGCGCCGCGGCCCGCTACACCATCAACGGCCTGTTCCTGTGCTCGGGCCAGCTGGTGAACAACACGAAGCAGGACTTCACGCCGTATTTCCTGACCGCGGCACACTGCCTGTCCACGCCGCCCGAAGCGCTCGGCACCGTTTTCTACTGGAACTACGAGACCGGCACCTGCGGCGGGCGTCCCGACGGCAAGCTCGACCAGACCATCGAGGGCGCGGAGCTGGTTGCGTCCAGCAAGGGCCTGAGCCTGGCGGCGCCGGATCTGGGCCCCGACTTCACCCTGTTGCGCCTGTCGGAAATGCCGCCGGCGGACTTCAAGGTCTACTACGCCGGCTGGGACAACCGCGACGTCGCCCCGCGCGGCGTCACCGGCATTCACCACCCCTCCGGCGACGAGAAACGCATCAGCTTCGACTACGACCAGACCCAGATCGCGGCGTACGGGGAGGAACCTGACTCGGACCTCTCCGCGATCAAGCCGACGCATATCCGCATCGTGGACTGGGATCTGGGCACGACCGAGGGCGGATCGTCCGGATCGGGCATCTGGAACACGGAGCACCGCCTGGTCGGCCAGCTTTCCGGCGGCAGCGCCGCCTGCGGCAACAACAGCTCGGACTGGTACGGCCGCTTCCACAAGGACTGGTTCGACCTGCAAACGCCGCCGACCAGCGTCGCCAGCCACCTCGACCCCGACGACAGCGGCGTCGAGTTCCTGGACGGCGCGGACCCCAACGGCATCCGGCTGAATCCGCCGCCCAAGTCGGGCGACGGCTTCTTCGCGGGCGGGCTCGGCGCGGCGCTGCTGGGCGGCCTGCTGGCGGCGGCCGGCTGGCGCCGCCTCAGGCGCGCGCCGGCTTGAGCAGGTCGTACTTCTTCAGCAGCCCGCGGAACTGGTCGTAGCTCAACGCCAGGCGCTGCGCCGCCTTGCGCTGGTTGAAGCGCGCCTCGGCCAGCGCGGCGCGGATCAGCCGCACCTCGAATCCCTCCACCGCCGCCTTGAAGTCCTGCGGCAGGGCTTCGGGCTCGGCCGCGGCGGGCGCCGGCGCCGGCGCCGCTGCCGGGCGCGCGGCCTCGGCGTCGCGCGGCTGCGGCCGGTAGGGCGACTGGAACGGATCCAGTTCCACCAACGCCACCGGCTCGCGCGGCCGGTCGTGGCGGTACACCGCGCGCTCCACGACGTTGCGCAGCTCGCGCACATTTCCGGGCCAGGGGTGGTCCAGCATCTGGCGCAGCGCTGCCGGCGCGAAGCCGGCGAACACCTCGCGGCCCAGCTCGCGCGCCATGCGCTCGCCGAACTTCTCGGCCAGCAGCGGAATGTCCTCGCGCCGCTCGCGCAGCGGCGGCAGCGTGATGACGTCGAACGACAGGCGGTCCAGCAGGTCCTCGCGGAAACGTCCCTCGCGCGCGAGCGCGGGCAGGTCGGCGTTGGCGGCCCCGACCAGCCGCACGTCCACCTTCTGCGTCTCGCTGGAGCCGACGCGCTCGAACTCGCCGTACTCGATCACGCGCAGCAGCTTTTCCTGCAGGCGCAGCGACAACGAGGAAATCTCGTCCAGGAACAGCGTGCCGCCGTCGGCCAGCTCGAAGCGGCCGACGCGCGTCTTGACCGCGCCGGTGAAGGCGCCGGCGACGTGGCCGAACAGCTCCGACTCCAGCAGCTCCTCGTTCAGGGCCGCGCAGTTGAACTTGATGAACGGCCGCGACCAGCGCTCCGAGAGGTAGTGCGCGCGCGAGGCGATCAACTCCTTGCCGGTGCCGCGCTCGCCGATGATGAGCACCGGCTTGGCCAGCGGCGCAACGCGCGAGACGCGCTCCAGCACCGCCAGGAAGCAGTCGGCCTCGCCGATGATCGGTTCCGGACTATCGCGGGATATCAGAAAGCAGCCCTCGCCAAGAGTTGGCTTTTTCTACTATATTTTCGCCTCGACAGCCACACCCGCGTACGCCCGAAAATCCAGCCATGCGGACAAATCAAGCGTTTTCATATAGTTGTGACACATACCGCCCTGGCACGGGTTTAGCGAAAGATTAGCGAGCAAATGCCGTTCCGGAGTCGCAGCAAACGCATGGGAATCTTCTCCAAAGCCCGCGACGTCAAGGACGCCGACATCGGCGAGATGCTGGCCAAGTCGGGCGACCCGCTCAAGCTGGTGCGCGTCATCATCAGCGAGATGGAGGACACGCTGGTGGAAGCCCGCTCGACCGCCGTGCGCGCCCTGGCGCGCAAGAAGGAGCTGGAGCGCAACGCCGCCGACCGGCGCGCGCAGGCCGAGGACTGGGCGCAGAAGGCCGAGTTCGCGCTGCGCAAGAACCGCGAGGATCTGGCGCGCGGCGCGCTGGGGATGAAGGCGCGCGCCCTGTCGGAGTTGCGCGAACTGGAGCAGGCGCTGCCGGCGGCGCAGGCGGAGCTGGACAAGCTCGACGCCGACATCGCCGAGCTGCGCGGCAAGCTGACCGAGGCGCGCAGCCGCCAGCGCGCGCTGATACTGCGCGGCGAGGCCGCGCTGTCGCGGCACAAGATCAAGCGGCAGCTCGCCGCGCCCCGTGCGGCGCAGGCGCTGGAGGCGCTGGACGACACCGAGCGCGCCGTCGACCGCATCGAGGCGGAGGCCGAGGCCTACGATCTCGGCGACCGCACGCTTGAGGCGGAATTCGCCCGACTGGAAACTGACAGCCAGGTGGAAGCCGAACTGGCGCAACTGCGCGAAAAGCTCAAGAAGCCGGAAGACGCCGGCACCCCCGACAACTCCAAATCCTGAAGCGGGCGCACCGTGGAAGTCACCGAACTGATTTTCGTCCCCATCGTCCTGTTCCTGATTTTCGTCGCGCCGCTGTGGCTGTTCCTGCACTACCGCGAGCGGCAGCGGCTGCGCGAACTGGCTGCGCCCAAGGGATCCGGTGCCGCCGGCGCCGATCTGACCGCGCTGGCGCAGCGCATGGAGCGGCGCATCGAGGCGCTGGAATCGCTGCTGGACGCCGAGACGCCGGGCTGGAGAAACCACGGTGACTAAGCCTGGCCGCAACCCGTTAGCCGGCATGCGCCGCTATCCGCATCAGGGCTGGATCGCCGGCGTGTGCGAGGGCATCGCGGTCCACTTCGACTGGAACCCGCGCATGGTGCGGCTGATCGCCGTGCTGCTGCTGATCTTCACCGCCTTCTGGCCGCTGGTGATCGCGTACCTGGTCGCCTGGTACCTGCTGGAGCCGGCCGAGGCGCCGCCCGCGCGCGGCGCCGGCCCGGCCGCCGACCCGCCCGCGGCCCCGGCGGACGGCG
>JACPFV010000013.1 GCA_016182805.1 Gammaproteobacteria bacterium
GAACAGGGCGGCGATGCGTTTTTCCAGGCGCAGGCGGATGTCGGCGCCGGCGGCGACCAGGTCGCGCAGGCAGTGCGCGAACAGGATCGCGTCGCCCGGCCCCTGCTCGCCGTAGACGACGATGCGCCTGCCTTTCGGCGAGCTGCCGTCCCAGAGCGGAGGGAGCGCCTCCCTCGCCTGCGCCGACGGCCGCCAGCCTTTCCACTGGTCTGCTGTCCGCAGGCGCCAGTCGTGTTCGTCCCAGCCTTTGGCGTACTCGCCGACCATCAACAGAGCCAGCGCATATTGCTGGTGAATCTCGGGGTTATTCGGTGCTAGTGCAGCCGCCATGCGGTCGTACTCGCACTCGCGTTCATAGTCGCCGCGGTGGTGCGAGGCGGCGGCCAGACAGGCCAGGGGGTGTGGGTTTTTGGGTTCCAGGGTGCGTGCGCGCTCGAAGTGCGCAAAGGCTTGGTCCCACATCCGCCTGCGTGCTTCCAGGCTGCCAAGAGTGCACAGGGCCTCGACCGAGCGGTCGTTGAGGGCGACTGCCCTTTGTGCATGCTCCATCGCGTCTTCGTCCCGGCTCATGCGCAGAAGCAGCCTCGCCAGCGCCAAGCGCGCGCGGAAAGCGTCGGGACGCAGGGCTACCGCTCGGCTAAGGTGAGCCGCCGCCGAACTCAGTTGCTCCAGTTCCGAATAGACGAAGCCGAGATTCTCGTGCGCTTCGAAATACGAAGGATCGATACGTTCGGCGTGACGCAAATGCTCCAACGCCGGTTGTAAGCGCCGCAGCGTGAAGAGGACGGCACCGAGATTGTTGCGAAACTCGGCGGAGTCGGGATTCAAAAGGACCGCCTTTTCCAGATAGGGCAGCGCCCGCTCGTGGTGCCCGAGTTTGTGCGTGGCGACTCCGAGCCAATGCGCTGCCACGGAATCGCCGGAATCCTTCTTCAAGAGCAGGGCAAACAGCTCGGCGGCTTTCTTGTGCTGACCCGATCTCAGGAGCTGAAGACCTTCCTGTAGACGTTGCCGTTGCGGCAGCGACGCTGTGCTTTGCCGGTTCATTGTCCGAGAAGCCCTCGTTCCGCGATCCAGAGATCGGCGAATTGGACGTTCTGCCAGTTGGGAAACCATGGGCCGCCGCGGGTGTAGTGAATTACCTTGGGTGGCCCTGACTCGGGCATACGGCTCCAACCTTCGAGCCAGTTCCACGTTTCCGGCAAGGAGCCGATCTGCTCATCTTGCAGCCATTGAAAGCGATGCAGAAATGCTCCCGTCTGGCTGTTGACGAGATCGGGGGTAAGAATGCGGTTGGCCGCATGCCCGCAGTTGTACAGCACGAGACTCGACCAATTCTTGCGTGGATACAACGTTTGCGTGCGGCCGTCCATCTTCGTTTCCTCGCGCGGACGGTGGTCATGGTGTACGCACATCAAAGCGCAGCGTTCGTCGGCGAGGGCGAACAAATCCTGCACGTCGGCACGCCACAGAACATCGCAATCGCAGAAAAGCGCCCATCCCTGGTAATCCATAAGATATGGGATCAGGAATCGGGTGTACGTGAATTCGGTCGAGGCCAGAGGATCGCGTTCACGGGTGTAGATGCCCTTGGCGCGCAGTTCTTGCTGTTTGAGGGGGGTGATGTTCACCGATCCATGCGTGCGGCGCTGCAATGAATGGCGGCAGACCTGCCACGCGATATCCTCGCGGCTGTCCCAGCCGACGAATACATTGAGAGGGCTGCGCGGCGATGGCCGCCACTGTTCTTTTCGAACCATGAAGTTGGAATCTCCTCGTCCGCCGTACCCCTCTGCTGGATTCTGCCTTCGCGTAACTCTCCCGGGAAAGGCCGGGGGCCGGACTTGGATCAAGAGGCAAGTCTTGTGCCCTGCGAGCCGAGCAAGCAAGTGCCGGGGAGTCGTTTCGAGTGATCGTGCGCACGGTGCAACATAATGATTTTTAATGAAAATTATATGGACTAAAGTTTCTGCGTCGGCGGCCGAAAACGAGAACCAGCGCTCAAGCGCGGCTGGATTGGACGGGGGCTAAAGAAATTTTTCTACCGTCCGATAACGATGACAGCGGCGACACCCGGTCACCCAGATTCAAGTCCGGTCCGGTCGCTGGCGGACCTGGACCCCGGCTCTGGCCGGCCTGGAATTGAACTTAGGAGGAACCAAAATGGCTTTGAACATCAACACCAACGTGCTGTCGCTCAATGCCCAGCGCAACCTGGTCGAGTCCGGGAACGCGCTGGGCGTCGCCCTGCAGCGTTTGTCGTCCGGCCTGCGCATCAACAGTGCCAAGGATGACGCCGCCGGTCTGGCGATTTCCGAGCGTTTCACTGCGCAGATCAAGGGCCTGTCGCAGGGCATCCGTAATGCCAACGACGGCATTTCGCTCGCGCAGACGGCCGAAGGCGCCCTGGTGCAGGTGACCAAGAACCTGCAGCGCATCCGTGAGTTGGCGGTGCAGTCGTCCAACGACACCAATTCCGCTTCCGATCGGGCCTCTCTGCAGGAGGAGGTCATTCAACTTCAGGCGGAAATCGAGCGCGTCGCCACGCAGACCAATTTCAACGGCAAGAAGGTGCTCGACGGCACGTTCTCCGGCCAGTTGTTCCAGGTTGGCGCCAACGGCAACGAAACGATTGGCGTGACGGTCGGCAGCACGAAGGTCGCCAGCATCGGCAATTACTCGACCACCGGCGAGTCCGGGACCGGCACCATTTCGGCAGCGGCGAGCAGCACGGCCCTGCCATCCGTCAACAATGTTGCGGCGCAGAACATCACCGTCAGCGGCAACCTGGGAACCTCAACGGTAACCGTAGCCACTGGCGCAACGGCTCGCGCGATTGCGAGCTCCGTCAATGGACTGACGTCCGACACGGGCGTGACCGCGTCCGCACGCACCACCGCGACATTGAAGAGCCTCAGCGTCGCGGGTACGGTGACGTTCAATCTGTATGGTAGCAATACGTCTGGTGAGGCGATCTCCGCGGTTATTGCCGATACCAGCGATCTGACGGCGCTTGCGGATGCGATTAACGCGAAAGCGGGGACGACGGGCATCACGGCCACTGCGAGCGGTAGCTCTGTGACCCTGACCAGCGTTGAGGGCTACGATATCGGTCTCGATACGTTTGCCAATAGCGCCGCGACGACGACGGACACGATCAACTTCGAAGGTGCTTCCGGGGCCTCGGTGGTTCTGGATGAGGACGCCACGGCGACCGGCACCGACTCTGCGAGGACCGGCGGCACGGTCACGTTCAAGAGTTCCGAAGCGTTCACGGTGCTAAGTTCTTCGGGCTCGACGGTGGTCGAGAACAATACGGCGACATTTGGAAGCCTGTCCGCGGTCGGATCGGTTGACATCGGCTCTCAAACAGGTGCGAGCAATGCGCTCAACGTCATCGACGGCGCCCTGGACTTCGTCAACAAGGTGCGCGGCAAGCTCGGTGCGGTGATCAATCGCTTCGAGGCCACGGTGGCCAACCAGGCCACCACGGTTGAGAAGTTGAGCGATTCCCGCGGCCGAATCCTGGATGCGGACTTCGCGGCGGAAACGGCGGCCCTGACCAAGGCGCAGATCCTGCAGCAGGCGGGCACGGCGATCCTGGCGCAGGCCAACCAGTCTTCGCAGAATGTCCTGTCGCTCCTGCGATAAGGTAAGGCGGTGAGGCCCCGGGGCATGGATAGAAACCAATATCCAGCCCCGGGGTTTTCCCCGTTCTAGCAGCCGGAGTTGGGGGGTTATGAAGGACGATTGAGATGGACATAACCCAGTTGAGTGCTTCGCCCGTTGTCTCGCAGGCGCAGACTGCGAGCGGCGGGTTTTTGCGTTCTGCGGCCGGCGAAAAGCCGGTTACTCCCGAGGTGGCGGCGAAGGCCCAGGCGGTGCAGGCCGAGCAGGCGACGCGGGAATCCGACGCGCAGACGGCGGTGGAGTCCGATGAACTCCAGGTGGCGGCCGACTCGCTCAATACCTCGCTGTTCGGCGCCGGTACCAGCCTTAAGTTCAAGATCGACCAGGACCTCAACCGAGTCGTGGTCTCGATTGTCGATGCCGACTCCGGAGACGTGATCCGGCAGATTCCGCCGGAGGAATTGCTGCGTCTGGCGCGGCTGGCAAAGGAGGGGGGCGGTTCGGTGTCGCTGCTCGACGAGTTTGCATGAGCGAGCACAGTTCTTGCCTTTGCGGAAATGTGATCCCGGTTTGGGCATGTCGCTCCGACTGGCAGTAAACTGCGTTAAATGGGCTATATCCGACGGTAAGCAGCCATGGCGAACCTGAGTTCCATTGGTCTCGGCTCCGGCATCGACCTGGGCAACCTGCTGCAGCAGATCGTTTCCGCATCGCGCGCGCCAACCGAGACGCGGTTGGCGCAAACGGAAGCCAGGACGCAGGCGAAGATTTCGGCGATCGGCACGTTTCGTTCCGCGCTGTCGGATCTGCGGACCGCGGTGGAGGCATTGAAGGAAAGCGAGCTCTACAGCAAGCGCACGGCAACTTCGACGGAAACGGATCTGTTCTCGGCCACCGCCGAGAACACGGCGAGCATCGGCGTCTACGATATCGAGGTCGTGTCGCTCGCGACCGCGCACAAGCTGAAGTCGTCCGCGGCCGGCTTGACGAGCACGACGGTCATCGGAACCGGCACCTTGACGATCTCGGTCGGCGGCAGCAGTTTCGACGTCGAGATCGACAGCGACAACGACGAACTGAAGCAGATCCGCGATGCGATCAACGACGACCCGGACAACACCGGCGTGAGAGCGACCCTCGTCTCGGACGACGCCGGCGCGCATTTGGTCCTGACTGGGACGGAAACGGGCCTCGCCAACGCCATCGAAGTAACCGCCAGTGGCGGAGATGGCGGTCTGAACCAACTGGTTTACGATCCAGGCGTGCTGGAGAACCTGACGGAGGAAACTCCGGCAGCGAATGCCTCAATCAACATCGATGGCGATGCCTATACGGGATCGGACAGCAACACGATCACCGACGCCATTGACGGCGTCACCATCAACCTCCTCAAGGGGGAACCGGGCACGACCGGCCAGCTCAAGATCACGCAGAACAATGGAGCAGTGACCTCCGCGGTAAATACGTTCGTCACGGCGTACAACAAGGTCATCAAGACGATTGGCGATTTGACGCGCTATGACGCGGCCGCGAAGAGGGGCTCGGTGCTGACCGGCGATTCGCTGCTGCGTACGACGGAGTCAACCCTGCGGAGCATCGTGACCGGTCAGGTAAGCGGCTTCTCAATCACCTACTCGACCTTGTCGTCTCTGGGTATCACCTTGGGGACGTCGGGTAGCTTGGCGGCGGATAGCACCAAGCTGACGGCGGCGCTCGATGCGGACCCGTCGGTCGTCGAAGACCTGTTCAGCTCCACGTCGGGCTTCGCGACCAAGCTCGATTCGGCGCTGGACAAGCTGCTGGATACCGGCGGCGCCGTCGAGGCCAGCACCAGCTCGCTGGAAACGACGCTCAAGGACATCAACAAGCAGCGCGCGGCGCTGGACCTCCGCACGGCGGCACTCGAAGAGCGCCTCCGCGCCCAGTTCACGGCCATGGACAGCCTGGTCAGCAAGCTGAAGAATACGTCCAGCTTCCTCACTGCCCAGTTGGCCAAGCTGCCGGGTGCCCGCAGCGCCAGCTAAGAATCAAGTTCCCGAGTTATCCGCCGATCAACTGGGGACCCAGGAGTTCGTGATATGACGTACGCCCGTTTCGACGCCCTCAAGCAGTACCGCCAGACCGGCGTGGCCGGCAATGTCGAGGAGGCGAGCCCGCACAAGCTGATCGCCATGCTGTTGGAAGGGGCGATCGAGCGCATCGGCCGCGCGCGCACGGCGATGGCGGCCAAAGACGTCACGACCAAAGGCCGCTTGATCGGCGAAGTCATCGACATCGTCGGCGGTTTGCACGGCAGCCTCAACATGGAAGCGGGCGGCGAACTGGCGACCCGGCTGGCGACCCTTTACGACTACATGTCGCTCCAGCTGGTCAAGGCCAACTTGCACAACGATCCCAAGCTGCTGGACGAGGTGACGGGGCTGATCAGGGAAATCAGCGGCGCGTGGAACGCGATGCCCGACCAGTACAAGAAGCAGCAGCAAGCCGGGATGGCAGGCGCCTCCCCGTGACCCCCGCCGACCGTGCCCGTGCGCTGGCCGATGTGCTGGCGCACTCGCACGACCTCGAGGCGGCGGCGCAGGCCGAGCGCTGGGACGAGGCGCTGGCGGTTCATGATCGGCGCCAGGCACTGATCGCCGAACTTCTCTCCGAAGGCTCGACCCCCGAGCAGCAACGCGAGCTGGCACGGCTGATCCAGGACGTGCTGGAAGCCGACCGCCATCTGCTGGGGCGCCTGGAGGCTGCGCGCGACGCGATGGCCAAGACCCTGGCCGACATGCAGCACGGGCGCAGCGCCGTCAACGCCTATCGCGCCGGCGGCTGAAAATGGTCGGCGCTTTGCCGGAAGGGGTTTACTGCGAGGATGTGCTGCCGATGACCTGGCAGCCGCTGGCGGAGCCGCTGTCGCGGGTCGAAGTCGAGCGCATGGAAGAGAGCAGCGTGCACGTCTTGCGCGGCGTGACGGCGCTCGAAGAGCGCATGCCGGAGGTGAAGGACGAGTCGACCCAGGAGTTCCTGGAGCAGAGCGGGCTGGTCGACAAGATCAACCTCGCCATCGAGATGCTGGGGCACCTCCTGACGCTGCATAACCCCTTGCCGCCGGCGGTGCCGGTGAGGCTGTCCGGACAGGCGATCGAATGGGACGTGGCGTCGGCGGCGCCATCCCCCGGCAGCCGCGGCGTCGTGTGCCTGCACATCCATCGCTACGTGCCGCAGCCGCTGCGGCTGGCGGGCACCGTGCGCGACACCGAGCTGCTTCCCGACGGCACGACCCAGGTCTGGGTCGAATTCGATCCCATGGGCGAGCCGCTGGCCAACGCCTTGCAGCGGCACGTGTTCCGCCGGCATCGGCGCGCCATCGCGGGGGCGCGGCGCGCCTGACCGCGCCGTCGCCGGTGCCCCAGCACCGGCCGATGCAAATTTACGGCTTGCATCCGGACTGACGTGAACTGCATCATAGTTTCGCGCGCCTCATCCACGCCGACCACTTCATCCGACAAGGTCAAGGAATGCGGGAGCGGTGCGCGGGCAGAATTGCCGCTTTCGGGAGGAGACCTTGCGTTGGCATCGCTTGGGGGCGTTGGGCCGGCCGTGCGCCGGCGTGTCTCGCCGTGGGTGCGCGGGTACCGATGACGGCATCCACGTTTATATCTAATGATGGGGCCGAGCGGGCTCCGCTAGGCTCCAGGGCCATGCGGATTCTGCTCGTCGACGACCACGTCCTGCTGCGTGCCGGCCTGCGCTGCCTGTTGCAGGTCATGCCGAAAGCCGAGGTGGTCGGCGAAGCCGACCAGGGGCCGCACGCCATGGAAATGGCCTCGCGCTGCAAGCCGGACCTGATCCTGCTGGACCTTTCGCCGCCCGAGGCGCGCAGCTTCGAGACGCTGGCCGACCTGCGCCGGCGCTACCCGGATGTGCGGATCCTGATCGTGTCCGCCCACGAGGAAGGGCATAACGTCCGCCACGCGCTGCTGAGCGGCGCCAACGGCTACCTGGTGAAGAACGCATCGCCCTCCGAGCTGGAGTTCGCATTGCAGGCGCTCGCGCGTCACCACACCTTCGTCAGTCCGCGCGTGTCGCACGGCCTCGTGGACCGGCGCGACGACGCGCGCGACTCGCAGGACGCGCGGCTCAGCCAGCGCCAGCGCCAAGTGCTGCGCCTGATCGCGCGCGGCCGTTCGACCAAGGAGATCGCGCACGACCTCGGCCTCTCCGTGAAGACGGTGGAAACCCATCGCGCCCGCCTGATGGAGGTGCTGGAAGTGCGCGGGACGCACGGGCTGCTGCGGTACGCGTTGCAGGCGGGGTTTGACCGGATGGCGTAGGGGTTCCGCCGCGGCGGTCCCTCATCCCCGGCCCTTCTCCCGGCGGCTCCGGCATCCCTGCCTCACGCCGCACTTCCGCCGTCCTGGCGGTCGGAGGGGGAAGGGAGCAAGCCCTCACTTGACCAACTGGTTCAGGTCGAAGATCGGCAGCAGGATCGCCAGCACGATCACCAGCACGATCGCGCCCATGGTCAGGATCAGCAGCGGCTCGAAGATGCCCATGACCGCGGCGATCAGCGTTTCCACCTCGCGCTCCTGATTTTCCGCGGCGCGGTCGAGCATGTCGTCCAGCTTGCCGGAGGCCTCGCCGCTGGCGATGAGGTGGATCGTGATGGGGGGGAACAGCTTGCTGTCGGCCAGGGAGCGATTCAGCGTCGCGCCCTCGCGCACGCGCAGGGTGGCGGTCTCGATCGCCTCGCGCATCGGCAGGTTGGCGACCACCTGGGTGCCGATGCGCATGGCGTCCAGGATCGGCACGCCGCTGCCGAACAGGATGCCGAGCGTGCGCGTGAAGCGCCCGGTGTTGGCGCCGCGGGTCAGCCGGCCGATCATCGGCAGGCGCAGCTGCCACAGGTGCACCCGGCGCCGGAAATCCGGGTTCAGCATCAGCCGCGAGAATACGAACAATCCGAGTGCGATGGCGACGACCAGCGCCGCGCCGTACTCGCGCAGGAAGTCGGACAGGGCGATCAGCCCGCGCGTCAGCGGCGGCAGCTGCTGGTCGATGTCCTGGAACACCTCGACGACCTTGGGCACGACGTAGGTCAGCAATAGCGACACGACGCCGATCGCCACCAGGGTCAGGATCGCGGGGTAGAACGTCGCCAGCAGGATCTTCTGCTGCATCGCCTGGCGCCGCTCGACGTAGTCCGCCAGCCGCTCCAGCACGCCGTCGAGCTTGCCGGACTGCTCGCCGGCCTCCACCGTGGCGCGGAACAGCGGCGGAAACGCGCCGGGAAACAGCGCCAGAGCCTGTGCCATGCTGTTGCCCTCGACCACGCTGGCGCGCACGCCCAGCACGGTGCGGCGCACGCGGCTGCTCTCCGTCTGCTGCGAGACGGCGGTCAGCGCCTCGTCCAGCGGCAGGCCCGACCGCACCAGCGTCGCGAGCTGGCGCGTGAACAGCGCCAGCTCGGTCTGGCTCATGCCGCCGCGGCGGAAGAAGCTGCGCTGCTCGGTGCGGCGCTCCGCGACTTCCTGCAGCTCCAGCGGCGCCAGCCCGCGGTCGCGCAAGGACTGCCGCGCGTGGCGCGGCGTGTCGCCCTCGATCAGGCCCTTTTCCTGGCGACCGCTTGGGCTGAGCGCTTGGTATTCGTAAACGGGCATCGGGCGGCGCCGCGCTACTCTTCGATGGTGACGCGCAGCACTTCGCGCAGCGTCGTGTATCCCGCGATCACCTTGTTGCGCCCGGACTGCAGGATGCCGGGGCCGCGCTCGCGCGCGTAGCGCTCCAGCGCCTGCTCGGAGGCGCCGTCGTGGATCATGGCTTCGAACTGGCGGTCGACCTCGATGATCTCGTGGATCCCCGTGCGGCCGAGAAAACCGGTGCCGCGGCACTGCGGGCAGCCCACCGGCTTGCACAGCGTCAGCGTGCGCTGCGGTTCCAGGCCGAGCTGTTCCTTGTCGGTCTGCGACGCCTCGTACGGCTCCTTGCAGTGCTTGCACAACCGGCGCACCAGGCGCTGCGCCATCAGGCCGATCAGCGAGGACGAGAGCTGGTACGGCTCCACGCCCATGTCGCGCAGGCGGGTGACGGCGCCGACCGCAGTGTTGGTGTGCAGGGTGGACAGCACCAGGTGGCCGGTCTGCGAGGCCTGCACCGCGATCTGCGCGGTCTCCAGGTCGCGGATTTCGCCGACCATCACCACGTCCGGGTCCTGGCGCAGGATCGCGCGCAGGCCGCGCGCGAACGTCATCTCCACCTTGGTGTTGACCTGCGTCTGGCCGACGCCGTCGATGTAGTACTCGATCGGGTCTTCCACCGTCATGATGTTGCGGCTGCGGTCGTTGAGCACCGACAGCGCCGAATACAGCGTCGTGGTCTTGCCCGAGCCGGTCGGGCCGGTGACCAGGATGATGCCGTACGGCCGGTGGATGATGCGGCTCAGGATGCCGATCTGGCTTTCGTCTATGCCGAGCTGCTCCAGGTCCAGGCGCTCGGCCTGCTTGTCCAGGATGCGCAGTACCACGCGCTCGTGGTGCTGGCCGGTGGGGATCGTGGACACGCGCACGTCCACCTTGCGACCGCCGAAGGCGCGCGAGATGCGGCCGTCCTGCGGCAGGCGCTTTTCGGCGATGTCGAGCTTGGCCATGACCTTGATGCGCGACACGATGCGCGGCGCCAGCGCCTTGGGTGGCGACATCACCTCGCGCAGCACGCCGTCCACGCGGAAGCGCACGGTGAGGCGGTTCTCGAAGGTCTCGATGTGGATGTCGGAGGCGTTCTCGCGGATCGCCTCGACCAGCAGGCCGTTGATGAACTTGATGATCGGCGCGTCGTCGTTGCTTTCCAGCAGGTCCTGCGTTTCCGACAGCGCCTGCGCCAGCGTGTCGAGGTCGGCTTCCTCCTCCTGCAAGCCTTCCATCAGGCCGGAGGCGGTGCCGGTCTGGCCCTGGTAGGTGCGCGACAGGATGTTGTCGAATTCCTCGGCCGGCACCGTGCGCAGCTTGAGCGGCTTCTGCAGGAATCGCTGCGTCTCCTGCACGGCGTCCAGCGACACGCCGGGACGGCACACCGCGGCGACGCGGTCGCCGAGGTCCTCGGTCACGATCAGGCCGTGACGCTTGGCAAAGGCGAACGACGGACGGCGCAGCCCGGCTTCCATTCCAACTCCAACCGCGCTCACGGGGCGAGGGCTTCTTCCGGTGCGGGGGCCGGGGCAGGGGATTCCGCGGCGGGCTCTTCGGCCGCCGGGCTTTCCGCCGGCGTCTCGCGCGGCGCCTCGGCTGCCGGCGCCTGCGGCGCCGGAGCCACTTGGGGCGAAGGGGCGCTATGTAAGGCCGCGGGCTTGGCCGAGGCCTGCTCCGTCGGCCCGATGCAGAACTGCTCGTACTCCGGCAGCCGCGGACGGGTGCCGCCGGTCAGCGGCGCCACGCGGTTGGCGCGGATCTGGTCGTCGCGCACCGAGTCGTACTTGCGGCGCGTGTAATAGTCGGCGTCGGCGATGCCGCGCAGGATCGCCGGGCGGATGAAGACCATCAGGTTGCGCTTGAGCTTCTTGACCGACTTGCTCTTGAACAGCGCGCCGATCAGCGGGATCTTGCTCAGGAACGGCACGCCGCTCTCGTTCTCGGTCAGCGTGTCGTCGATCAGGCCGCCGATCACCAGGATCTGTCCGCTTTCGACGTTGACCGTGTTGGTCAGCGTTCGCTTGGTCGTGACCAGGTCGCTGGCGCCGGCGACACCGCCAGCCAGCAGGCTGGAAATTTCCAGGTTGACCTTGAGCTTGATGTTGTTGCCTTCGTTGATCTGCGGCGTGATACCCAGCGTCAGGCCCACGTCCTTGCGCTCGATGGTCTGGAACGGGTTTACCACGCCGGCGGTGCCGGTGGTGGTGCCGGTCTGGGTGAAGCGGCCGGTGAGGAAGGGCACTTCCTGGCCGGCCGCGAACTTGGCCTCCTCGTTGTCCATCGTCACCAGCGTCGGCGTGGACAGGATGTTGGTGTCGCCGTCGCCCTGGAGCGCGCGCAGCAGCAGGCCGAAGCTGGTGCCATCCTTGTTGATGCGGCCGCCGGCCGCCACCGCGCCGGTGCCCAGGTTGTTGATCGCGCCGGCGATGGCCGTGGACGAGCCGCTGATGGCGGCGCCGGCCAGGCCGAGCGTCCCGCTGTTCAGGATGTTGGCGGCGGCGATGCGGTCCTCGTTGAACACCGCCCAGTCGACGCCAAGCTGGCTCTGCTTGTCCGCCGACACCTCGGCGATCACGGCCTCAACCAGCACCTGCGCGCGCTGGATGTCGAGCTGCTCGATCACGTTGCGGATCGCGCGCATGGTCTTGGGCGGCGCGGTGATGACCAGCGCGTTGGCCTCCTTGTCCGCCAGGATGCGCGCGCGGCCGTCGCCGCCGACCGCGGCGGCACCCTGCGCGGCGGGTTTGCCTTCCGTCGCCTGCTGGTGCTGGGCATAGCCTTCCAGGATCGGGGCGAGGTTCTCGGCGCTGGCATAGCGCAGGTACACGACCTGCGTGGCGCCATCCTCGGCCAGCGGCACGTCGAGGTGCGCGATGATATCCAGCAGCTTCTGGCGCGCCGCCTTGTCGCCGCCGATCAGCACGGCGTTGGAGCGCTCGTCGGCGATGATGGTCGCCGGCTTCACGCTGGCGTCGGCCTGCTTGTCCTGCTGGGCCAGCGTGGTGAGGATGCGTACCACCTCGGACGCCGCCGCGTGCTGCAGGCGCACCAGCTCGATCTCGCGGTCGCCGCTCTGATCCAGCTTCTGGATGATCTTCTCGATGCGCTGCACGTTGGCGGCGCGGTCCGAGATGATGAGCATGTTGGACGGCGCGTACGCCGCCAGGTGCGCCCACTGCGGCACCAGCTGGCGCAGCAGCGGCACGAGCTGCTGGGCCGAGCCGTTCTGCACCTCGTAGACGTGCGTCACCACGTCGTCGTCCGGCCGGCCGACGCCGCTGGACATGGGGCTGCCGCCGTCGGTGCGGGCGCTGACCTCGGGCACGATCTTGATGACGTCGCCCGCCGGAACCGCGGCGAAGCCCTTGACCTGCAGGACCGCCAGGAAGGTCTCGTATACCGCGTCCGCCGACATCGGCGAGGACGAGATCACCGTGACCTTGCCCTTGATCTTGTCGTCGACGATGAAGTTCTTGCCGGTGACTTCGCTCACCGTGGTGATGAGCGTGTTGATGTCCGCGTCCTTCAGGTTGAGCGTGACGGCGGCGTAGGCCGGAAGAACGGCGGCGAACAGCGCCAGCAGGCCGAGACAGCGGCGGGTGATCGGCATAGTTCTAGTTGAGGGTGACGTTGATGGTTTGCGGCTGTCCCGCGCGCTCGACGGTGAGCGTGACCTGACTGACGGAACTCAACTCGCCGAGCAGCTGCAGCGCCCGCGCCGGATCGTTCAATTCTACGCCATTGACTGCCGTGACCAGATCGCCCGGCCGCAGCCCGGCGCCGGAGAACACCGAGCGATCGCGCCCCGGGTAGATGCGGTAGCCCTTGAGCTGGCCGCCGACGTTGGCCGGCTGCACGCGGATGTACTCGGACGCCTTGGCCGGGTCCTTGAGCACTTGGTCGCGGATCTGGCCGAGCGTGGGCGCCGCGTCCACGGACGCCGTGTCGACCGGCGCGCTGGCTTCCGCCAGCGGGGAGTAGCCGCCGCCCTCGGACGGCTTGTCGCGCTCAAGGCGCAGCGTTTCCAGCCGGCCGTCGCGCTCCAGGATCACGCGGTCCGGGAAGATCGCCTGCAAGCGCACGCCGCGCGCCACGTCGTCGCCGACCGCGTACGGCTCCTCGCCGCCGCTGCCGCCGGCGATCAGGGCACGCGAGTCGCGCTCGCGCGTGCCGGCCAGGATACCCACCAGCGTGAGATTGAGCCGGGTTTCGGGCGCCTCCAGCAGCGCGGTCTGCGTCGGCTCCGGCGCGCGGTACTCGCCGAACAGCCTGGCGCCGACGATCAGGTTGACGTCCACGGCGTTCGGGTCGCGCGCCGCCGGCCCGGCCGGCGCCGCCACCGGCAGTGGCGTCCAGGCGGCGCCTTCCGGCGGAGGAATCAGCTGCCACATCAGGTCCGCCGCCGCGCGCGCGCCGAGTACGACGAAAACAAGGGTCGCCAGGCGCGGCAACGTGCGCCCGTAACGCTCGTAAATCGGCACGAGCGCGTGCAGGAAATTGCTTGGAATCTGCATGGATATCGAGGCCACACAGAATGATAACCGATGGCGCGCGGCGATTGCCCCCGGCGGGGACTTCGACCAAACTGCCGGCTGCGAGAAGAAAGCGAATCGGGAGCACCGCATGAAGCGCACTCTGATCCGTCTGGGCGTCAGCGCGGTCCTGTTCGTCGTGTTCCTGCTCCACACCGGCGAGTGGATGCGCTTCCGCCTGCTCGACACGCTGGAGAACTTCACCTACGACGCGCGCGTGCTGCTCACGCTGCCGAACACCGTGGACCCGCGCATCGTGATCGTGGACGCCGACGAGAAGAGCCTCGCGGAGGTCGGGCAGTGGCCGTGGCCGCGCGACCGGTTCGCGCAACTGCTCGCCATCCTGTTCGACCATTACCGCGTGAAGGCGGTCGGCTTCGACTTCACCTATCCGGAGCCCGACGGCAAGTCGCCGCATCGCGTGCTGGCCGACCTGGCGCAGACCGAGATCGCCGCCTTGCCCGGCTTCCAGGACACCGTCGGCGCCATGGGCGGCCGCCTGGACTACGACCAGCAGATGGCCGACGCGATCCGCGGCAAGCCGGTCGTGCTGGGCTACTACTTCATCCCGCGGCTGCTCAAGGACGCCAAGCCGCGCACCGGCGGCATCTGCTCGCCGGTGCTGGACCGCGGCGCCGCGGGCCTCTACGGCGTCGAGTACCTGCGGCCGGAGGGCTATTACGGCAATCTGCAGGTGCTGCAGGATGCCACCCCGTACTGCGGCTTCTTCGACAACCCGACCCTGGACGACGACGGCGTGACGCGGCGCGCGCCGCTGATCCAGATGTTCGACGGCCAGGTCTATCCCTCGCTGGCGCTGGCGCTGGCGCGGCTGGCGCTGGGCAACCCGGCGGTCGGCTTCGAGTTCGATCCGCCGGAGGCGCGCGGCGCGCTGAACCTGGAGCGCCTGCGCGTCGGCCCGGCCGCCGCCGCGGTGGACGCGCGGGCGGCGGTGATGGTGCCGTACCGCGGCCCGGAGGGCAGCTTCCCGTATGTGTCCGTCGCCGACGTGCTCAAGCAGCGGGTGGACGCGGAGACGCTGCGCGGCAAGCTGATCCTGCTCGGCACCAGCGCCCCCGGCCTCAAGGATTTGCGCGTGACCCCCGTGGCCAAGGCGTACTCCGGCGTGGAAGTGCACGCCAACATCATTTCCGGCCTGCTCGACGGCCGCATCAAGCAGAAGGCGCCGTACTACGCCGGCATCGAGACCATGCTGATGTTCGTCATCGGCCTGACGCTGGCGCTGGGCTTTTCGCGCCTGTCGCCGCTGGGCAGCGCCGGCCTGACGATCGCGCTGCTGGTGGCCGTCACCGGGCTTTCGTTCTGGCTGTGGGGCGACGCCAACTTCATCATGCCGCTGGGCGTGCCGGTCGTGTTCACGCTGCTGGTGTTTCTCGGCCAGCTTCTGTACGGCTACTTCATCGAGTCGCGCGGCAAGCGCGAGATCTCCAAGCTGTTCGGCCAGTACGTGCCGCCGGAGCTGGTCGAGGAAATGGCCGGCCATCCGGAGCATATCTCGATGGAAGGAGAGAGCCGCGAGATGACGGTGCTGTTCTCCGACGTGCGCAACTTCACCACCATCTCGGAGAAGCTCGACGCCAAGGATCTGGCGGCGATGATGAACGCCTACCTGACCAAGCAGACCGGCGTCATCCAGAAGTACCGCGGCACCATCGACAAGTACATCGGCGACGCCATCATGGCGTTCTGGGGCGCGCCGCTGCCGGACCAGGACCACGCGCGGAAAGGCACCCTCGCCGCGATGGCCATGGTCGGGGCGGTGCGCGAGCTGGACGCGGAGTTCGAGAAGCGCGGCTGGCCCCGGCTCAACATCGGCGTGGGCGTCAACAGCGGCAAGATGAACGTCGGCAACATGGGGTCCGAGTTCCGCATGGCCTATACTGTGATGGGCGACTCGGTGAACCTCGGCTCGCGCCTGGAAGGTCTGACCAAGGAGTACGGGGTTCCGATCCTGGTCAGCCAGTACACGCGCGATCTGCTGCCGTCGGACTGGGCGTTCCGCGAGGTGGATCTGGTGCGCGTCAAGGGCCGCCACGAACCGGTGGCGATCTATGAGCCGATGGGCCCCAAGGAGCAGCTCGACCCGGCGCTGCGCCAGGACCTGGCGCGGCATCGCGGCGCCATGAAGCTGTACCGCGCGCAGAAATGGGACGAGGCGGAGCAGGAGTTCTTCAACCTGAAGCAGTCCGGCCGGCCGCATCACATCTACGACCTGTTCCTGGAGCGCATCCTGTTCCTGCGCGAAAACCCGCCGGGAGCGAATTGGGACGGCGCGTTCACCTTCACGCACAAGTGACCGCGCCATTGGCGCGGTCATCCCGGCGAAAGCCGGGATGCGGCGCCGTCATGCCGGAACTACGGAGAACAAAATAAATGAACAGATTCGATTGGCACGATCCTTTGCTGCTGGATGCCCAACTCACGTCGGACGAGCGCGCCGTGCGCGACGCCGCGCAGGCCTATGCCCAGGAGCGGCTGCTGCCGCGCATCAAGAAGGCTTTCCGCGAGGAGCACTTCGAGCCGGCGATGATGGGCGAGCTGGGGGAGCTGGGCATGCTCGGCGTCGCGCTCGAAGGCTACGGCTGCCCGGGCGGCAACCACGTCCAGTACGGCCTGGTCGCGCGCGAGATCGAGCGCGTGGATTCCGGCTACCGCTCGGCGCTGTCGGTGCAGTCGAGCCTGGTGATGTATCCGATCCACAGCTATGCCGGCGAGGCGCACAAGCGCACGCTGCTGCCGCGGCTGGCCAAGGGCGAGCTGATCGGCTGCTTCGGCCTCACCGAGCCCGATCACGGCTCCGATCCGGGCGGCATGCGCACGCGCGCGAAGAAGCTCAAGGACGGCTGGAGCCTGTCCGGCACCAAGACCTGGATCACCAACGCGCCCGTCGCCGACCTGATGGTGGTCTGGGCCAAGGACGAGGCCGACGCGATCCGCGGCTTCATCCTGGAGCGCGGCATGAAAGGACTGTCGACGCCGGCGATCGAGGGCAAATTCAGCCTGCGCGCCTCCCTCACCGGCCAGATCGTGATGGACGAGGTGCACGTGCCGGACGAGAACCGGCTGAACGTCGAGGGCCTGAAGGGGCCGTTCTCCTGCCTGAACAAGGCGCGCTACGGCATCGCCTGGGGCGCCATGGGCGCGGCCGAATTCTGCTGGCAGGCGGCGCGCGACTACGCGATGAACCGCAAGCAGTTCGGCCGCCCGCTGGCGGCGAACCAGCTGATCCAGAAGAAGCTAGCCGACATGCAGACCGAGATCGCGCTCGGCCTGCAAGGCGTGCTGCGCCTGGGGCGCCTGCTGGACGAGGGACAGGCGGCGCCGGAGATGATCTCGCTGCTCAAGCGCAACAACGCGGCCAAGGCGCTGGACGTGGCGCGCACCGCGCGCGACATCCACGGCGGCAACGGCATCGCGGACGACTACCACGTCATCCGCCACCTGCTGAACCTGGAAACGGTGAACACGTACGAGGGGACGGCAGACATCCACGCGCTGATCCTCGGGCGCGCGCAGACCGGAATTGCGGCGTTTTAGAGCGGAAAAAAGAGGGGCGGCCGCGGCCGCCCCGATTCCGACTGGAAATTCGCTTCCTTACCGCAAGGTCGGCGCCCGCAGCGCGTCCGCTTGCAGGCGCCGGCTCGTCTCGACCAGGTCCGGGTTGTCGAACGGCAGGCGCGTGAACTGCACCAGCTCGTACGCCCGGGTCGTGTGGACGTTGGTCGTCACCGGCCCCAAGGCATTGGGCATCGCGGTCGTCGAGGCCAGGGCGACGGACGCCAGCGATACCGCGCCGGAAACCTGGCGGTCGTGGAACGCCAAGCCGTAGAACGACAGCTCCAGCCACTGCTTGCCGGGCGCCAGCTCCTTCGCGGCCTGCGCCGCCGCAAACGGCTGGCCCAGCGCATCGGCCAGCGTGCCGGACAGATGCACGCGTCCGGGCGCCAGCACCTCCAGCTCGGCGGCGACGACCAGGTTGCCGTCGCGCACCGCGTCGGTGTATCGGCCGGTCAGGCGCGCCGCGGGATTGCTGAACTGAAAGCCGCCGGCGGCGCGCCGCAGCTCGCCGCTGGACAGCACCGCATCCACCTTCACCATCACGCTGTCGGCCGTGCCGAGCGCGGGCGCGCGCCGGGCGGGCAGGGTGTAGCGCGCGGTGTAGATGCCGTCGCCGGCCAGCGTGTCGGGGGCGCGGCCGTCGTCCCGGTACGTCACCGTGCCGAGCGCGCCCAGGGTGCGGCCGATCAGCTCGCCGCCGACCTTGGCGCCGGTGACGGCGGAACCGGGCGTCGGTGCGCTCTCGACCAGGCTCGGCGCGCCGCCGGTGTGGGTCAGCGAGGCGAACAGCGTGACCGCGGCGCCCGGCAGGGCGCCGACGGTCGAAGCCCACACCGTCAGGCGCGGGCCGGCGCCGTTGGGACCGAGCCGCGACTGCCGGCTGGGCTGGCGCGCGTCGAGCAGCGGATCGACGCCGCCGGCCTCGATGACGATGGACGAATGCGGATAGCGCGCGAGCTGCGCGTAATCCTGCGCCGCGCGCAGGGCCAGCGGCGCCGGCGTGGCGTCGGCCCATGCGGCGCCGGCCAGGAAGGCCAGGCCGAACGGTGCGAGGCAGGACAACAGCTTTTGGGTGCTCTTCATTTTGCGTTCTCCCGTCCGGATCAATACAGGACCGCGATGAACTGCGCGGTACTCATGGCGCTTTGCACGGTCGTGTTCGGCGCGCACTTCACGCCGCTGCATGTCCAGATCCCGTCCGGAATCTGCTTGCGCACGTCGCGGTCGGCGTCGTTGCGCTCGTCGTCGTGGTTCTCGTGTGAAGCGTCCAGGTTGCGGAAGCCGGAGGTCTCCTGCTTGTAGCTGTTGTTGCAGGCGTTGGAGTTGTCGTAGCTGGCGGTGGCCGAGCCGTTGCAGGCGAAGATCGAGGCGTACTGCACGATGCCGTCGTCCTCGCCGGTGAGGCAGGCGCTGGGGCCGAAGATCGCCTCGTAGCCGCCGGTCAGGTAGATGTTCTTGGCCGGGGCGTTGGCGAAGCTGCGCACTTGCACGTCGTCCGTCGTTCGCAGCCAGTAGGTGGGGTCGTCGCAGTCCTGCACCCACCAAGCCATGAAGTTGCAGCCCCAGGACGAGTCGCCGCAGACGGCGTCCGCCGCCTCGGAGCCGCGATGGGCGCCGCCTGTGGTGACGACGAGGCTCAACCGGGTGGCGACAGTGTTGAACGGCGCGCCACCGTAGTTGTAGTTGGGGTCGGAGGAGTCGTTGTTGCCCAGGATGAAGTCCATCACCGTGCCGCCCATCGAATGAGCGACGACCCAAAAGGTCCCGCCGTTGGCGTAGGTGGTGGCGCAGCGCCGCCCGCCGCCGTCGGCGCCGCCGTTGGTGGCGTTGGCGATCTCGTTGGCAACTTCTCCGGCTGCCTGCGCGTCCCAATAGGGTCGAGTGCCGTTGTAGCCGACGACGTAGTACGAGGTGGCGAACTGCTTGGTCGCCTGCTTGATGAAGTCCTGGCTGCCGCTCACCCAGTAATTGCGGGCGGCGGTATAGCTGGTGTAGGTGTCGCTATTGGTTTGCTTGCCATGCACGAAGATCAGACATGGCGCTGCGGCGGCTGGCCAGGCTGCCGAAAACAGCAAAAAGCCGGATGCGGCCCAAAGGGCCTTGATTCCACGCATGAAACCCCCATTTCTCGCACTGCACCAACAAGCAAAGGCCCAAAGGCCGCGCGGTGTTGTCGGAGGCGCGTGTCCTCGAGCCGCCTGCGGGTCTGCTTGCCCGCTCGCCGGCGGGTTTGCCCCGCCAATAGGGTGCCTTTTCTACTCCTCATGACGAAGATTGTGAAGTACTCTGCCCCTGGGTTGCCGTTAGTTCTATCATCGCGGACATGAGTGGACCGGAACGCGAGGAAGATTCGGGTCAGGGTCTGGCCGTCGAAACCGCCAAGCCCAAGACCAAGCAACCGCCGCTGTTCAAGGTGGTGATGATCAATGACGATTACACGCCTATGGAATTCGTGGTCCAGGTGTTGCAGACGTTCTTCTATCACCCCCGCGAGAAGGCGGTGCAGATCATGCTGCAAGTGCACACTCAGGGCCGTGGCGTGGCCGGCGTCTATCCGGCCGAGATTGCGGAGACCAAGGTGGCGCAGGTCAATGCCTATGCCCGCCGTCACCAGCATCCGCTGCTGACCGTCATGGAGAAAGCATGAGCATCCTGTCCGACGAACTGCAAAAAGCCCTGGACGCCGCGTTTCTGGCTGCCCGCGGCGACGGGCACGACCTGCTCACCGTGGAGCATCTGCTGCTCGCCCTGCTTGCCGACGCCAACGTCAGCGAGGTGCTGACCGCGGCCGGCGCCGACCTCGAGGCGCTGGAGCACAGCCTCAAGGAATACATCGGCAAGAACGTGCAGGCCAACAAGGACGAAAGCGGCAACCGCGAGGTGCAGCCGACGCTGTCGTTCCAGCGCGTGCTGCAGCGCGCGATCTATCACGTCCAGTCCGCCGGAAAAAAGCAGGTCAGCACGCTCAACGTGCTGGTCGCGATTTTCAGCGAGAAGGACACGCACGCCGTGTTCCTGCTCGGCGAGCAGGGCGTCACGCGCCTGGACATCGTCAACTACATCGCGCACGGCATCGCCAAGAACAGCCCGGCGCCGTCGGAGCAGTCCTCCGGCGATTCCGAAGAAAAGGAGGCCGGCGGCGAGCGCGCGCCCGGCGGCAAGACCGCGCTGGAGCAGTACGCCACCAACCTGAACCTGCGCTCGGCCAAGGGCCAGATCGACCCGCTGATCGGCCGCGAGCCGGAAATCGAGCGCGTGATGCAGACGCTATGCCGCCGCCGCAAGAACAACCCGCTGCTGGTGGGCGAGGCCGGCGTGGGCAAGACCGCGATCGCCGAGGGCCTGGCCTGGCTGATCCAGCAGGGCAAGGTGCCGGAGGCATTGAAGAAGTCCACCGTGTTCAGCCTGGACCTCGGCGCGCTGATCGCCGGCACCAAGTACCGCGGCGATTTCGAGAAGCGTCTCAAGGCGGTGCTGGGCGAGCTGCAGCAGATCCCCGGCTCGGTCCTGTTCATCGACGAGATCCACACCATCATCGGCGCCGGCGCCGCCAGCGGCGGCGTGATGGACGCGTCCAACCTGATCAAGCCGATGCTGCAATCGGGCGACCTGCGCTGCATCGGTTCCACCACCTACCAGGAATACCGCGGCATCTTCGAGAAGGACCGCGCGCTGGCGCGCCGCTTCCAGAAGATCGACGTGCCGGAGCCATCGGTGGAGGAGACGATCAAGATTCTGGAGGGCCTGAAGGAGCGATTCGAGGAGCACCATCAGGTGCACTTCACCAAGGCCGCGCTGGAGTCCGCGGTGCAGCTCGCGGCGCGCCACATCACCGACCGCCACCTGCCGGACAAGGCGATCGACGTCATCGACGAGGCCGCCGCGCGCCTGCGCCTGCTGCCGGAAGGCAAGAAGCGCAAGACCGTGCAGGTCAAGGACATCGAGGCGACCGTCGCGCGCATCGCGCGCATTCCGCCCAAGAGCGTGTCGGCGGACGACCGCGACCGCCTGGCGACGCTGGACCGCGACTTGAAGCTGGTGATCTTCGGCCAGGACGCGGCAATCGAGATGCTGTGCTCCAGCATCAAGCTGTCGCGCTCGGGCCTGGGCAACCCCGACCGGCCGATCGGCCAGTTCCTGCTCGCCGGCCCGACCGGCGTGGGCAAGACCGAGGTCACCAAGCAGCTCGCGCACCTGATGGGCATCGAGTTGCTGCGCTACGACATGTCCGAGTACATGGAGCGCCACACGGTCAGCCGGCTGATCGGCGCGCCGCCGGGCTACGTCGGCTTCGACCAGGGCGGCCTATTGACCGACGCGGTGCTCAAGCACCCGCACGCGGTGGTGCTGCTCGACGAGATCGAGAAGGCGCACCCGGACGTGTTCAACCTGCTGCTCCAGGTGATGGACCACGGCACGCTGACCGACAACAACGGCCGCCACGTGGACTTCCGCAACGTGATCCTGGTGATGACCACCAACGCCGGCGCGCAGGAATCGGCGCGGCGCTCGATCGGCTTCTCAGAGCAGGACAACACCACCGACGCGATGGAGGTCATCCGCAAGGCCTTCGCGCCGGAGTTCCGCAACCGCCTGGACTCGATCATCCCGTTCGCGCCGCTGAACGCGCAGACCATCGGCCGCGTGGTGGACAAGTTCCTGATGCAGCTCGAAGAGCAGCTATCGGCCAAGCACGTGCACCTGGAAGTCCTGGAGGACGCCAAGGCCTGGCTGGCGGAGCACGGCTACGACGTCAAGATGGGCGCGCGCCCGATGGCGCGGGTCATCCAGGAAAACATCAAGCGCCCGCTGGCGGAGGAGCTGCTGTTCGGCAAGCTCGCCAACGGCGGCAGCGTCACCGTCGGCGTGAAGGACGACAAGCTCGAGTTGGAGATCGAGGCGAAGGAGAAGCCGGAGGTTTCGGAGCCGGCGTAGCCGATCTGCCGGATCCCGGATAGCGGCCCCATGCGGGCCGCTTCCGGGGTGAACGCGCTCTATAGCGCGGTCACTTGTCGCGGAAGGTGATGCGTCCCTTCGTCAGATCGTACGGCGTCAACTGCACTGTGACCTTGTCGCCGGTCAGGATGCGGATGTAGTTCTTGCGCATGCGGCCCGAGATGTGCGCTGTGACCACGTGGCCGTTTTCCAGCTTCACGCGGAACGTCGTATTCGGCAGCGTTTCCACAACGGTGCCGTTCATCTCGATATGGTCTTCTTTCGGCATAGCGCCTCGGATGCGTAAGGAGGCGCAATTATGGGCAAACGCCGGCCGTGCTTCAATGCGCGGATCGGGTCAGCCTGCGGCCACGACCTCCTGCCACCCTCCCGGCGTAAGTTCTTCCAGCGGCTGGAAATTCCTCTTGTAGTCCATTTTTTCGGAGCGCGGCACCCAATAGCCGAGGTAGAGGTGGGGCAGGCCCCATTGCCGCGCCTGGCGAATCTGCGCCAGCACGGCGTATGTGCCCAGGCTGCGGGCGCCCTCGGCGGTCTCGTAGAAGGTATAGACGGCGGACAGGCCATGGGGCACGCGGTCCACGATCGCGGCGGCGACCAGGCGCCCGGCGGCGCGAAAGCTCCAGACCTGCGCTTCGCCCCACGGGCATTCGAGGAAGCTGTGGAAGGCGGAGCGGTCTTCCGGGTCCATCCCGCCGTCCGGGTGGCGCTGGCGCAGGTAGCGGCGGTACAGCGCGTAATGCTCGTCTTCCAGGCGTTCGCCCTGCTCCACGACGAGGTCGGCATTGCGTTTCTCGCAGCGCCGCTGCGCGCGGGTCGGGGCGAACGACGCCACCGGGACCCGCACCGGGCGGCATTCGCGGCAGGCGAGGCAGGCCGGCCGGTAGACGTAGGCGCCGCTGCGGCGGAACCCCATTTCCAGGAGGGCGCCGTAGCGCCCGGGGTCGAGCCGGAAATGCGGATCGATGAACACGCTGCGCGCTTCGCGGCTCGGCAGGTAGCTGCACGCGTGCTGCGTGCCCATCAGGAGCCGTACCTGCGAGCTGGTCATGGCGCCGGCAGGTGCTCGCGGCCGCCGGGCACGTCGAGGTCGAAGCGCCACACGCCGGTGCGGCCGCCGCTTTCCACGGCCTGCGCCAGCCGCGCCAGGAAGCGGTCGCGCGGCCATTCGACCGCGCCCAGGCTGAGCAAGTGCGCCGAGGAGATCTGGCAGTCGATCATCTCGAAGCGCCAGGCGGCGAGCTGGCGGCACAGCCAGTAGAGCGCGATCTTGGAGCCGTCGTCGGCGCGCGAGAACATGGACTCGCCGAAGAACGCGCGGCCGATGGAAACGCCGTACAGCCCGCCGATCAGCTTGCCGTGGCGCCAGACCTCCACCGACTGGCAGAAGCCGTGCCGGTGCAGCTCGGCGTAGGCGGCCTTCATCTCCGGGCCGAGCCAGGTGCCGCGCGAGCGCAAGCGCGGCGCGCCGCACGAATGCAGGACGTCGTCGAAGGCGCGGTTGAGCGAAACGGCGTAGTCGTCGGCTCGCAGGCGGCGGCGCAGATTGCGCGAGGCGTGGAATTCCGTCGGTACCAGGATGGCGCGCGGGTCCGGGCACCACCACAGGATCGGCTCGTCCGGGTTGAACCACGGAAAGATGCCCTGCGAGTAGGCGCGGATCAGGCGCGTGACCGACAGGTCGCCGCCGATCGCCAGCAGCCCGTTGGGGTCGCGCAGCGCGAGCTGCGCGGACGGGAACGGCTGGCGCGGGTTGCGCGGGTCGAGCCAGTGCAGGCGGATCGGGTTATCCATGTGCCCGCCAAGGTAATGGCCGCCGCGGCCGGCGGGCAACCATCAAAACATCCTGCCGCCACCGTCCGGTCGTGCAGCCGGACGGCGCGGAGGGGACGAAGGCCGGATCAATGGAAGGTGAGATGCGCGGTCGGCAGATCGCGCAGTACCCACTGCACACACGTGTCATGCTCGAAGCGGCTGATCTGCTCGCTTTCGCCGTCCGGCGGGCGCGCCTCGGCGAGGCGGCCGTCGGAGTCGAAACCGAGGCAGGCGCCGGCGGTCTGAATGCGGAGATCCTCGTTGTTGGGCTCGTCGAGGACTGTGACCTGGAGGTAACGCAGCTGCCGCTTGGCGAACTCCGGCATGCGCCGGGCGCCGGCCGCGACCAGCGCGGCCTGTTCCGCCGAGAACTCGCGAATCCCGCCCTCGGGTGTCAGCACGAAGTGACGAGTCTGACCGTTCATAACCGTATTAGCGGCAAATCTGGCACGCAATTTAGACCTGCTCCCTATATGAAGGTTTATTCCGCCCGTTTCAAGGATGCGCCGCAAATTTCCACCTATACTTTGACGCAGCGCACATCGCGCAAAAGGGGCATTCCGAGAAGTGCTTAGAAGCAAGAGCCAGGCCGTGACCGACGGCAACGTGTGGTTGGAGCGGGTGCTGAAGGAGATCGCGCTGTTCGCCGCGGGCGGCGTGGCTCTGGTGTTGCTGATCGCGTTGCTGTCGCACCACCCGGACGACCCCGGCTGGTCCAGCTCCGGGGCCGGCGGTCCGGTGCACAACCTCATCGGCCCCACCGGCGCCTGGCTGTCGGACGTGCTGCTGTCGCTGTTCGGTTTCATCGCCTTCGCGCTGCCGTGGATGCTGCTGGTGATCGGCCTGTTCGTCTACCGGCGCGACGAGAGCAACGCGTCCGAGATCGCGCCGGCCTGGCGCAGCGCCGCGCTGCTGGTGGCGGCGCTGGCGCTGTGCGCGCTGGCGGCGCTGCACGTTGGAGCGGACAAGGACTGGGCGCCGCAGGGCAGCGGGGGCATCGCGGGCTATCTGCTCGGCAACGCCCTGGCGGGCCTGATGGGGCCGGTGGGTGCCACGCTGCTGCTGCTGATCGTGCTGGTGGCGGCGCTGCCGCTGGGCCTGGTGTTTTCCTGGGTGGCGGTGCTGGACCGCGTCGGCGCCTGGATGCTGGAAAAGACCGCCGCGCTGCGCGCGCGCTGGGCCGAGCGCCGTGAGGCGGCGCAGACTGTGCGCGCGTTGCCGGTGATCGCGTCAACTCCAGTGGCGGCAGCGCCCGCGCCGGTGGCCGCGCCGACGGCGCCGCCGAAGGATAAGAAGCGCAAGAAGACGTCGGTCGTCGGACAGACGGAAACCCAGCTCGCGCTGCCGATCGGCGAGGGCGAGAAGGGCGCCGACGTGCCCCCGTTCCAGGGCGAGCCGCTGCCGCCGCTGTCCATCCTCGACCCGCCGCGGCCGGCCTCGCGCGGCTACTCGGCCGAAGATCTGGAACGCATCTCCAAGAGCGTCGAGCAGAACCTGTTCGATTTCGGCGTGGAGGCCAAGGTCGTCGCCGCGCAGCCCGGCCCGGTCATCACGCGCTTCGAATTGCAGCCGGCGCCGGGCGTGAAGGGCGCGCAAATCACGAATCTCGCGAGGGACCTGGCGCGGGCCTTGTCCGTTTCGAGCGTGCGGGTGATCGAGGTCATCGAGGGCAAGTCGGTGATCGGCCTGGAGATCCCCAACCAGAAGCGCGACATGGTGATGCTGTCCGAGATCCTGACCGCGCCCGCGTACGCCAACGCCGCGTCGCCGCTGACCCTGGCGCTGGGCAAGGACATCGGCGGCACGCCCATAGCGGTGGATCTGGCGAAAATGCCGCATCTTATGGTCGCGGGCACCACCGGCTCGGGCAAGAGCGTGGCGATCAACGTCATGATCCTGTCCATGCTGTACAAAGCCACGCACCGGCAGGTGCGTTTCATCTTCATCGACCCGAAGATGCTGGAGCTGTCGGTCTACGAGGGCATCCCGCACCTGCTGACGCCGGTCGTCACCGACATGAAGGACGCCGCCAACGCGCTGCGCTGGTGCGTGGCGGAGATGGAGCGGCGCTACCAGCTGATGACGCGCCTGGGCGTGCGCAACCTCGCCGGCCTCAACCGCAAGATCGAGGAGGCGCAGAAAGCCGGCCAGCCGATCATGAACCCGCTGACGGCGCCGTCCGGCCCCGTGCCGGAAGGCGAGACCGCGCCGCCGCCCGAGCCGCTGGAGCCGATGACCAACATCGTGGTGGTCATCGACGAGCTGGCCGACATGATGATGGTGGGCGGCAAGAAGGTGGAGGAGCTGATCGCGCGCCTGGCGCAGAAGGCGCGCGCCGCCGGCATCCACCTGATCGTCGCCACGCAGCGCCCGTCGGTGGACGTCATCACCGGCCTGATCAAGGCCAACATCCCCTCGCGCGTCGCCTTCCAGGTCGCCTCGCGCGTGGATTCGCGCACGATCCTGGACCAGATGGGGGCCGAAACCTTGCTGGGCCACGGCGATATGTTGTATCGCCCGATCGGCGCCAGCAGCGTGCAGCGCGTCCACGGCGCCTTCGTCGACGACCACGAGGTGCACAAGGTCGTCGCCTACTTGAAACAGGTCGGCGAGCCGCAGTACATCGAGGACGTGCTGGCCGACGAGCCGACCGCGGCCGAGGCCGCCGCCGAGCAGGATGCCGAGCAGGACCCTCTGTACGACCAGGCGGTCGCCCTGGTGCTGGAGAGCCGCAAGGCCTCGGTGTCCTGGGTGCAGCGCCGCCTCAAGATCGGCTACAACCGCGCCGCGCGCATGGTCGAGCAGATGGAGCGCGCGGGCATCGTCGGGCCGAGCGGGCCGGGCGGCAACCGCGAGATTCTGGCGCCCGGCGGCCGCCAGTAAACTTGTTACCGCGGAGAGCGCGGAGTTCGCAGAGGAAAATATTCTTGGGATACGTCATGAAATCGTTTCATTTTCTCTGTGCTCTTTGCGTTCTCTGCGGTGAATCCGTCGCGGCAGCCGAACCCGCCCAGGACGCCTTGCAGCAGTTCGTGGACGGCGTGCAGAACCTGTCCGCGCGCTTCGAGCAGGTGCAGACGGACGACAAGGGCGAAGTGATTCAGAAAAGCTCCGGCACCATGCGGCTGGCGCGTCCGGGCAAGTTCCGCTGGAGCTACGAGAAGCCGTACGAGCAGCTCATGATTTGCGACGGCCGCACCATCTGGCTGTACGACCCGGACCTGGCGCAGGTCACGGTGCGCGAGGCCAAGGATGCGCTGGCCGGGACGCCGGCGGAACTGCTGTCCAAGGGCGGTGCGATCGGCGGCCAGTTCCGGATCGAGGACGCCGGCGTCGCCGACGGCGCGCGCGTCGTGCGCCTGATCCCCAAGGCCGCGGACAGCGACTTCAAGTCCATCGAGCTTTGGCTCAGGGACGGCACGCCCACGCGCATGCGCTTCGCCGACCAGCTCGGCGGGACCAGCGAGGTGACGTTCGGCGACATCCGCAAGAACGCCGGCGTGGACGACAAGCAGTTCCGGTTCGAAGTGCCCAAGGGCGTGGAGATCATCCAGGCCGATTCGCCCGCGCCGTGATCCGTCCCGAGCTGCGCCACCCGTTGCTGTGGCACGTCATCGGCCTGACGTACCTGGCTTTGATCGTCTGGCTGTCCCTGACGCCGAGCCCGCCGTCCGGGGTTCACATCTGGGACAAGGCCTCGCATTTCATTGCTTACACCGGCCTGGCGGGATGGTTCGGCGCCGTGTACCGCCCGGCGCGTCATGTTGCCGTGATCGCGGCGGCAATCCTCGCCGGCGTCGGACTGGAAGTTCTTCAGGGCTGGTCGGGCCTGCGGCAGTTTGAATACGCCGACATGCTGGCAAACGCGCTGGGTGCGTCGGCCGGAGTTCTGCTGGCACGCTCGCCGCTGGGCGAAGCCTTGATCGCCTGCGAGCGCCTTGTTCATGGATGAGTGGCATGGGTTTCGATAACCTGCCACTTTGCCATCCATGGCGGGGCCGCTGATGCCGTCCGAGACCCCGGCCCGGCCATCCATGGCCGGGCGCGCACCGGCGCGGACTGACATTGAGTCAGTCCGCGAAACCCCGGTGCGCCCTCTAGCCGACCGCATGCGCCCGAAATCGCTCGACGAGATCGCCGGCCAGTCCCACCTGATCGGCCCCGGCGCGCCGCTGCGCAAGCTCTTGGAGGGCGGCAAGGTGCCCTCGATGGTGTTCTGGGGGCCGCCGGGCACCGGCAAGACCACGCTGGCGCGGCTGGTGGCGAGCCAGTCGGAGTGCCAGTTCATCGCGCTGTCCGCGGTCATGTCCGGGGTCAAGGACATCCGCGAGGCGGTGGCGCAGGCGCAGCAGGCGCGGGCCGCCAGCCCGCCGGCCGGCGTCAATGAAAAGACTCGAATGTCGCCGGCACTCGCGCATGGCGCTTCGCGGCGCACGGTGCTGTTCATCGACGAGATCCACCGCTTCAACAAGGGGCAGCAGGACGCGCTGCTGCCGTACGTCGAGGACGGCACCGTCATCCTGGTCGGCGCGACCACCGAGAATCCCTCGTTCGAGCTGAACGCCGCGCTGTTGTCGCGGCTGCGCGTGTTCGTGCTCAAGTCGCTGGGCGACGAGGACCTGCTCGCGCTGCTGCGGCGGGCACTGTCCGATCCGGAGCGCGGACTCGCCGCCGAGCTGCCGCAGAGCTGGCTCGACCGGATCGTGGAGCTGGCCGACGGCGATGCGCGCCGCGCGCTGATCCTGCTGGAAACCGCGGTGGAGCTGGCCCGCGCGGAAGGGCGCGCCGACGACGCCGCGCTGGACAAGCTGGTCGGCCGGAGCTGGCGCCGCTTCGACAAGCAGGGCGAACAGTTCTACGACCAGATCTCCGCGCTGCACAAATCGGTGCGCGGCTCCGATCCGGACGCCGCGCTGTACTGGTTCGCGCGCATGCTCGACGGCGGCGCCGACCCGCGCTACCTCGTGCGCCGGGTCACGCGCATGGCGGCCGAGGACATCGGCCTGGCCGACCCGCGCGCGCTGCGCCTGTGCCTGGACGCCTGGGACACCTTCGAGCGCCTGGGGTCGCCGGAAGGCGAGCTGGCGATCGCGGAGGCGCTCGTCTACCTGGCCTGCGCGCCCAAGAGCAACGCGGTTTACGCGGCCTTCGGCGCCGCGAAGCAGGCGGTGGCCGAGCACGGCACGCTGGACGTGCCGCTGCACATCCGCAATGCGCCGACCCGGCTGATGAAGGACCTCGGTTACGGCAAGGGCTACCGCTACGACCACGACGAGCCGGAGGCGCACGCCGCCGGCCAGCAGTTCCTGCCGGACCGGCTCGCCGGCACGCGCTTCTACGAGCCGGCGCCGCGCGGGCTGGAAATCAAGATCGCGGAAAAGCTGGCGCAGCTCAGGAAGAAGGCCTGAGCGACGGCTGCGGCAGCCGCAGCACCGCCAGGATCGTCGCCACGGCAAAGGCCGCTCCGGCCAGGAATGTCGCCGATGCGCCAACCCCGCTCCACAGCGCGCCGGCCAGCAGGCTGGCCGGCAGCAGCATGACGCCGCGCGCGAGATTCATCACGCCGAACGCGGTGCCGCGCAGCGCCGCCGGGGCGTAGTCGGCCACCAGCGCGTTGAGCAGCCCCTCGGTCAGGCCCATGTGCAGGCCCCACAGCAGCACGCCGGCGGCCACGCCCGTCAGGCCGTCGCCGAAGGCCAGGCACAGGTCCGCCAGCACCATCACGCCGCAGCCCAATGCCAGCAGCGAGCGGCGAGACAGCCGGTCCGACAGCTTGCCGAACGGATACGCCGAGGCGGCGTAGGCCAGGTTCATCAGCACCAGCACCAGCGGCACGTACGCCAGCGCCCAGCCGGCGTCCTGCGCGCGCAGCACCAGGAAGGCCTCGGAAAAGCGCGTCAGCGTGAACAGGGCCACGACCGCGACCAGGCCCCACAGGCGCGGCGGAAAGGAGCGCCAGGAAAAGCCGGCCAGCGGGCTGGCGCGGCGGGCGTGCGGATGCGGCGGCGGCTCGCGCACCGCCAGCCACAGTACCGCGACGCAGACGAACGCCGGGATCACGGCCACCCAGAACACCAGCCGCATGTCGCCGTTCGAAAGCAGCATCAGCCCGATGGCCAGCAGCGGGCCCAGGAACGCTCCGACCGTGTCCAGGGATTGGCGCAGCCCGAACGCCGCGCCGCGCTGCTCCGGCGCGGTCAGGTCCGCGACCAGCGCATCGCGCGGCGCGCCGCGGATGCCCTTGCCGATGCGGTCGGCGAAGCGCGCGGCCAGCACGGTCATCGCGCTGTCGGCCAGCGGGAACATCGGCTTGGTCAGCGCCGCCATGCCATAGCCGAGCAGAGCGAGAGGTTTGCGCCGGCCCCAATGGTCCGACAGCGCGCCGGAGAACAGCTTGGTCAGCGCGGCGGTGGATTCGGCGACGCCTTCGATCAGGCCGACGGTCAGCGCGCTCACGCCGACCACGGTGACAAGGAAGGCCGGCAGCAGGCTGTGGATCATTTCCGAGGAAATGTCCATGAACAGGCTGACGAAACCCAGGGCCCATACGCCCGCGGGCAGCGCAAGCGGTCGCTTCGCGTTCTGAAAATCGGCGGTCATGGCGCGATTGTGCCGGGTCGGGCGCGCGCCAAGCTATCATCCGCCGAAGTCAATCGGGGGAACCGTCTATGCCGGCAGTACTGGCCGTGGCTCTGGGCGGCGCGCTGGGCAGCGTGCTGCGCTTTTCCACGGTGCTTTGGGCGCGCCGTTTCGGACACGAGTTTCCCTGGGGAACCTTGTTGGTCAATGCCGCCGGAAGTTTCCTGATCGGCGTGATCTGGGCCTACTTCCTGGACCGGCCGGACACGCCCGAGTGGCTGCGCCTGGGCCTGATGACCGGGATCATGGGCGGCTTCACCACGCTCTCGTCCATCTCGCTCGAGACCGTTCTGCTGGCCGAGTCCGGCGCCTGGAGCGCGGCAGCCGTCAACGCGGCGGCCAACCTGGGACTGGGGCTCGCCGCGTGCGCGGCCGGCCTCGCGCTCGCGCGGCCTATCTTCGCGCCGTAAACTGGCGCCCTTTTTCGCAAGCCAAGAACTTCCATGCTGGACCCCAAGCTGTTGCGTTCCGATGCGCAGGCCGTGGCCGCCAGGCTCGCGCGCCGTGGCTACGTCTTCGATCTGGCCAGGTTCAACGAGCTGGAGTCCCGCCGCAAGCAGCTCCAGACCGAAACGGAAAAGCTGCAAGCCGAGCGCAACGCCGGCTCCAAGCGCATCGGCCAGGCCAAGGCCAAGGGCGAGGACGCCTCGCCGATCCTGGCCGACATGGACCGCATCAAGAAGCAGCTCGAATTCAATGCCGCGGCGCTCGACGCCCTGCAGGGCGAGTTCCAGCAGTTCCTGCTCGGCATCCCGAATATCCCGTCGGCGAGCGTGCCGGACGGCAAGGACGAGAACGACAACGTCGCGGTGCGCCACTGGGGCGAGCCGGCGAAGCTCGCGTTTGCTCCCAAGGACCATGCCGATCTGGGCGAGGCGCTGGGCCAGATGGACTTCGCCGCGGCGGCCAAGCTCACCGGCGCGCGCTTCGTGGTGCTCAAGCGCGAGATCGCGCGCCTGCACCGCGCGCTGATCCAGTTCATGCTCGACACCCACACGCGGGAGCACGGCTACGAAGAGCTGTACGTGCCGTACATCGTCAACAGCGATTCCTGTCGCGGCACTGGCCAGCTTCCGAAATTTGAAGCCGACCTCTTCCAGGTCGGCCAGTCGGTCGAAGCGAAGGTGGCGGGGCTTGACGATCGCCGGTGGCTGATCCCGACCGCGGAGGTGCCGGTCACGAACCTGCTGCGCGACGAAATTCTGCCGATCGACCAGTTGCCGAAGAAGTGGGTGGCGCACACGCCCTGCTTCCGCGCCGAGGCCGGCGCCGCCGGCAAGGACACCAAGGGCATGATCCGCCAGCACCAGTTCGAGAAGGTGGAGCTGGTGCAGGCGACGCTGCCGGAAAAGTCCTCCTCCAGAAGCTGGAGCTGCCCTACCGCGTGGTCGCCCTGTGCACCGGCGACATGGGCTTTGCCGCGGCCAAGACCTACGACATCGAGGTCTGGTTGCCCTCGCAGAACCGCTACCGCGAGATCTCGTCCTGCTCCAACTTCGAGGACTTCCAGGCGCGGCGCATGCTGGCGCGCTACCGCAAGGGCCAGGGCGACAAGCCGGAGCTGCTGCACACGCTCAACGGCTCCGGCCTGGCCGTGGGCCGCACGCTGGTTGCGATCCTGGAGAACTACCAGGACGAGAAGGGCGCCATCGCCATCCCCGCGGCCTTGCAGGGATACCTGGGCGGCATCACGCGCATCGGCTGATTTCCTCGCGCCGTCCGGCGGGCGACGGGCGGCGTTGCCGCCGGGGGAACTAAAGACTCCCGAACCGGGTCTCTGCTCCGTCCCCGTCGTCGGGTCTGACGGGATCTCCGAAGCAAGGGCAAGGGAGTCACAGGATGTGGCGCCTCGGAAACGGGATTTGGCGTGAGCCGGTCCCTGTCGTTGGGCTATTGCTCAGCGTGCAGTTCGGGCTGTTGTCGTTTGTTCTATACCAATCGCGCGAGCATGCCGCGCTGGCCTGGGTCCAGGCCGGTGGCGCCCTGCTGTCGGTGTTCGTGCTGCTGGGGGTGGCCGTCCACTTCCGGCGACAGTACTCGGACGCGAGCCGGCGGTTGAGCGAGACCGACGCGGTGCTCGCCACGATCGGCGAGGGGTTGTTCCTGCTGGAGCGCGACGGCCGGATGGCGCCGCGGCAGAGCTCCACCCTGGAACGGATTTTCGGGCGCGCGGATCTGGCCCAGGCCGACTTCTTCTCGTTGCTGCGCGACCGGGTCACGGAAAAGACCCTGGCGGTGGCGAAGGATTACGTCGAACTGCTGTTTCAGGACCGGGTGCACGAAAAGCTGGTGACCACGGTCAACCCACTCGACGCCGTCGAGGTGCATCTGCCGGACGGTCAGGGCGGATTGCAGGCGCGCTACCTTGAGTTCCGATTCAGCCGCGTGCGCTCCGACGGCAGAATCCGGCAACTGCTGGTCACCGTCGGCGACATCACGCGGCGCGCTCAGCTCGAGCGCGAGCTTCAGCGCAGCGAAGAGCGTGCCAGCGGGCAGTTGGAGCTGATGGTCCAGCTCGCGCACCTGGATTCCGCCGAACTGATGGGCTTCCTTCAGCGCGCCGCCGCTGCCCTGGAGCAGGTCAACGCCGAATTGCGCTCGCCGCTGCCGCGTGGATCCCAGGAGCTGCGCGGCAAGACCGAGGCGATGGCCCGCACGCTGCACGCGATCAAGGGCGACGCCGGCGGACTGGGGCTGAACTCGCTGGCGGCCGCGGTGCACGAGGCGGAGGACGAGTTGCAGCTGCTGCGCGCGCGCCGCTCGCTCGGTGGCGGCGATTTCCTGAAGCTCGCGGTGCGCTTGAAGACGCTGTTCGCCCGCATCGAGGCGATGCAGGACATGGCCCTGCGCGTGATGGAGCTGCGCGATGCCGGTGCGGTTTCGCCGGACGGACCTACCCGCGTACCCTCCGTCGCCTTCGCCCTGCGCTGGCGCGATTTTGCCCGGACCATTGCCGCGCGCCACGGCAAGAAGGTGGAACTGGTCTATCGCGGCGTGGATTTGGCGGAGGTCGATCCGGCCCGCCGCGAAGCCTTGGTGACGATCGTCAACCAGTTCATCCGCAACGCGATCGTGCACGGCATCGAGCCGCCGACGCAGCGCATCCGCATGGGCAAGCCGGGGGCCGGGCAGATCGAAGTGCATGTCGCCGAGAAAAGCGACCGCAGCCTCGATCTGAGATTCGGCGACGACGGCGCGGGCCTCTCGCTCGACCGGCTGCGCGCACAGGCGGTCCAGCGAGGGATGCTGAGCCCCGGGACGGCCGGTGCCGCCGACGCGCGGCGGCTCCTGAACCTGATCTTCGCCGCCGGATTTTCCACGCGGCAGCAGGTGGACGAAGACGGCGGCCGCGGCGCCGGCCTCAATCTGGTGCGGGTCCGGGTTGCGCATCTGGGCGGGCGCGTGAGCGTCGGCAACCGGCCGGGGGAGGGATGCGAATTTCACGTCGGCCTGCCGCCGGTGCGTTGCGCCCGCGCCATGCGGGAACCTGCCGAGGGACGCCGCGCATGAGGCTGCTGATTGTGGATGACTCCAACATCATCCGCAGCCGCATCGCGCGCGCGCTGCGCGACCGCAGCTACCAGACCGTCGGCTTGGCGCGCAGCGGGGAGGAGGCTTTGGCGATCTTCCGCGCGACGCTGCCGGATGCGGTCACCATGGATCTGACCATGCCGGGAATGGATGGCATCGAGTGCATCCGGCGGCTGATGCGCCTGCGCCCGGACACCCGGATCCTCGTGGTCTCCGCGTTGGCGGACAAGGCGACGGCCATCGAAGCGCTCAAGGCCGGCGCGCGCGGCTTTCTGCAGAAGCCCTTCGGCGAGGACGAGCTCCGGGACGCAATGACCACGCTGATGGAGTAGCCGGCGCATGGACGCGGCCGACCTGCAGGCAATAGTTGACGGCGCGAAGGCCTTCTTCACGCAGAACACCTGCGTCGAGCCGGAAGTCGGCACGCCCTTCCTTGAGGACAGCGGCGGTCGTCCCGGCGGCGAAGTCACCGGCGTCACCGGCGTCATCGGCATTTCCGGCCCACAGCGCGGCTGGGTCTGCTTCAGCGCGCCGCAGGCTCTGTTGCGCCACGTGCTGATCCTGCTGGGCGAACGCGACACCGGCCCGGCCAACACGCGCGACCTCGCCGGCGAGATCGCCAACACCATCGCCGGGAACGCGCGCCGGCACTTTGGGCGCAACTTCCTGATCTCGGTGCCCTGCGTGTTTGCGGGAACCTTCGAGGGCGTGCAGCGCGGTCCAAAGCCGCGCGCGGTCGTGATCCCACTGCGCTGGCGGATCTTCACCGCCTCGATTGTCGTGAATCTGGCCGAAGACTCGATCCGGCCCTACTGAGGGCCTCAGCCTGCGCGCCGCCGCGCCCACACCGGCGGCTGGCCGTCGGCGGCCGTCTGGTACGGCACGGCGAAGTCCTTGAACGCCGTCAGGCAGACCTGCAGGTCCTGGTCGGCGCGCGGGACGATGGCGTCGATGCCGCAGCGGTCCATGTAATAAATCTGGTCGCGCATCACGTCGCCGACCGCCCTGATCTCGCCCTTGAACCCCAGCCGCGTGCGCAGCAGCGCGGCCTGCGAGAAGGCGCGGCCGTCGCCGAAGGCCGGGAATTCAACGGCGATCAGCGGACGGTCGGAAATCTCCGGCCACAGCGCGATCACGTCTTCGGTGTTGGGGATGCGCACGCCGATGCTGGCGTCGCCGGTCTTGGCGGCGTCGCGCACCTCGCGCCAGCGCTTGAGCGAGACGACGATCCGGCCGCTGGAGGGCAGGGGCGCCTCGTCGGGCAGCGCGGTCCAGTCGTCGGCGACGATCTGCCGGTTGCGGATGATGTTGCCCATCACGCCTCCACCGCTTCGCGCTGCGCCGTTTTTTCCGGGTACAGCCGCTCCTTGAACGGCTTCATCCCGACGCGGCGATAGGTTTGCAGGAACGTCTCGTCCACGCCGGCGCGCTGCTCCAGGTAGACCTTGATGATGGTGTCCACCGCGTCGACGATGCGCTCGCGGTCGAAGGACGGGCCGGTGCGGTCGCCCAGGCTGGCGTCCTCCTCGGACGAGCCGCCGAGCGTGACCTGGTACCACTCCTCGCCGTGCTTGTCGACGCCCAGGATGCCGATGTGGCCGACGCTGTGGTGGCCGCAGCCGTTCATGCAGCCGGACATCTTGATCTTGATGTCGCCGACGTCGTAGAGGTAATCGAGGTCGCCGAAGCGGTCCATGATGTCCTGCGCCACGCCGATCGAGCCGGCGTTGGCCAGCGAGCAGAAGTCCAGGCCCGGGCAGCAGATCAGGTCGGTGAGCAGGCCGATGTTCGGCGTCGCCAGGCCCAGCTCGCGCAGGCGCTGCCACACCGCGTAAACGTCCTTCTGCGGCACGTCGGCCAGCACCAGGTTCTGGTCGTGCGCGACGCGGATCTCGCCGAAGGAGTGGCGCTCCATCAGCTCGGCCAGCGCGTCCATCTGCCCCGCCGTGCAGTCGCCCGGGGCGACGCCCGGCGCCTTCAGCGACACCCACACGATCTTGTGGCCGGGGACGCGGTGGTCCTTGACGTTGCGCTTGACGAAGGCGGCGAACGCGGAGTCGCCGGCCAGGGCCTTGGCGAAGCTCGTGTCCCGCGCCGCGCCGGCGTCGTAGGCGTGCGGCGTGAAGTGCGCCTTCATGCGCTCCAGGTCCTCGCGACGCAGCGTGAGCCGCGGGTCGCCGCGCAGCTGCGCCCACTCGGCCTCCACCAACTCGGTGAACTTCACCTGGCCGACGTCCTTGACCAGGATCTTGATGCGCGCCTTGTGGATGTTGTCGCGCCGGCCCAGGCGGTTGTACACGCGCAGGACCGCCTCCAGGTAGGAGAACAGGTCCGCCTCGGGCAGGAACTCGCGGATTTGGTACGCCAGGATCGGCGTGCGGCCCAGGCCGCCGCCGACGTGGATGCTGTAGCCCAGCTCGCCCTGCGCGTTGCGCACGATGTACACGCCGATGTCGTGGATCATCGTCGCGGCGCGGTCGTTGGCGGTGGCGGAAAATGCGATCTTGAACTTGCGCGGCAGCCAGGAGAATTCGGGGTGGAAGGTCGCCCACTGGCGCGTCAGCTCGCAGTACGGGCGCGGGTCGACCAGCTCGTCCCTGGCCACGCCGGCGAGGTGGTCGGCGGTGATGTTGCGGATGCAGTTGCCGGAGGTCTGGATGGCGTGCATCTGCACGCTCGCCAGCTCGGCCAGGATGTCCGGCACGCGCTCCAGCGCGGGCCAGTTGAACTGGATGTTCTGGCGCGTGGTGAAGTGCCCGTAACCCTTGTCGTAGGTGCGCGCGATGTGCGCCAGCTTGCACACCTGACGCGTCGAAAGCAGGCCGTAGGGGATGCTGATGCGCAGCATCGGCGCGAATCGCTGGATGTACAGGCCGTTGCGCAGGCGCAGCGGGCGGAACTCGTCCGCGGTCAGCTTGCCGGCCAGATGGCGTTGCGTCTGGTCGCGGAACTGCGCGACGCGCTCGTCCACCAACCGCTGGTCGTATTCGTCGTACCGGTACATGGCCTTCCCCACCGCTTTTGTGCGGCGCGGCAAGATTAGCAGGGACTCGGGCGCTTATGCGGCCAAAGAAGAAAGCCGCCTAATTCTATAGCGGCTGAGAATATGGGCCTTGTATGTTCAACCGCGACCAGCACGGCGGTGTCTGAATGTCGTTGAGGCGGCCAGACCGGTCCGTGCAGTTTGTTTGCGCCTTGGGCCGGGACGAGGCGCGCTATACGCTCTCAGAGTATCCGCAGGCTGGCCATCAGCTTCTGCGTGTACTTCGACCGCTCCTCGTGGTCCGCGATCGCCGCCGCCTCGTCCACGATCTTGCGCGTCAGGTGCGGGGCGAAGGCGGTGATGAACTCGTACATGAACTCGCGCAGGAACAGCCCCCGGCGGAAGCCGATGTGCGTGGTGCTCATCTCGAACAGGTGGCCGGCCTCCAGGGCCACCAGGTCGTGGTCCTGGCGGGGGTCGTAGGCCATGTTGGCGACGATGCCGATGCCCAGGCCCAGGCGCACATAGGTCTTGATGACGTCGGCGTCGACCGCGGTCAGCACCACGTCCGGCTTGAGGCCATGGGCGGCGAAGGCCTGATCCAGCTTCGAGCGGCCGGTGAAGCCGAAGGTGTAGGTCACGAGCGGGTGCGCGGCGACGTCCTTGAGCGTGACGCGGCCCTTCTTCTTCGCCAGCGGGTTGTCCGGCCGCACCAGCACGCAGCGGTTCCAGTGATAGCAGGGCAGCATGACCAGGTCGTTGAACAGGTGCATGGCTTCGGTGGCGATCGCGAAGTCCGTGGTGCCCTCGGCGGCCAGCTTGGCGATCTGCGGCGGCGAGCCCTGGTGCAGGTGCATGCGCACCTTCGGGTATTTCCGGCGGAACTTCTCGATTACCGGCGGCAGGGCGTAGCGCGCCTGCGTGTGCGTGGTGGCGATCGACAGGTCGCCGCGATCGGTCTGCCGGAATTCCTCGGCGACGTTCTTGATGTTCTGCACCTCCTGCAGGAGGCGCTCGGCGTATTCCAGGATGCGCCGGCCGGCGGGCGTGACCTCCGCCAGGTGCTTGCCGTTGCGCAGGAAGATGTCGACGCCCAGTTCCTCCTCCAGCAGGCGGATCTGCTTGGAGACGCCGGGCTGGGACGTGAATAGCGACTCCGCCGCGGCGGTGACGTTGAGTCCGCGCTTGGCGACTTCGTGGATGTAATGCAACTGACGCAGTTTCATCGGGTCGTCCTCGCGCGATATTCGATCCCGTTCTGAAAGTATATTCACAAATTCCTTTTTCCGGTGCCGCCTTGCTGCTACGGTGCGCGCTCGTTTACCGGAGAGGGTATGGAGAGCCTGGGCTTTGCGTTGGCCGGCCTGGTGGTCGGCACTGCGGTCGGCGCGACGGGCGTCGGCGGCGGCTCGCTCATGACCCCGATCCTGATCCTGTTCTACGGCATCACGCCGGCGATCGCGGTCGGCACCGATCTGCTGTACGCCTCGATCTCCAAGGCGTTTGCCGTCGCCCTGCACGGCAAGAATGGCTCGGTGGACTGGAAGATCGTCGGCTGGCTGTCGGTCGGCAGCGTGCCGGCGGCCCTGGCGACGCTCGCGTTCATCCACTATTACGGCCAGAGCGGCGACCTCGACCGCCTGATCAAGCTGACGCTGTCCGTCGCCATCGTGCTCACCGCCCTGGGCACGATCTTCCGCGGCAAGCTGGTCGCCTTCGCCAAGCACGAGCGCTTCGCGTTCCTGCGCACGCTGCACCGGCGCGGCCAGCACACGTTCACGGCGCTTTCGGGCGCCGCGATCGGCGCGCTGGTGACGATCTCCTCGGTCGGCGCCGGCGTCATCGGCATGATGCTCCTGCTGCTGCTGTACCCGCGCCATTCGGCGATCAAGCTGGTCGGCAGCGACCTGGCGCACGCCGTCCTCATCACCGGCATCGCGGGGCTGGGCCACGCCAGCCTCGGCACCGTGAACTACCCGATGCTGGGCGCGCTGCTGATCGGCGCGGTTCCCGGCATCTACCTGGGTACGCGCGTAGGCTTTCGCCTGCCGGACGCCAAGCTGCGCCCGCTGATCGCAGGCTTGCTGCTGTTCATCGGTGTCGGCATGCTGGGCAAAGCCATCGCTGCCCAGTTCTGACTTGGACGACTACACCGCCGAAGCCACACCCTGGCCTTATTTCCCCGTCTTCCTCAAGCTGGCGGGCGGCCGCGTGCTGGTCGTCGGCGGCGGCGAAGTCGCCTTGCGCAAGGTGCGCCTGCTGCTGCGCGCGCAGGCCCACGTGGAGATCGTGGCGCGCGAGCTGCACCCGGAATTGAAGGACCTGCATGCGCAAGGCCGGCTGTACCACATCGGCCAGTCGTTCAACGGCGAGCAGTGCGCCGGCACGCGGCTGGTGATCGCCGCGACGGACGACAGGGCGCTCAACCGCGAGGTGGCGGCGGCGGCGCACGACCATAGCGTGCCGGTCAACGTGGTGGACGACCCGGAGCACAGCAGCTTCATCACGCCGGCCATCGTCGACCGCTCGCCGGTGATGGTGGCCGTTTCCACCGGCGGTTCCGCGCCGGTGCTGGCGCGCCGGCTGCGGGAAAAGATCGAAACCGTGCTGCCCGCCGCCTACGGCCGCGTGGCCGCCTTCATGGGCCGCATGCGCCGGTCCGCGCAGGCCCTGGAGCCGGCGGCGCGCAAGCGGCTGTGGGAGCAGTTCCTCGATGGCCGCGGCGCCGAGCGCGCGCTGCTGGGCGATGAAGCGGGCGCGGCGCGGGAGTTCGACCGCGCGGTGCATCGCGCCTCTTCGGTCGGCGAGGTCTACCTGGTCGGCGCCGGCCCAGGCGATCCGGACCTCATCACCTTTCGCGCGCTGCGCCTGATGCAGCAGGCGGACGTTGTCCTGTACGACCGGCTGGTGTCGCCTTCGATCCTGGATCTCGTGCGCCGCGACGCCGAGCGCATTTTCGTCGGCAAGGGCCCGAAGCAGCACGAGATGTCGCAGGAGGAGATCAACGCCCTGCTGGTCAGGCTCGGCAAGCAGGGCCGGCGCGTGCTGCGCCTGAAGGGCGGGGATCCCTTCATCTTCGGCCGCGGCGGCGAGGAGATCGACAGACTTGCCGCCGAGGGCATCCCGTTCCAGGTGGTGCCGGGCATCACCGCGGCGAACGGCTGCGCGGCCTACGCCGGCATCCCGCTGACGCACCGCGACTACGCGCAGGCCTGCATCTTCGTCACCGGCCATGCGCGCCAGGACGGCGCGCTGGAGCTGCACTGGGACCAGCTTGCGCGCCCCGGCCAGACTATCGTCATCTACATGGGCCTGGGCTCGCTGCCGCAGCTCTGCGCCCGGCTGGTCGAGCACGGCCTGCCCGGCGACTGGCCGGCGGCGCTGGTGGAGGAGGGGACTTCGCCGCGCCAGCGCGTCGTCACCGGCACGCTGTCGGACCTGCCGGCCAAGGTGGCGCGGGCCGGCATCAAGGGCGCGAGCCTGGTGATCGTGGGCGAGGTCGTGCGCCTGCGCGAGCGGCTGCGGTGGTTCGAGCCGGCGGGCGCGGCCGAGAACGGGAACTCCAGGGCTTGAGGCGCCGGGCCAGGCCGGCGGCAGCGGCCGCCGTCGTCGCGCTGCTCGCCGCGCTCTATGCGTGGCTGCTGCCGCTCGACTCTCCGGACGTCTATGCCGGCCTGCCGGGAATCCAGAGCTGGGGCTTGAAGCTCAGCTCCCACACCTTGCAGAACCCCGGCTTCGCCATCGGCTACTCCGAGTGGTACCGCGCGCCGCTGTGGGTGGCGTTCCGCGCCCGCGCGCTGCCGCCCGGCAAGGCGGGCCAGCGCCCGGAGCGCTTCGGGGTGGACGAGCGCACGCTGGCGCGCGTCAGCGCCGAGGACTACAGCGGCAGCGGCTATGACCGCGGCCATCTGGCGCCCAATTTCCTCATCGCGCGCCTGTACGGGCGCGACGCGCAGCGCGCGACTTTCGACATGAGCAACATCGCGCCGCAGACGCCGCGGCTCAACCAGCTGCTGTGGCAGCGCATCGAGGAGGCGGAGGCCGACATCGTCGCGCCGGCCGCCGGTGAACTGTGGGTCGTCGCCGGGCCGGTCTTCGGCGCGCGTCGCCTGCATTCGGGCGTGGCCGTGCCGGAGGCGTTCTACCGCATCTGGCTGGACGATCGGCCGCGCCGCGTCCTGGCCTTCCTGGTGCCGCAGGATGTGTGCGGGGACGAGCCGCTGGAGCGCTTCGTCGTCACGGTGGACGAGGTCGAACGCCACACCGGGCTGGATTTCTTCCACCGCCTGCCGGACGCCGAGGAAGCGGCGCTGGAAGCCGCGCCGGCCGATCCGGGCTGGGGACTGTCGCGCTTCGGCCGCGCCCCCGCGCGCTACGCCAAGAGCTTCCGCGGGTCGCCCTGCCGGCCGGAAGTGCGCGCGCCATAGGGCGCGGCGGCGGGGCGCTCAGCTCGCCCGCGACGCCAGCGTCCGCTCGTCCAGGTCCTTGGCGCGCAGGCGCTTCTGGATCGCGCGCTGGATGCCGCTGGCGTCGAGGCCGCATTGCGCCATCAACTCCTCGCGCGTGCCGTGCTCGACGAAATGGTCGGGCAGGCCGAGGTTGAGCACCGGCACGGACAGGTGGTGCGACAGCAGCAGCTCGTTCACGCCGCTGCCGGCACCGCCCAGGCGGGCGTTGTCCTCGACCGTGACCAGCAGGTCGCTCTCGTTGGCCATGTCCAGGATCGTCTCGGCGTCGAGCGGCTTGACGAAGCGCATGTCGACCACGGCGGCGTCGAGGATCTCGGCGGCTTCCAGCGCCGGATGCACCATCGCGCCGAAGGCCAGGATGGCGACGCGCGGGCGGCGGCGGCCGTGCGCCTCGCGCACGATGCGCGCCTTGCCGACCGGCATCGTCTCCAGGTCGCGGACGACGGCGGTGCCGGGGCCGCCCCCGCGCGGGTAGCGCACGGCGCTGGGGTGCTTGAGCGCCAGGCCGGTGGACAGCATGCGGCGGCACTCGTTCTCGTCGGATGGCGCCATTACCACCATGTTGGGTATGCAACGCAGGTACGACAGGTCGAAGGCGCCGTGATGCGTCGCGCCGTCGGCGCCGACCAGGCCGCCGCGGTCCAGCGCGAACACCACCGGCAGGTTCTGGATCGCGACGTCGTGGATCAGCTGGTCGTAGGCGCGCTGCAGGAAGGTGGAGTAGATCGCGACCACCGGCTTGAGGCCCTCGCAGGCCATGCCGGCGGCGAGCGTCACGGCGTGCTGCTCGGCGATGCCGACGTCGAAATAGCGGTTCGGGTAGCGCTCCGCGAACTCGACCAGGCCGGAGCCTTCGCGCATCGCCGGCGTGATACCGACCAGCTTGGGGTTCTTCTCGGCGGCGTCGCACAGCCAGTCACCGAAGACCTGGGTGAAGCTGGGCTTGGACGGCCCTTTCCTGGCGGGAAACGCGCCGGTGACCGGGTCGAACTGGGTGACGCCGTGGTACTTGATCGGATCGTGCTCGGCCGGCTCGAAGCCCTTGCCCTTGTAGGTGATGACGTGCAGCAACTGCGGTCCGCGCGCGTCCTTGAGCAGGTTCAGCTCCTCGATCAGGGCGCCGAGGTCGTGGCCGTCGATCGGACCGCGGTAGCGGAAGCCCAGCGTCTGGAACAGCGAGCCGGGATGGTCGATGTGCGCCTCGTTGTAGCCGTCGTCCTCGGGCGGGCGGGCGCTGTGCGGCGCCTTGAGGCCGAGCTTTTGCACCAGGCGCGCCGAGCGGTCGCGCAGGGCGCCGACGTTTTCCGAGATGGACATGTCGTTGTCGTTGTAGATCACGATCATGTCCAGGCCGAGGTGGCCGGCGTGGTTCAGCGCCTCGAACGCCATGCCGGCGGTCATGCCGCCGTCGCCGATCACGGCGACCACGCGCCGCTTCTCGCCGTTCAGGCGCGCCGCGGCGGCCATGCCGGCGGCGGCGGAGATCGAGGTGGACGAATGGCCGGCGCCGAAGGCGTCGTACTCGCTTTCCGCGCGCTGGCAGAACGGCGCCAGGCCGCCCAGGCGGCGGATCGTCTCCAGCTGCGCGCGGCGGCCGGTCAGCATCTTGTGCGGGTAGGCCTGGTGGCCGACGTCCCAGATCACGCGGTCGCGCGGCGTGTCCAGGCAGTAGTGCAGGGCCATGGACAACTCGACGGTGCCGAGGTTGGCGGCGAAATGGCCGCCGATGCGTCCCAGCGTCTCGATCAGGTGGCGGCGCAGCTCCACGGCCAGCGGCGCGAGCTGGTCGCGCTGCAGGCGGCGGAGGTCCTCGGGCGTATTGACGCGGCCCAGCAGGGCGTAACCGGGTATGTCGGTCATGGGGCGGGGAGAATAAGGCAATGCAATATTATCGGGCGCGGCGCGAGCCTTGGGAACTGGCCCCGGCGGCTTCCGGACCGCCGGCCGCCGATCCGCCGGTTGCGCTATCGTTACCGGGCATCCCAACGCTGCGGCAGACGCCCCATCATGTCCAATCCGGCGCCGAACCTGGACGAGCTGCTGCTACGCCTGCTGGGCGGGGTCCGCCTGTTCGAGGGGCTGGGCCGCAACGATCTCGCGTCGCTGCTTGTACTGGCGCAGAAGGCCCAGTTCGACGAAGGCCAGGGGGTGTTCAACGAGGGCGACCGGGGCGAGTGGATGTTCGTGCTGATCTCAGGCCGCCTCGAGGTGTTCAAGGCCGGGGCGGACGGCAATCCGGTGTCGCTGGCGTACATCGAGCCGGGCGATGTCGTCGGCGAAATGTCGCTGCTGATGAACTCGGCGCGCGCCGCCTCGGTGCGGGCGACGGCACCGTCGGTGGCGTTGAGCTTCTTCAAGAATTCGCTGGACCAGCGGCCGGCGCTGGCCGCGCAGGTGTACGCCAACATGGCGCGCCTCCTGGCGCGGCGCCTGGCCCGAACGAACCAGGAACTGGTGACGTTGCGCGAGTCCTGACCGTCAGCGGTCGCGCCCTTCGATGCGGCTGGCCAGCCACAGCAGCGGCTCGGCCTTGTCGCCGAACACCCGTGCCGCGCCGCGCGCCTCCCCGAACAGGTCGCGCGCGCGTGCCTTGGCGGCGGACATGCCCATCACCGAGGGGTAGGTCGGCTTGTTGTGGTTGCGGTCCTTGCCGGCGGTCTTGCCGAGGTTGTCGGAATGGCCCTCCACGTCCAGTACGTCGTCCTGGATCTGGAACGCCAGGCCCAGGTACTTGCCGTAGCGGTCCAGCGCGTCCAGGTGGCCGGTGGCCAGCGGCGTCTTGGCGTGGCAGGCCATCAGCACGCAGGCGCGGATCAGGGCGCCGGTCTTGTGGATGTGCATGGCCTCCAGCTCGGCCACGGTCAGCGAGCGGCCGGTGGCGTCGAGGTCCATCTGCTGGCCGCCGGCCATGCCCCGCGAGCCGGAGGCGTCGGCCAGCAGTTCGATCGTCTTGAGCCGCTGCAAAGGCTCCAGCCCGGCGTCGTGGTCGCGCGCCAGGACGTAGAACGCCAGCGATTGCAGCGCGTCGCCGGTCAGGATCGCGGTGGCCTCGTCGAACTGGCGGTGCACCGTCGGGCGGCCGCGGCGCAGATCGTCGTCGTCCATCGCCGGCAGGTCGTCGTGTACCAGGGAGTAGACGTGGATCAGCTCGACCGCGAGCGCCGCCGGATCCAGCACGCGCGGGTTCACGCCCAGGACTTCGCCGGCGGCGTAGATCAGCAGCGGGCGCAGGCGCTTGCCGCCTTCCGCGGAGTAGCGCATGGCCTCGTGCAGGCGCGCCGGCATCTGGCTGGGCGGCGGCAGCCAGTGGGCGAAGCCGTCGTCCAGGCGCTGCAGGTACGACGGCAGGCGCTCGGCAAAACTCACGCGTCGCCGCCTTGCGTCGCGGCCGGCGTCGCTCCCACACCCATCAACTGCTTGACCCGCAGCTCGGCGGTTTCCAGCGCGTCGCGGCACTGCCGGGTCAGGGCGACGCCGCGCTCGAACAGCTTGAGCGACTCCTCCAGCTTGAGGTCGCCGCGCTCCATGCGCTGGACGATGTCCTCCAGTTCCTGCAGGGCCTGCTCGAACTGCGCGACGCGGTCGGGTTCGGCGGCGGGCGGCTTGGCCATGAAAAAGCGGCGGGCGAATGTGGGCCCGCTAGTGTAGCCGTTGCACCGGTGGGACTCATCCGTTACTTTGCCCGCCGTTTCGGCATTCGCCACCGTTCCCAGAGTGACGTGAGCAAATACAGCGCAGAAGAGATTGAAGTCCTGTCCGGCCTCGACCCCGTGCGGCGCCGGCCGGGCATGTACACCGACACCTCGCGCCCGAACCACCTGGCGCAGGAAGTCGTCGACAACGCGGTGGACGAGGCGCTGGCGGGGCACGCGCGCTCGGTGGCGGTCACGCTGTTCGCCGACGACTCGCTGCAAGTGCTGGACGACGGTCGCGGCATGCCGGTGGACGTGCACCCGGTGCACAAGGTCACGGGCGTGGAGCTGATCCTGACCAAGCTGCATTCAGGAGCCAAGTTCTCGAACCAGACGTACAAGTTCTCCGGCGGCCTGCACGGCGTGGGCGTGTCGGTGGTCAACGCGCTTTCGACCCGGCTCGACGTGCGCGTCTGGCGCGGCGGCGCCGAGTACCTGATGACCTTCAAGGACGGCGAGAAGGCGTCCAACCTGAAGCAGGTCGATACCGCGCCCAAGAGCCGCAGCGGCACCCAGGTGCGATTCTGGCCGGATGCGAAGTACTTCGAGACGCCCAAGTTCAACATCGCGCGCCTCAAGCACGCGCTGCGCGCCAAGGCGGTGCTGTGCCCCGGCCTCAAGGTCGGCTTCGAGGACGAGGCGACCAAGGAGCAGATTGCCTGGCAGTACGAGAACGGCCTGGTCGATTACCTCATGGAAGGCGTCGCCGGCAATTCCGTCGTCCCGGCGCAGCCCTTCACCGGCAAGCTGCAAGGCGAGCGCGAGGAAGCCGAGTGGGCGCTGCTGTGGGTGCCCGAAGCGAACGGCGAATTGATCCAGGAAAGCTACGTCAACCTGATCCCGACGCCGCAGGGCGGCACCCACGTCAACGGCCTGCGCAGCGGACTGACCGAGGCGATCCGCGAGTTCTGCGAGTTCCAGAACCTGCTGCCGCGCGGCATGAAGCTCGCGCCCGAGGACGTGTGGAGCGGCTGCGCCTACGTGCTGTCGGTCAAGATGCAGAACCCGCAGTTCGCCGGCCAGACCAAGGAGCGCCTGTCCTCCGGCGAATGCGCGACCTTCGTCTCCGGCGTCGCGCACGACGCCTTCGGCCTGTGGCTGAACCGGCACCCGGAGACCGGCCGCGAGGTCGCGCAACTGGTCATCGCCAACGCGCAGAAGCGCCTCAAGAGCGCCAGGCAGGTCGAGCGCAAGAAGATCACCAGCGGCCCGGCGCTGCCGGGCAAGCTGGCCGACTGCGTCAGCGACGACGTAGGCAAGACCGAATTGTTCCTGGTGGAAGGCGACTCCGCCGGCGGCTCGGCCAAGCAGGCGCGCGACCGCAACTTCCAGGCGATCATGCCGCTGCGCGGCAAGATCCTGAACACCTGGGAGACCGACGCCGGCGAGGCGCTGGCCTCGCAGGAGATTCACGACATCAGCGTCGCCATCGGCGTGGATCCGGGCAGTGCCGACATCTCGGGACTGCGCTACGGCAAAGTCTGCGTGCTGGCCGACGCCGACTCCGACGGACTGCACATCGCCACGCTGCTGTGCGCGCTGTTCCTGCGGCATTACCGTCCGCTGGTCGAGGCCGGGCACATCTACATCGCCATGCCGCCGCTGTTCCGCGTGGACGTGGGCAAGCAGGTGTTCTACGCGCTGGACGAATCCGAGCGCGACGGCGTGCTCGACCGCATCAAGGCGGAGAAGCTGAAGGGTCAGGTTTCCGTCACGCGCTTCAAGGGCCTGGGCGAGATGAACCCGATGCAGTTGCGCGAAACGACGATGACCCCGGATACGCGCCGCCTGGTGCAGCTTTCGCTGGACGACGACCCGGCCACGCACAAGCTGATGGACATGCTGCTGGGCAAGAAAAACGCGGCGCTGCGTCGCGACTGGCTGGAAAAGAAGGGCGACGAGGCTGAGATTTGAGCGTGCTAGACTGTTACCGTCTTACCGGTAAGGCGTAACAATCCATGAGCACCGTTAGCGTTTCCAGCAAGGGTCAGGTCGTTAGGCTCTGTAAATAAATAACGGTAACAACTGACTTGGTAAACAACCGGTCCGACCAGGCTCTCGAACGCTGAACCCGTCACCTTTATTTCTTGCCGCCGCCTTATTCCAAAGGCGGTTCGGCAGCGCCTGGGTATCAAGGCCGGTTCGCGACTGGAACTCAGCGAGTCCGGCGGTGAACTGCGGCTGAAACTGGCCGAACGCGCTGGAAAAGCCGCAACGGTCGAGGAGGGTCTCGGCCTTGCGCGCTACAAGGGTCCGCCGATTTCAATCGAGGATATGAACGAGGCCGTGAGCGAACACGTCCGCCGCAAGTGGAAAAAGCGCGCGTGATCGGCCTCGATACCAATGTGCTGGTGCGCTTCTATACCGCCGACGATCCTCGTCAGGCATCGATCGCGGAACGGGTGCTGAAGCGTGCCGACACCTTGTTCGTGCCCAAATCGGTTGTGCTCGAACTTTATTGGGTTCTGGCCAGCGTTTACGAAACGCCCGCCGCCCGCATTGTGGATGTCCTGCGTCACCTGATGAGCCTGGAACATGTCCGGATTGAGGACGAGGAAACCGTTGCCGCTGCCGTTGCGGGTTTCGAGGCGGGACTGGAGTTCGAAGATGCGCTGCATGTCGCATCGTGCCGGAGTTGCGAGCGCGTGCTGACATTTGACCGCAAGCGGGCGGGTCGTGCCCGGCGGCTTGAGTTGCCGCCTTGCGAAGTGCCCGAATAAGGCCGGCGCGGACGGCTTGCTCCCGAGCGGAATGCCCGATCCGGGTATGTGCATACCCAAAGTGGGCATGTTCTTGTCGATAGCGTACCGCGGTAGACGAGGACGGCCGGCGCCTGTTTGCGATGGTCAAGGAAAAGAGCTGGCGCGCGATCGACTCCCGGTTGCCGCCGAATGAATCGAAAGTGAGTGATCGACGAATGCAAACCCTCGAAACCGAAAAGATCCCGCTCCGCACCTTCGCGGAAAAGGCGTACCTCGACTACTCGATGTACGTCGTGCTGGATCGCGCGCTGCCGCACATCGCGGACGGCCTGAAGCCGGTGCAGCGCCGCATCGTCTACGCCATGAGCGAGCTGGGCCTGTCGGCCCAGGCCAAGCCGAAGAAGTCGGCGCGCACGGTGGGCGACGTCATCGGCAAGTTCCATCCGCATGGCGACTCGGCCTGCTACGAGGCCATGGTCACGATGGCGCAGGCGTTTTCCTACCGCTATCCGCTGGTGGACGGGCAGGGCAACTGGGGCTCGCCGGACGACCCCAAGTCCTTTGCCGCCATGCGCTACACGGAGGCGAAGCTGGCCCCGTACGCGGCGGTGCTGCTGTCCGAGCTGGACCAGGGCACGGTGGACTGGCTGCCGAACTTCGACGGCACGCTCAAGGAGCCGCGCCTGCTTCCGGCGCGACTGCCCAACATCCTGGTCAATGGCACCACTGGCATCGCGGTCGGCATGGCCACGGACATCCCGCCGCACAACCTGCGCGAGCTGGCTGCCGCTTGCTTGCATCTGCTGAAGCACCCCAACGCGCACTGGGATTCGCTGTGCGAGATGGTGCCAGGGCCGGATTTCCCCTCCGGCTGCGAGATCGTTTCCTCGCCGGAGGAGATCCGCAAGGTATACGAGGAAGGCACCGGCCAGATCCGCGGGCGCGCTCGCTGGGAGAAGGAAGACGGCAACATCGTCGTCACCAATCTTCCGCACCAGGTCTCGCCGGCCAAGATCCTGGAGCAGATCGCCGAGCAGATGCGGGCCAAGAAGCTGCCGCTGGTCGAGGACCTGCGCGACGAATCGGATCATGAAAACCCGATCCGCCTGGTGATCGTGCCGCGCTCCAACCGCGTGGAACCGGACGCGCTGATGGCGCACCTGTTCGCGACCACCGAGCTGGAAAAAAACTTCCGCATCAACCTCAACATGATCGGCCTGGACGGCCGGCCGCGGGTCAAGAACCTCAAGGAAATCCTGCTCGAGTGGCTGGACTACCGCATCGCCACCGTGCGCCGGCGCCTGGAGCACCGGCTGCAGAAGGTGGGCGACCGCCTGCACATCCTGGCCGGCCTTTTGATCGCCTACCTCAACCTGGACGAGGTGATCCGCATCATCCGCACCGAGGACGAGCCCAAGCCGGTGCTGATGACGCGCTTCAAGCTGTCCGAGATCCAGGCCGAAGCGATCCTGGAAACCAAGCTGCGCCACCTCCAGAAGCTGGAGGAGATGAAGATCAAGGGCGAGCAGAAGGAGCTGGCCGAGGAGCGCAAGCGGCTGGAAGAGCTGCTGCATTCGGAGCCCAAGCTCAAGAAGCTCATCGGCGACGAAATCAAGGCCGACGCCGACAAGTACGGCGACGAGCGGCGCTGCCCGATCGTCGTGCGCCCGGCGGCACAGGCCTTCGAGGCGACGGAGATCGTGCCGGCCGAAGCGATCACGGTGGTCCTGTCCAAGGCCGGGTGGATCCGCGCCGCCAAGGGACACGAGGTCAACCCGGCCGAGCTGGACTACAAGGCGGGCGACGAGTACCTGGCGTCGGCCCAGGGCCGCAGCAACCAGCTCCTGATCCTGATCGATTCCAAGGGCCGCTCGTACACGCTGCCGGCGCACGAGCTGCCGTCCGCGCGCGGCCACGGCGAGCCGGTCACGACGCGCCTGGACCTCGGCGACGGCGCGCGCATCGTCGGCCTGATGCTGGGCGATGCCGCCGAGAAATGCGTGCTGGGCGCCGACGACGGCTATGGCTTCGTCGCGCCGCTCGGCGAGCTGCAATCGCGCCTGCGCGCCGGCAAGGCGGCGGTCTCGGTCGGCGAGGGCGCCACCGCGCTGACGCCGGCCAGGCTGCGCGATCCGGCGGCGGACCAGATCGCCTGCGTGACGGCGGAGGGCCGTCTGCTGGTATTCCCGGCGTCGGAGCTGCCGGAAATGGCCAAGGGCAAGGGCAACAAGCTGGTGACGCTGAAAGGCGAGGACCGCATCGTCGCCTGGGGACCGCTGCCGTCCGGCGCCAGCCTGGTGCTGCTGTCCGGCAAGCGCACGCTGACCTTGAAGCCGTCCGACTGGGCGGCCTACAAGGGCGCCCGCGCCAGCCGCGGCGGCCATCTGCCGCGCGGATTCCAGAGCGTTCAAGGACTTACGGTCGAATTGCCGAAGGCGGCCGGCGGAAACTAAGGCCTTGATTTTTGGGTCGAAGCCCCCAGATTCCCCCTTGCGTTCAAACTTCGGAAAGGAGCCATGAAAAGAGTCCTGCTGTTCCTCGCGACCAACCTCGCGGTCATCGTCGTTCTGAGCTTCGTCGCCTCCCTGCTGGGCGTGAACCGCTGGCTCACGGCGCAGGGCATGAACTACGAGGCGCTGCTGGCGTTCGCCGCGGTGTTCGGCTTCGGCGGCGCGTTCATCTCGCTGCTGATCTCCAAGCCCATGGCGAAATGGACCACCGGCGCGCAGATCATCACGCAGCCGCGCAACTCCGCCGAGTCCTGGCTGCTGGCGACCATCCAGCGCCAGGCGCAGCAGGCCGGCATCGGCATGCCGGAGGTCGCGGTCTACGAGTCGCCCGATCCCAACGCCTTTGCCACCGGCGCCAACCGCAACAACGCGCTCGTCGCGGTATCCACCGGCCTGCTGCGCAACATGAGCCAGGACGAGGTCGAGGCGGTGCTGGGGCACGAAATCAGCCACGTCGCCAACGGCGACATGGTGACGCTCACTCTGATCCAGGGCGTGGTCAACACCTTCGTGATCTTCCTGGCGCGCGTGGTCGGCTACTTCATCGACCAGGTCGTGCTGCGCCGCGGCTCCTCGGAGGAGGCGAGCGCGCCGGGCATCGGCTACATGTTCACCGTGATGATCCTGGAGATCGTGTTCGGCGTCCTCGCCAGCATGATCGTGGCCTGGTTCTCGCGCCAGCGTGAGTTCCGCGCCGACGCGGGCGGCGCCCACCTGGCCGGCCGCCGCAAGATGATCGCCGCGCTGGAGCGCCTGAAGGCCGCGCACGAACTGCCGAGCCAGTTGCCGGAGCAGATGAAGGCGTTCGGGATTCGTGGGGCTTCGGTGGCGAAGCTGTTCATGTCGCACCCGCCGCTGGAAGCCCGGATCGCCGCGCTTCAGGCGGGATAAGTATCGTCCTGATTTGTTCCGGGCCAGGAAATGTGACTTCCTGTCTATGACCGGGCCATCCATGGCCCGGGGTTTCAAACGGGGCGCCCAATGGGCGCCCCGAGTATTTTGGGGTTTACCGCGGCAGGTCGGTGGACAGGAGCACGACCTCCGGCTCCTGGATGTGGTGGCCCTGGATGTAGTTGACGCCCATCTGCCACAGGCGCGCCATGACGTTGGCGTCCTCGACGTGGGACACGATGGTGCGGATGCCCTTCTGCTTGGCGATCTCCATCAGCTCCGACATCTTCTTCTGCAGCTTGGCGTCGTTGAAGCTCTTGGTGAAGGAGAAGTGGAAGCGCAGGAAGCCGGCGGGGATGTGCTCCAGGATCTGCGCGGAGTTGTTGCCGATGCCGAAGTGGTCCAGCGCGATCTCGCCGCCGAGTTGGCGCAGCGCCTGGGTCAGCGCGCGCGCCTTGGCGATGTGGTTCTGCAGCACGATCTCCTGGATCTGGAACACCATCTCGTCCTTCTTCAGCGGCCGCTGCTTGAACAGTTCGCGCAGCCAGGCGACGAAGTTGTCGGCGTCCTTGAGCGTTTCCTCGGACACGCGCACGAACAGCGAGGACACCTCGCGCGCGCCCTCGCGCTTGGCCAGCACCTTGAGCGCGCGCGCCACCACCCAGCGGTCGATGGTCTTGATGAGGCCGTGCTTTTCCGCCACCTGGATGAACTCCTTGGCGTGGATTTCCTTGCCGGTCTCGTCGAGCATGCGCACCAGCACGTCGAAGTGCTGCCGCGTGTCGCCTTCCAGGCTGGCTATGGACTGGTAGGCCAGCTTGAGGCGGTTGTCCTGGATCGCCTTCTGGATGCGCTGGATCCACATCAGTTCCTCGCGCTCCGCGACCGTGACCTGCGCGGCCGGGCCGACCACGACCACCTTGTTGCCGCCCTGGCCGGACAGCTTGCGCGCCTCGCGCACCGCGTCGGCGACCATGGTCTTGGGCGCCTCCTTGCCCGACAGCGGATAGGCGGCGATGGAGACGGACACGTGCGCCTCGTGCCCGGCAGTGCTGAAGATCTGCGCGGCGACGTCCTTGCGCAGGGTCTCGGACAGCGCCTCGATGTCCGCGACCCTGGGCCGGTTCGCGACCAGGGCCAGCTCGGAGGTGGAGAAGCGGAGGGCCTGCTCCCTGGGTGTCAGGCGCTGCTTGAGCAGCAGCAGGAGCTGCGTCATGAGCTGCTCGGCGTCGCGGTAGCCGAGGCGGTCCTCGATGGTGTCGTAGCCATCCACCGCCACCGCCAGCAGGCCGAGGACGCCGGGCGTCCTGGCGGAGTCCCAGCCGGCCAGCGCGTCGAACAGGGCGATGCGGTCGGGCGGCGCGGGCGCGGCCGGGGGAGGGGGCGCGGCGGCGGGCACGGCCACCGGCGCGGGCGGCGCGGCCTCGGCGCGGATCAGCAGCTCGATGAACCGTTCGTCATTGAGCGTGCCGAGTGTCATGCGCGCCTTCGCGTTCAACGCCCGGCCGTCCTTCGTCTGCAGGCCCAGCTCGATCGGCGTGTCCGGCTTGAGCTTGCCCTGCAGGAACAGCTTGAGCGTCTGCTTGGCCTGCGTCTGCGCCTCCGGGCGCACCAGGTCCATCATCGGCGAGCCTTCCAGCGCCTCGGACGACTCGTGGCCCAGCAGCGTGGCGAAGGCGGCGTTGACGTGCGTGAGGATGCCCTCCTGGATGTGCACCACCGCATCGGTGGACTCGGCCATGAGGTTGCGGTGCCGCGCCTCGAAGTCCGCCAGCCGCACGCGCGTGTTGCGCAGCTCGCGCAGGTGCTGGTGGTGCAGCAGCTCGCGGATGCACACCAGCTCCAGGTGGTGCAGGTGCTTGAGGTCGGCGTGCGAGACCAGGTCCTTGGCGCCGGCGGCGATCGCGCCGATCGTCTCCTGCGGCGACAGGCGCAGGCCCATCAGCACGATCGGCAGGTCCGGCGCGATGCGGTTGCACAGGGCGATGACGTCCTGCGGCGAAGCCTCCGGCACGCCCTCGGCGCACAGGACCAGGTCGGGCGGGCTGCGGCGCAGCACGTCTTCGACGTCTTCGAGGTCGGTGACCCAGGCGGCGCGCACCGGATGGCCGGCGTTGCGCAGGTGGCTCTCGATGCGCTTGGCGATCTCCTCGCTCTCGCACACGACGAGAAGGACGGCGCTTTGAATGGTCGAGGCGTCGGCAGCCATGCGTACCCTGGTCTAGATGCTCACCATGGTACAACGGTTTTGGCCGGAGCCCCCGTGTCCTCGCGCACAAGCCGCGGCACCAGATAGCCGGGCAGGCGGGCGGCCAGCTCGCGCATCAGCGGCTGCGCCCGGGATTCGTCCACTTCGAAATGCGCCGCGCCCTGTACGCGGTCGAGCAGGTGCAGGTAGTACGGCAGCACACCCAGCGCGAACAGGCGCTCGGACAGGTCGTGCAGGGCTGCGGCCGAGTCGTTGACGCCGCGCAGCAGCACCGACTGGTTCAGCAGGGTCAGGCCGAGCCCGCGCAGGCGGGCGACCGCCGCGGCGACCGTTTCGTCCAGCTCCTGGGCGTGGTTGGCGTGCAGCACCACCACCTTCTGCAGGCGCCCGCGGCCGAGCCAGGCGAGCAGGGCCTCGTCCACCCGTTCCGGCAGCACGATGGGTTGGCGCGTGTGCAGGCGCAGGCGCCGCACGTGCGGCAGGAATTCCAGTGCCTCGGCGAACTCGGCGAGCTTCGCGTCCGGCAGGGACAGCGGGTCGCCGCCGGACAGGATCACCTCCTGGATCGAGCGGTCCTGCGCCAGTTCCTTCAGCGTCTCCTGCCAGTGGTCGCGCGCGGCCAGCGCGTCGGAATACGGAAAGTGCCGGCGGAAGCAGTAGCGGCAGTGCACCGCGCAGGCGCCGGTGGCGATCACCAGCGCGCGGCCGTGGTACTTGTGGACGAGGCCACCGGGCCGCAGCTTCTTCAGGTCGCCCACGGCGTCGCGGCCAAAGCCCGGCACCTCGCGGCCTTCTTCGGCCTGCGGCCACACTTGCAGGAACAGGGGGTCCTGCGGATCGCCCTTGCGCATGCGCGCCGCGAAGCCGCGCGGCACGCGCAGCGGGAAGTCGCGCTGCGCCGCCGGGTTCAGGGACGGCAGTGCCGGGTCGAGTCCGAGGCAATCGAGCAGTTCCGCGGGGCGGGTGATTGCCCGCGACAGCTCGCGCTGCCAGGCCGGTATCTGTCGAGGCGCGGCGTTTGTCTGTATCATTGCGCGCCATTTTGACATCCCTGTCGAAGACCGGGCCATCCATGGCCCGGAGATTCGGAAACAGCCAGAGAGATTCCATGAGCACCGTCAGCACCAGCGACATGAAGGCCGGCGTCAAGATTCTGATCGACGGCGTGCCGTTTTCGATCGTCGAAAACGAATACGTGAAGCCGGGCAAAGGCCAGGCGTTCAACCGCGTCAAGATCCGCAACCTCAAGACCGGCCGCGTCATCGAGAAGACCTGGCGCTCCGGCGACAGCTTCGAGGCGGCGGACGTCGAAGAGCGCGACCTGCAGTACCTCTACACCGACGGCGAGTTCTGGCACTTCATGGACCCGGCCAACTTCGAGCAGCACACCGCCGACAAGACCGCGGTCGGCGACGCCGCCCAGTGGCTCAAGGAGCAGGACGAGGTCCGCATCATGTTCTGGAACGGTCAGCCGCTGACCGTGACCCCGCCCAACACCGTCACGCTCAAGATCGTCGAAACCGATCCGGGCGTGCGCGGCGACACCGTGACCGGCGGCACCAAGCCGGCCAAGCTCGAAACCGGCGCGGTGGTGAAGGTGCCCCTGTTCATCAACGAGGGCGAGGTCATCAAGGTCGACACGCGCACCGGCGAGTACCTGTCGCGCGTGAAATGAAGCCCGATTGGCGCCCCGGCGCCAGTCTCGAAACGCTCAAGGCGCGGGCGGAGCTGCTGGGCTCCATCCGCGCCTTTTTTCATGCCCGCGGCGTGATGGAAGTCGACACGCCGATCCTGTCGCGCCACGCCACCGTGGACCGGCACATCGAGAGTTTCCACGTGCCGGGGGCCGGCCTCTGGCTCCACACCTCGCCGGAGTTCGCGATGAAGCGCCTGCTCGCCGCCGGCAGCGGGCCGATCTACCAGCTGTGTCACGTGTTCCGGGCCGAGGAGGCCGGCCGCTGGCACAACCCGGAGTTCCTGATGCTGGAGTGGTACCGGCCGGGCTGGGACCATCATCGGCTCATGGACGAAGTCGAGGCGCTGATGCGGGCCGTCGGCGTGGGCCGGGAGGCGGCATTCGAGCGCCTCAGCTATCGCGAGGCGTTCCGGCGCCACGCCGGCCTCGATCCGTTTTCGGCCGGCCTTGCGGAACTGCGCGAGGCTCCGGTGCGGCGCGGCTGCGCCCTGCCCGAGGGGCTGGCGGAACCGGATTTCGCGGACCGCGACCTGTGGCTGGACCTCCTGATGTCCGCCGCGGTCGGCCCGCGGCTGGGCGGCGGCACGCCCTGTTTCCTGTACGACTTTCCGGCTTCGCAGTCCGCGCTGGCGCGCGTCCGCCTGGACGACCCGCCGGTGGCCGAGCGCTTCGAGCTGTTCTGGAACGGCACCGAGCTGGCCAACGGCTTCCACGAACTGGGCGACGCCGCCGAGCAGCGACGCCGCTTCGAGGCCGACCGGGGCTGGCGCCGCGAGCGCGGCCGCGCCGTGCCGCCGTACGATGCGAATCTGATTTCCGCGCTCGGCGCCGGTTTTCCGGATTGCGCCGGCGTGGCGCTGGGCGTGGATCGGTTGCTGATGCTGCTGCGCGGCCTGCCGGACCTGGCGGCGACCTTGGCGTTCGATTCAGCGCGTGCCTAGAGCCTGTTATGTAGTTGGCAACGCAGCGACCGGCAACTACATAACAGGCTCTAGGTCCCAGGCGTAGCGCACGATCAGCGCGCCGACCACGGCCAGGAACAGCGCGCGCACGAAGCCGCTGCCTTTCTTGATCGCCAGGCGCGACCCGATCGCCGCGCCGGCGATGTTGAACACCGCCATCGGCAGCGCCACCGCGTACAGCACGTGGCTGTTGAGCGCGAAGTAGCCGATGGCGGCGAGGTTGGTAGTGACGTTGACGATCTTGGCCGAGGCCGAGGCGGCCAGAAAGCTGAAGCCGAACAGGCCGACGAAGGCGAAGATCAGGAAGCTGCCGGTCCCCGGGCCGAAGAAACCGTCGTAGAAGCCGATGGCGCCGCCGGTGGCGAGCCCCACCCAGAACTGCTGGCCGGGGTTGAGCCGCGGCGCGTGCAGCTTGCCCAGGTCCTTTTTCCATATCGTGTAGGCCAGCACCGCGACCAGCATCGCCAGAATCATCGGGCGCAGCAGCGCCGGGTCGAGGCTCGCCACGGTCTGGGCGCCGACGTAGCCGAACGCCAGCGCGGCGGCGCAGGTCGGCAGGGTGGCGCGCCATTCCATCTGCACGTGGCGCATGTACTGCACGGTGGCGAAGGTCGTGCCCCAGATGCCGGCGAACTTGTTGGTGCCGAGCAGGGTGGCGGCCGGCACCTGCGGCAGCAGCACGAACAGGGCCGGAACCTGGATCAGGCCGCCGCCGCCCACCACCGAATCGACGAAGCCGGCGAGCAGCGCGAACGCGAGCAGCGGCAGCAGCTCCGGCGTCGGCAGGGGCGTTTCGGGCACGGGCGCGGGGCGCCTACAGGAGTTTCCCGATCACCATCGGGATGGCGTAGCGCTTGCCTCCCAGCAGCCGCGTGAGCAGCGTGCCGAGCCACTCGCGCGAGCTGGAGATGGTCTTGATCTCGACGTAATGCATGTCGCCGTTCTGGCTCAGTTCGTAGCGCTCGATGGTGGCGACCACCGCATCGTGCTCGCCGCGCAGCAGCGCTTCGAGCATGAGGCGACCGGTCTCCGTGTCGAGCACGCAGTCGGTGACTTCGCCGTACTCGCGGAAGCGGTCGTTGAGATACGCCCGGAGCGCCAGCGACAGGGCGGCGTCCTTGACCGTGCGCGCGACGATGCCGAGCACGGGCGGCTTACAGGACGTCCGAGGCGTGCGCCGCCAGCCGCGAGCGTTCGCCGCGGGCCAGGGTGATGTGGCCGCCGTGCTGCCAGCCGCGGAAGCGGTCCACCACGTAGGTCAGGCCGGACGTCGTCTCGCTCAGGTAGGGCGTGTCGATCTGCGCCAGATTGCCCAGGCAGACCATCTTGGTGCCGGGGCCGCAGCGCGTGATCATCGTGCGCATCTGCTTGGAGGTCAGGTTCTGCGCCTCGTCGATGATGATGTAGCGGTTGAGGAAGGTGCGGCCGCGCATGAAGTTGAGGCTGCGGATCTTGATGCGCTTGGCCAGCAGCTCGTTGGTCGCGGCGCGCTCCCAGTCGCCGGCCTCGCTGGTCTGGGTCAGGACCTCCAGGTTGTCCATCAGAGCGCCCATCCAGGGCGTCATTTTTTCCTCTTCGGTGCCGGGCAGGAAGCCGATGTCCTCGCCCAGCGGCACGGTGACGCGCGTCATGATGATCTCACGGTAGCGCGGCTCGTCCAGGGTCTGCGCCAGGCCGGCCGCCAGCGTCAGCAGCGTCTTGCCGGTGCCGGCGGCGCCGAGCAGGGTCACGAAATCGATGTCCGGGTCCATCAATAGATTGAGTGCGAAATTCTGCTCCCGGTTCTTGGCGTGGATGCCCCATACCGGCGTCTTGCCGGCGCGGTAGTCGCGGGTCACCCGCAGCTCCGCCTTGCCGGCGTTCACCGACGCCACGCGCAGCTCCAGGCCGCCGGCGTCCTCGTCCGGCAGGAACAGGAACTGGTTCGGGTACCAGTCCTTCACCAGCGGGCCGCCGATCCGGTAGCAGGCCTGCCCGGACTTGTCCTGCCAGGACTCCATGCGTTCGCCATGCGTCTGCCAGAAATCGGCCGGAAGGTTGTCGTAGCCGGTCGGCAGCAGCTCCAGGTCTTCCAGCACCTGGTCGTTGTAGTAGTCCTCGGTGTGGATGCCGACGATCGCCGCCTTGATGCGCAGGTTGATGTCCTTGGACACCAGCGTGACGCGGCGGTCGGGATGCTGCGTGCGCAGCGCCAGGACCGTTTGCAGGATGCTGTTGTCCGGCTTGTTGCCGGGCAGCACGTCGGGCAGGACCGCTTCGGACGGGCGCGTCTGGAAGTACAGCCGGCCGGACGCCGGCGTGCCGGCGCGCTCGTTCTGCTGGATGGCCGGCAGCGGCAGTCCGTGCTCGATCTGCGTGTGGTCCTTGTCGCGCATCAGGTCGTCGAGGAAGCGGCTGACCTGGCGCGCGTTGCGCGAGACTTCGGAGGTGCCCTTCTTGGCGGCGTCCAGCTCCTCCAGCACCACCATCGGGATGAACAGGTCGTGCTCCTCGAAGCGGAACAGCGACGAGGGGTCGTGCATCAGCACGTTGGTGTCGAGGACGAAGATCTTTTTCTTCATTGCGCCGTCTTTCAAAGCGCCTTGGCCGCTTCCAGCACTTCCACCGCGTGGCCCTTGACCTTCACGCCGCGCCACTCGCGGCGCAGGATGCCCTTGGCGTCGAACAGGAAGGTGCTGCGCTCCACGCCCATGTACTTCCTGCCGTACATGCTCTTTTCCTTGATGACGCCGAAGGCCTTGCAGGCGGCCTCGTCGGCGTCGGACAGCAGGGCGAACGGAAAGCCGAACTTGGCCGCGAAGTTCTCGTGCGAGCGCACGCTGTCCTTGGACACACCCAGGATCTCGACCCCGGCCCTGGCGAACTCCGCGTGCAGGTCGCGGAAGTCCTGGCCCTCCTGCGTGCAGCCCGGCGTGTTGTCCTTGGGGTAGAAGTAGACCGCCAGCTTGCGGCCCTTGAGCGTCGGCAGGGCGATGGAATGGCCGCCGGTGGCGGGGAGCGTGATGTTGGGGATGGCGTCGCCGGGTTTCAGGCTCATGTCTTGATCGGGTCGAGCATGCCGTCGGCGTTCAGCTCGTCGCACAGGTCCATGAACGACTCGCGCAGCGCCTGCGGGTGCTGGTTTACCGGCACGTGCAGCACCATCTGCACGCTGACCATGCCGGCGCCGGTGTAGGTGGACTGGTACTTCTGCGTCGCGATCTCGGCCAGTTGCACGTCCTGGCTCTGGAAGAACTCGACCAGGTGCACCAGCAGGTCCTGCTGCTGCGGCGCGATCACCTCGGCCGCGTACGGGCGGAACTCGGCGTTCTGCTCGCGCGTGCCGCAGCGGGTGAACTGCACCTGCAGGTCCAGCTTCTGCGCGATGCCCGGCAGCGCCGTTTCCAGGCGGCCGAGGGCACTCCAGTTGCCCGACACCAGCAGGGCGGCGGCCACGCGGTCGCCGACCGGGGCGATGCGGCAGTCCTCCACCTCGCAGCCGCGCTCGCGGATCGCCTTGAACAGGTCCAGCGCCAGCTGCGGCCGGGGCCGCGCGAGGACGGAGACGGAGAGATAGTTTTCGACAGGGGGCATTGAATTCTTGGACATCTGCCAAGCCGCAGTTTAATGGCCTTTGCCCCGTGCGGAAACAGCGCGGCGGCCGGGGCTACGCCGGAGAAAGGCCCAAGCGTATACTTCGCCGCCTCCTTCCCCACCCGAATACCCAATGATAAAGGGCAGTATCGTCGCGCTGGTCACGCCGATGCACGCCGACGGCCGCGTGGACGTCGACAGCCTGCGCAAGCTGGTGGAATGGCACGTGGCCGAGGGTACCGACGCCATCGTCGCCGTCGGCACCACCGGCGAATCGGCGACGCTGGACGTGGACGAGCACGTCGACGTGATCCACAGCGTCGTGCGCTTCGCCGCCGGGCGCGTGCCGGTGATCGCCGGCACCGGCGCCAATTCCACCTCGGAGGCGATCGAGCTGACGCGCGCGGGCAAGAAGGCCGGCGCCCAGGCCTGCCTGATGGTCACGCCGTACTACAACAAGCCGCCCCAGGAAGGGCTCTACCGGCACTACAGGAAAGTCGCGGAATCGGTCGATGTCCCGATCATTCTCTACAACGTGCCCGGCCGCACCGGCTGCGACATGCTGCCGGCCACGGTGCAGCGCCTGGCGCAAATCCCCAACATCGCCGGCCTCAAGGAGGCCAAGGGCGAGCTGTCGCGCATCAAGGCCCTGCTGGATCTGAAGCTGCGTCCCGACTTCGCCCTGTATTCAGGCGACGACGCCACCGCGCGCGAGTCGATCCTGATGGGCTGCCACGGCGACATCTCCGTAACCGCCAACGTCGCCCCGCGCCCGATGCACGAGATGTGCGCCGCCGCCCTGGGCGGGGACCGCAAGCGCGCCGAGGAGGCCGACGCCCGGCTGGAGGCGCTGCATCGAACCTTGTTCGTCGAGCCCAATCCAATCCCGGTGAAGTGGGCCTTGCAGCAGATGGGCCGCATCCCCGCGGGAATCCGCCTGCCGCTGGTGCCGCTGGACCCCGTCCACCACGAAACCGTCAGGAGCGCGCTGCGCGCCGCCGGAGCCTTGCCGTGAACCCGACCCGTATCCTCGCCGCCGTGTTCGCGGCGGCGCTCGCATCCGGCTGCTCGTCCACCTCCCACTGCAAGGGCGAGCAGGACTACCAAAAAGCCCAAACCGTGCCGCCGCTGGCCGGCGTCGACGGCCTGAAGCTGCCGGAGTCGCCGTCGCCGCTGCGCATCCCGCCCAAGGCCGAGAGCGAGGTCGCGTTCGGCGAGCAGTACAAGACCGACAACGGCAAGACCCGCTATCGCTGCCTCGACATCCCGCCGCGGCTGGAACTGCCCGAAGACAGCGCCGAGCCGGCGCCGAAGGCGGAGGAAAAGCCGAAGCCGGATGCCGCGGACGTCAAGCCGCCGGCCCTGCCGGGCTACTGAAATCCCCGTGCGACGGGCCGCGCATTTCGGCTAGAATGCGCGCCCTCAACCGCTTCACCCGGGTTCGGAGAGGTGTCCGAGGGCGGGGGCTGTTGGCGAGGCCAGGAAGGCCGAGCTTACAGCCAGCTTCAACCACGAGAGCGTTGAAGCATCGATTTGCTGGAGAGGTGTCCGAGTGGGTGAGGCGCCGCGCCTCGCGAGCACTGCTCGCGGCGGCGCCGAACGCCTGAGGCAGGAGCCGAGGGCGGGGGCTGTTGGCGAGGCCAGGAAGGCCGAGCTTACAGCCAGCTTCAACCACGAGAGCGTTGAAGCATCGATTTGCTGGAGAGGTGTCCGAGTGGTTGAAGGAGCACGCCTGGAAAGCGTGTATACGGTCACAAGCCGTATCGCGGGTTCGAATCCCGCCCTCTCCGCCAGTTTTGGATTTCTACAATAGAGCGCCTTCGGGCGCCTTTTTCTTTTCCGTATCCGACCCTACTCGGTTGCCGGGTAGCTCATAATATGACACTTGACATATATTGTTTGCCCTGCTAACGTGGAGTCATGAGCAGGACTATCGCAGCCAAGAGTGACCGCACCCGGCGCCGCATACTGAGTGCCGCGGCCACTGCGTTTCGTGAGCATGGCGTGGATCAGGTCGGGGTTCGCGATGTAATGAAGCGCGCGGGCCTGACTCGGGGCGGGTTTTACTTTCACTTTGCCGACAAGGAAGCCTTGCTCACCGAGGCGATACGGGAGGCGGCGCAGAGCAATACTGCGAGCCACATCGGCTGGACCGAGGGCGCCCCGCAGGGGCAGAAGCTCCAGGCCTTCGTCGAGGGTTATCTCAGCGAGGACCACCGTGACCAACCGGAACTGGGGTGCGTCGTTGCTGCCTTGGGCGGTGAGATAGGCCGCGCCAACGCGAAGCAGCGCAAAGCCTTCACCGAAGGGATCGACGTCACCCTCGAGCGGATCGCGGAGTATCTGCCTGGCGCGACCACGGCCGAGCGCCGGGCGAAGGCGGGGCTGCTGATGTCTTCCATGGCCGGCGTGTTGATGGTTTCGAGAAGCCTTTCCGATCGCAGCCGCAGCGACGCATTGCTGGCAGCCGCCCGGCAATTCTTCTCCAGAACTTTCGGCGGAGCATGACGACATGTCCCGCTTTCCTCGTGCCATAAAATATGACCGTGGTCCTATTATAAGGAGCGTGCTATGAGCCATGTCCTCGGTGATCGCGCCGGGCCGTCCGGTTTGGCCTACCCCATCGCGTTGGCCTTGCCGTTGGCGCTGGCCGCTTGCGTTGACGCGGCGCCAGCCGATCCGCGCACCGAGGCGCCGCTGGTCCGCGCCGCCGTCGTCCAGGAGGCCGCCCCGGCGTCGCGTTCGTTTTCCGGGACCGTAGCCGCCCGGGTGCAGAGCGACCTGGGGTTTCGCGTCTCCGGCAAGGTGCTGGCCCGGCTCGTGGATGCCGGGCAAGCCGTCAAGCGCGGTCAGCCGCTCATGCGCATCGACGCCATCGACTTGAAGCTTGCTGCAGTTGCGCAGGAGGAGGCAGTCACGGCGGCACGCGCGCGGGCGCTGCAGGCCGCAGAGGATGAAGCCCGCTACCGCGACCTGCTGGGCACCGGCGCCGTCTCGGCTTCGGCCCATGACCAGGTCAAGGCCGCTTCGGATGCCGCCAAAGCGCAACTCAGTGCCGCGGAAGCCCAAGCCGACGTTGCCCGCAACGCGAGCCGTTACACGGAACTCGTGGCCGATGCGGATGGAATCGTTATGGAAACGTTGGCCGAGGCCGGCCAGGTGGTCGGCGCCGGGCAGCCTGTGGTACGCCTCGCCCATGCCGGGCGTCGGGAGGCGGTTGTGCAGTTGCCGGAGACCCTGCGTCCTGCGCTCGACTCGGTCGTACAGGCCACACTCTTCAGCAGAGAGGCCGTCAGCGTTGCGGCCAGACTGCGGCAGCTCTCGAATGTGGCAGACCGATTCACGCGCACTTTCGAGGCGCGGTATGTGCTGGAGGGGGAGCTGGCCAACGCACCATTGGGCAGCACGGTTACGATCCGGATCGCAGGCGAGCAGCCGCAAGACAGCTTGCAAGTGCCGATCGGTTCCCTGTTCGACGTGGGCAAGGGACCCGGCGTATGGGTCATCGACGGCGAACCGGCAAAGGTTTCCTGGCGCCCGGTCGCGATCCATGAGCTCGAGGACGATGGCGCGCGTGTCTCCGGTGCACTCAAGCAAGGCGATCGCATCGTTGCGCTCGGCGCGCACCTGCTGCGCGACGGCGAGCCCGTCCGCGTCGCCGGCGAGGTCGCCGCCGCTGCAGCCGCGGGAGCCAGCCCGTGAGCCCCGATGTGAACGAGAGCCGCTTCAACCTGTCGGCGCTCGCCGTACGCGAGCGCTCCGTGACTCTGTTCCTGATCTTCCTGATCTCGCTGGCGGGGCTTGTTTCGTTTTTCAAACTGGGGCGCGCCGAGGATCCGGCCTTCACGATCAAGGCGATGACGATCGTCACGGCCTGGCCGGGAGCCACCGCTCAGGAAATGCAGGACCAGGTCGCGGAGAAGCTCGAAAAGCGCATGCAGGAACTGCGCTGGTACGACCGCACGGAGACCTTCACGAGGCCCGGCCTGGCCTTCACGACCGTGAGTTTGCGGGACGTTACGCCGCCCTCGGAGGTGCAGGAAGAGTTCTATCAGGCCCGAAAGAAAGTCAGCGACGAGGCCGTCCGCCTCCCGCCTGGCGTGATCGGACCGATGGTCAACGACGAGTACGCGGACGTCACGTTTGCCCTCTTCGCGCTCAAGGCCAAAGGTGAGCCGCAGCGCTTGCTGGTACGCGAGGCCGAAGCGCTACGCCAGCGACTGCTGCATGTGGCAGGCGTGAAGAAGGTCAACATCATCGGCGAGCAGCCCGAGCGCATCTACGTCGAGTTCTCGCATGAGCGTTTGGCGACGCTGGGTGTCAGCCCGCTGGACATGTTCGCCGCGCTCAATGGCCAGAACGCCCTGACGCCGGCGGGCTCGGTGGAAACCAAGGGGCCGCAGGTATCCATCCGGTTGGACGGTTCGTTCGACGAACTGCAGAAGATCCGCGACACGCCGGTGGTGACGCAGGGCCGCACGCTGAAGCTGTCGGACATCGCCACCGTCGAGCGCGGCTACGAGGACCCGCCGACGTTCATGATCCGCAACGGCGGCGAGCCTGCCCTGCTGCTCGGCATCGTCATGCGCGCCGGCTGGAACGGGCTCGACTTGGGCAAGGCGCTGGGCAAGGAAGTCGCTGCGATCAGCGCCGAGCTGCCGCTGGGCATGAGCCTGACCAAGGTCACCGACCAGGCCGTCAACATCAGCACGGCGGTGGATGAGTTCATGGTCAAGTTCTTCTTTGCGCTGCTGGTGGTCATGCTGGTGAGTTTCGTGAGCATGGGCTGGCGCGTGGGGCTCGTGGTGGCTGCGGCTGTGCCACTGACGCTTGCGGCGGTCTTCACGGTGATGGCGGCGACCGGCAAGAACTTCGACCGCATCACCCTGGGATCCCTGGTCCTGGCGCTGGGCCTGCTCGTGGACGACGCGATCATCGCCATCGAAATGATGGTGGTGAAGATGCAAGAGGGCTTCAGCCGCATCAAAGCCTCGGCTTACGCCTGGAGCCATACCGCCGCGCCGATGCTCTCGGGCACGCTGGTCACAGCCGTCGGCTTCATGCCGAACGGCTTCGCCCGATCCACCGCAGGCGAGTACACCAGCAACATGTTCTGGATCGTCGGCATCGCCTTGATCGCGTCGTGGGTCGTCGCCGTGGTCTTCACGCCTTACCTGGGCGTGAATCTGCTGCCCGACTTCAAGAAGGTCGAAGGCGGCCACGACGCGCTCTACGACACACCGCGTTACAACAATCTGCGCCGCGTGCTCGAGCGCGTCATCGCACGCAAGTGGTGGATCGCCGGTTCGGTGGTCGGTCTGTTTGTGCTGGCCATCCTCGGCATGGGATTGGTCAAGAAGCAGTTCTTCCCGACCTCCGATCGCCCGGAGGTGCTGGTCGAGGTGCAGATGCCATACGGCACCTCGATCGGGCAGACCAGCGCCGCCACGGCGAAGGTCGAAGCCTGGCTGGCCAAGCAGGACGAGGCCGAGATCTTCACGGCCTATGTCGGCCAGGGCGCGCCACGCTTCTTTCTGGCCATGAACCCGGAACTGCCCGATCCGTCATTTGCCAAGATCGTGGTCCGGACCGGGAGCCAGGACGAGCGCGAGGCGCTGAAACATCGGCTTCGCCACGCAATCGCCGAGGGCCTCGCCCCTGAGGCGCGCGTGCGGGTCACCCAACTCGTGTTTGGTCCCCCTTCGCCGTTCCCGGTCGCCTACCGGGTCACCGGACCCGACGCCCGCAAGCTGCGCGAAATCGCGGCCGAAGTGCAGCAGGTCATGGATTCCAGCCCGATGATGCGCACGGTCAACATGGACTGGGGAACGCGCACGCCCACGTTGCACTTCAGCCTGCAGCAGGACCGCTTGCCGGCCATGGGCCTCACTTCCAGCGCCGTGGCGCAGCAGTTGCAGTTCCTGCTGAGCGGCGTGCCGGTCACCGCCGTGCGCGAAGACATTCGCACGGTGCAGGTCGTGGCCCGATCGGCGGGCGGTATCCGGCTCGACCCGGCCAGGATCGGCGACGTCACGCTGGCCGGCGCCAACGGGCAGCGCATCCCGCTGTCGCAGGTGGGCACGGTCGACGTGCGCATGGAGGAACCGATCATGCGCTGGCGCGACCGCATGCCGACGATCACGGTCCGCGGCGACATCGCCGAAGGCTTGCAGCCGCCGGACGTTTCGGCGGCGATTACCCGGCGGCTCCAGCCCATCATGGACAAGCTGCCGGGCGGCTACCGCATCGAAGAAGCGGGCTCCATCGAGGAATCCGCCAAGGCGTCGAAAGCCATCTTGCCGATGTTGCCCATCATGCTGGCCATCACGCTGCTCATCCTCATCCTGCAGGTGCGTTCGATCTCGGCGATGGCGATGGTGTTCCTGACCAGCCCGCTCGGCCTGATCGGCGTGGTGCCCACCCTGATTCTTTTCCAGCAGCCATTCGGCATCAACGCGCTGGTCGGCCTGATTGCGCTCTCGGGAATCCTGATGCGCAACACGCTGATCCTCATCGGGCAGATCCATCACAACGAACAGGCGGGACTGGATCCGCTACGCGCGGTCGTCGAAGCCACCGTGCAGCGTGCCCGGCCGGTGATCCTGACAGCGCTGGCCGCCATCCTCGCTTTCATCCCGCTCACCCAGTCGGTGTTCTGGGGAACGCTTGCTTACACCCTCATCGGCGGCACCCTCGCCGGAACGATCCTGACACTGGTGTTCCTGCCGGCCATGTACTCCATCTGGTTCAGGATCGGGCTCGGTGACGTGAGCCCGGCCGCAGAAAGAGAAAGGCGGCTGGACAGGCCATCGCGCTCGGCTCCACTCGCAGACTCGAGCCAACTGCCGCTGGACGCAGCGGCAAGCGAACACGCATGACCGCGCCCTATACGCGGGGACTGGAGGGTTCCATGACACACAAGGCAAAACTCGATGGCGAAGACCTGTACCTCGACGATCTTCAGGTCGGGCAGCGGTTCGCGACCGGATCGCATGTCATTTCCGAAAGCGAAATCAAGGCGTTCGCGGCCCAGTTCGATCCGCAACCGTTTCATCTCGACGATGAAGCGGCGAAACGCAGCATTTTTGGCGGCCTCGCAGCGAGCGGCTGGCACACGGCTGCAATCACCATGCGCCTGCTGGTGGAAAGCGAGCCGCGCATCGCCGGCGGACTTATTGGCGTGCATGGACACATCAGCTGGCTGCGACCGACCCGACCCAGCGATGTGCTCACGGTCGAAAGCGAGGTGATCGAGGTAACGCCCTCGCCGGGCAAGCCGGATCGCGGCCACGTCACGATGCGCAGCAATACTCGCAATCAGCGCGGCGAAGTCGTGCAGCTCATGTCCTTCAAGCTCTTGGCGAAGCGTCGGAGTCCGAAATGAACGGCACCAGCACGCATGCGATCGTGAAAGCATCTGTGAGCGATGCCCGGACACACGCAGCGCTGGTCGCCAGCCTGTTGTGCGGCTGCGCCGTGGGACCTGACTACATGCGGCCCGACGTGTCCATGCCGGAGCGGTTCCACGGCCAAGCCGCAGTTGATCGCCGGGAGGCAACCGCCAGTGCGGACCTCGCCGCATGGTGGACGGCTTTCGGCGATCCGCAGCTGGCTCGCTTCGTCACGCGAGCGCTGGAACAAAACCTTGATCTCGCGCAGGCCTCCGCGCGTGTGGCGCAAGGGCGCGCTGGGCTTGGTGCGGCCAATGCTGCATTGCTGCCCTCGGGCAATGTCACCGGCCAGGCGGCCCGGGCCTACCAATCCGTCGAGACTCCCTTTGGGAAAACATTGAGCTCGTCACCCGAGTTCGACCGCTACGGCAATTCCTACGAGGCCAATCTCGGCGCGGCCTGGGAACTGGACCTGTTCGGAGGTCTGCGCCGTGGACGGGAAGCGGCGCTTGCCGAGTACCAGGCGTCGGAAGCCGGCGCCACCGCTACGCGACTGGCCGTGGCGGCACTGACCGCCGACATCTACATCAGTATCCGCGGGCTGCAAACGCGTCTGAACGTCGCGCAACGGCAAGTGCAGACGCAGCAGGAACTGCTCTCAACCATCAGGCAGCTGCACAGCAAGGGGTTGGCGGCCGAACTTCAGGTGTGGCAGGCCGAAGGTGCACTTGACCAGGTTCGGGCGACCGTACCGGTTCTCGAGACGGGTCTGGACGCGGCAATGAACGCTCTGGATGTGATGCTGGGCTCCCCGCCCGGGACGCATCGCGCGGAGCTCACGGAAGCTGGCGTGGTCCCGGTCGCCCCGAAGCTCACGGCTACCGGATCACCGGCTGAGCTGCTCAGGCGGCGGCCTGATCTGATCGTGGCGGAGCGGCGCCTGGCCGCATCGAACGCGCGGATCGGTGTCGCCGTCTCCGAGTACTACCCCAAGCTTTCGCTGAGCGGGCTGATCGGCAGCGCTGCGGTGTCCGGGGGCGACCTATTTACGAGCGGCGCCGGCCAAGCTGCCGGCGTACTGGGTCTGCGCTGGCGCCTGTTCGATTTCGGCCGCATCAACGCCCAGATCGACTTGGCCAAGGGCCAGGAGGCCGAAATGTTGGCTGCTTATCGCCTGGCTGTGCTCCGTGCCACGGAGGACGTCGAGAACGCCTTTTCGGCCTTGGTCAGGCGCGAGGAGCAGGCTGGAGTACTGGCCCATGCAGTGGACTCGCTCGGTCGCGCGCGGGGAGCTTCGTTTGCGGCATACCAAAAAGGTGTCGTCAGCCTGATCGAGGTCTTGCAGGCCGACGAAAACCTGCTGCGTGCCTCCGATGCGCGAGCACAGGCGCAGACGGAGGCGGCTCGCGCAGCGGTCGCCGCCTTCAGGGCGCTCGGCGGCGGTTGGCAACACTACGACGCGGTAGCAATCACGCCGTGACCCGCCGCTGGCCGTCAGCGGCCATCAAGCCCGCATCAATGACTTCGATCCAGTGCCCAGTTTCATGTAGCCTGCCCCGCCAAGTCGCGCCCTCGCGAACAACAGCCCAGCCCCCCACATCGGCAGGAGACCGCGAAGGTCGATCCGCCCTCTCCGGTCAGGCCCGCTCGGGCGCGCGCCGCCAGTGGAAGTGGTAGTAAACCACCGGGATCACCACCAGCGTGAGAACGGTGGAGACGAACAGGCCGAAGATGAGCGACACGGCCAGGCCGCCGAAGATGGGGTCGTCCAGGATGAAGAAGCCGCCCAGCATCGCGGCGACGGCCGTGAGCGCGATCGGCCGCGCGCGCACCGCGGCGGCGGCGATGGTGGCCTCCTGCAAGGGCTTGCCGCCGCGCACTTCCTGCTGGATGAAGTCCACCAGCAGGATGGAGTTGCGCACGATGATGCCGGCCAGCGCGATCATGCCGATCATGGACGGCGCGGTGAACTGCTGGCCGAGCAGCGCGTGGCCCGGCATGATGCCGATGAGGGTCAGCGGGATCGGCGCCATGATGATCAGCGGCACGCCGTACGAGCGGAATTGGCCGACGACGAGCAGGTAGATCAGCACCAGGCCCACGGAATAGGCGATGCCCATGTCGCGGAACGTCTCGTACGTGACCTGCCACTCCCCGTCCCACTTCAGGCTCCACTGGTAGGGGTTCTCCGGCTGCCGCGTCAGAAACTGCCGGATCGGCTCGCCGTCGATGGGGGTTTCGCCCAGCCTGGCGGCGATGGCGCGCAGCCCGTACATCGGGCTGTCGGTGGCGCCGGCGACATCGCCGGTGACGTAGACCACCGGCAGCAGGTCCTTGTGGTGGATGGTCGGCTCGCGCGTCGAGCGCTCGATCCTTGCCACCTCCGACACCGGCACCCGCGCGCCGGAGGCGGCACGGACATGCATGCCGCGCAAGGCGTCGAGATCGGCCTTCGCGCCCGGCGACAGCTCCAGACGTACCGGGATCGCCTGGCGCGCGTAGGGGTCGTGCAGATAGGAGGCGTCCTCGCCGCGCACCGCGGTGGCGACCGCCGCGACCACGCTTTCCTGGCCGACGCCCAGCCGGGCGGCGCGCGCGCGGTCCACCGTCACCACCAGCTTCTCCTGCGGAGCCTCCAGCGTGTCGTCCACGTCCACCACGTCCGGCACGCCCTCGAACACCGCCCGCACCCGGCCGGCGACTTCGGACTGGCGCGCGTAGTCCAGCCCGTAGATTTCCGCGACCAGCGGGGCCAGCACCGGCGGGCCCGGCGGCACTTCCACGATCTTCACGTTGGCGCCGTGGCGGCGGCCGATCTCCCGCAGGGGCGCGCGCACGGCGGCGGCGATCTCGTGGCTCTTGCGCCGGCGGTGATGCTTGTCCGCCAGGTTGACCTGGATGTCGCCCTGGTGCGGCGCGCGGCGCAGGTAGTACTGGCGCACGAGGCCGTTGAAGTTGATCGGCGCGGAGGTGCCGGCGTAGGTCTGGTAATCGGTGGCTTCGGGCACGGTCTCGACGTAATCCGCGAGCGCGTCCAGCACCCGCTGGGTCTCTTCCAGCGGCGTGCCCTCGGGCATGTCCACCAGCACCTGGAACTCGCTCTTGTTGTCGAACGGCAGCATCTTCATGACGACCGCGCGCAGGCCGACCAGGGCCAGCGACAGGCCGATCAGGCCGAGCAGCGCGTAGAGCAGCCGCCAGCGGTTGCGGCGGCCGTCGTCGCCCCGCAGGAACGGCGTCATCGCGCGCGCGAAGAATCGCTCCAGCGCCGCCGCGGCGCGGTCCTCGCCGTGCGCGGCGCCATGCGCCCCGGCGTTCTGGAACAGGCGGCGGTACAGCCACGGCGTGAACATGAACGCCACCGCCAGCGAGATCAGCATGCCGGTGGAGGCGTTGATCGGGATCGGACGCATGTAGGGGCCCATCAGGCCGGTGACGAAGGCCATCGGCAGCAGCGCGGCGATCACGGCGAAGGTCGCCAGGATCGTCGGGCCGCCCACTTCGTCCACCGCCAGCGGGATGGCTTCGGTCGGCGACTTCCCGCCCAGCGTCATGTGGCGGTGGATGTTCTCGACCACGACGATGGCATCGTCCACCAGGATGCCGATGGAGAAGATCAGCGCGAACAGCGACACGCGGTTGAGCGTGAAGCCCCAGGCCCAGGAGGCGAACAGCGTGACCGCCAGCGTGACGACGACGGCCGCCCCCACGACGACGGCCTCGCGCCGCCCCAGCGCCAGCAGTACAAGCGCCACCACCGACAGCGTGGCGAAGATCAGCTTCTTGATCAGCGTCTGCGCCTTGTCGGCGGCGGTCTGGCCGTAGTTGCGCGTGACCGTGGCCCGCACGCCGTCGGGGAAGAACACCCCGCGCATCTGCTCGAAGCGGCGGATCGTGGCGGCGGCCACGTCCACCGCGTTCTCCCCCGGCTTCTTGGAGACCTGGATGGTCACGGCCGGCTGGCGCGGCGTGCGCGGCAGGGACTTGGCGGCGCCCTGCGGGCCGACGCCGAAGCTCACGTAGTTCTCCGGCTCGTCCGGCGCCAGGCGCACGTCCGCGACATCGCGCAGCAGCACCGGCGCGCCGTCCTTCACGCCGACGACGAGGTCGGCCACTTCCTCCGGCCGCATCAGGAAGGTGCCGGCCTGCACCAGGACCTCGCGGTTGGCGTCGACGATGCCGCCGGCATCGCGCGAGGCGTTGGCGGCGGCCAGCGCGCGGCGCAGGTCGTCGAGCGCGAGCCCGTAGCCGGCCAGGCGCTGCGGATCGAACACGACGTGAACCACGCGCTGCGGCCCGCCGACGATGTCGATGTCGCGCGTGCCCGGCACGCGCTGCAGCTCGGCGGCCATCGCGTTGGCGATGCGCAGGAGGTCGTCGGCCGAGACCGCCGGGTCGTCGCTCCACAGCGTGCCGGCGACCACCGGTACGTCGTCGATGCCCTTGGGCTTGATCAGCGGCATGCCCACGCCGGCGTTCGGCGGCAGCCAGTCCCGGTTGGAATAGAAGGCGTTGTACAGCCGCACGATGGCGTCGGTGCGCGGCTCGCCGACGCGATAGCGCACGGTCAGTGCCGCCAGGCCCGGCTGCGAGGCCGAGTACACGTGCTCGACGCCCTCGATCTCCGAGACGATCTGCTCCGCCGGCGTCGTCACCAGCGATTCCACCTCCTTGGCCGACGCGCCCGGGAACGGGATGAACACGTTGGCGAAGGTGACGTTGATCTGCGGCTCCTCCTCCCGCGGCGTCACCAGCACCGCGAACAGGCCGAGCAGCAGGCCGGTCAGCGCCAGCAGCGGCGTGATCTCGCTGGCGAGAAACGCCTTGGCGATGCGTCCCGAAAGGCCGGGCGCCGGACCCGCCCGCATCACTCCGCCCCGCCTTGCTTCTTGTAATGCGCCGCCGCGGCGACCGGGTCGAGCGCCACCCGCTCGCCCGCCGCCAGCCCGGCCAGCACGGGGATGCGGCCGTCGGCGCCCGGCGAGCCGGCGCGCACGGCGCGGAATGCGACCCTGGCCCGGTCGTCCACGACGTAGAGGGCGGTCACTTCACCGCGGTGCACGACGGCCTCGGGCGGCACCAGCAGCCCCTGGCTCTCGCCGCTGACGAACGCGATCTTGACCAGCGTGCCGGGAAAGACCCCGGCGTCCGCGTCCAGGCGCGGCAGGTCGGCGAGCACGCGGAAGCTGTGCGTGGCCGGATCGGCGGCCGGCGGGATGCGCAGCTCGCCGATGGCCGCGCTGCGGCCGTCCGGCAGGATGGCGCGCGCCTTGCGGTGTTTGCGCAGCGGCCCGATGTGCTGCTGCGGGATGTCCACCGCCACGCGCAGGTGGTCCAGGGACACCCCGGTCATCAGCGGGCGGCCCGGCGTCACCGTCTCGCCCAGCTGCACCTGGCGCGAGACGACGATGCCGCCATACGGAGCGCGGATCGTGGTGTAGCCGAGACCCTCCCTGGCTTCGGTCAGCGCCTCCTGCGCCGCCTTGGCGCGGGCGGCCGCCGCGTCCAGGTCCGCGGCGGCCTTGTCGAGCTGCGCCTTGGCGACGAGCTTCCTCTCGTACACGTCGCGGGTGCGGTCGTGGACCAGCTGCGCTTCCGCCAGGCGCGCATGGGCTTCCGCCAGCGCCGCCTCGGCGGCGCGCGTGCGTGCCTGCTGCTCGGTCGTGGTGATGCGAACGATCACCGCGCCTTTCTCCACGTGGTCGCCCACGTCGTACGGAAGCTCCACCACGCGCCCGCCGGTCTGCGCCGAGACGGTGGACTGGTTCGTCGCCTCGACCACGCCGTCGAACGCAGTCTCGCGGGCCACGGGAGCCAGCTCGACCGCGGCGGTCGGAAAAGGCGCCGTCGCCGCGGCCTGCTCCGCGGTCGCGGAGGGTGGGGGATCCGAGCAGGCGGAGAGCAGGGCCGCGGCGAGCGGCATGAACGGCGGCAGGAGGCGCGAGAAAGCCATGGGCGGTACCGTGCGGCGCGGGTCAGTCCAGGGGACGCGTCGCGCAAAAGGCGGGCCCCGCCTTCACGCCGAGCCTGCCCAGGATCATGGCCAGCGGGCAGAAGCCGGTGAACGAGGCCTGGAGCATGTTGGCGCCGACGAACGCGGTGAACCACAGCCAGTTGGCGCTGTGCAGCTGCGACAGCGCCAGCGACGCCAGGACGAAGACGCCGGCGAAGCGGAACACCCACCGGTCGACGGTGGTCGCGGCAGGGGCGGAAGTCGGGGTATTTGCGGTCATGGCGTTTCTCCGGTTGGGGGTTCGGGTCGGGATTTGCGGCGCCGCCGTGTGCGGCGGCGCGTTCGTCGATGGAGTGCGCATCACGGTTTCCGGGGCCTGGCCCGCGGCGGCGCGGTGTTGCAGAAGTGGCCGTGCAGCACGCGGATCACGTCCAGCGCGGGGCCGGGCCGCACCGAGTAGTAGATGGTCTGCGACTCGCGGCGCGTGTCCACCAGGCCCTGGTCGCGCAACACCGCCAGGTGCTGCGACAGCGCCGACTGCGACAGCGGAATGCGCTCGTTGAGCGCGCCGACCGACTGCTCGCCTTCGCCCAGCGTGCACAGGATCAGCAGGCGGTGCGGGTTGGCGAGGCTCTTGAGCAGCGCCGCCGCTTCGCCGGCGTGGGCGCCGATGGCGTCCGCGTGCGGCAGGCGGGCGGGTCTTGCGGTGGCGCTTGGCATGTTGTGTATCAGGCATAGCTAAATAAGATACATCTAATATAACGATGTCCGTCGCCCCATGCAAGGGCATGTGTGTCGGGCGCCGCGACGCGACGGTGCCGGTGTAGGAGAGATGCGGATCGGCGACGCTGCGAGCGGTCCCGAATTTGACTTACGTCAATTTCTTCGCGCCATCCCGCCGGACAATGAGTTCGTCGGCCGCCAACCGACCCCAAGAAGAACAGCGACGACCTCCCGCGCGGCGGGACGCGACCGCGAGCTGGCGACGGCATTGCAGGGGCGTCAGACCCCCTTCCGGTTTTCGAGGAGCGTGGGGGGAGTTGTCATGAACGATGGAAGCCGCGGCCGTTCCTGCGCCGCGATCGGCGGCCTTCGATGGCTGCGCGTGTTCGCGCTGGCCGGCGGCGGAATCGCGCTGCTGGCCGGGTGCGGCGGCAGCCAACCGCCGGCGGGCCGGGTGCGGGGCGCTGCGCCGCCGCCGCTGTCGGCGGAGCCGGCACCGGTCGACGTCGCGTCGACTTTCGGGAGCGGCTCGTTCGGCTCCTGGTTCGTGGACCGCTTCGGTCTCCCGGCCTACCGCTACGAGGTGGACCAGAACGTCGCCCCCCAGGCGCCGCGCGCCGAGCTGGGCGGCATCACCGATGCCTGGCATCAACTGGGCAACGATCACATCGTCGCCAACGCCTACAACCACGGTTACGTCCAGCTCTGGAGCCAGGACCGGCTTTACCAGTGGGCCAATCTTCACGAGCCGTCGGCGGGGCACTACGCCGGCGGTTACGGCTACCTGCGCACGGCCGGGCGCATCGACAGCACGCATTTCGGCGACCGTGCCGCCGACGGACAATGGTCGCGCGAGTTCGGGATCGGATATGCGCGCAAGGCGATCCGGCTTCCGGGCGTGACGGTTGAAGAGCACGTCTATGCGCCGTTCGGCGACGACCCGATCCTGCTGCACGAGGTCACGATCGCGAACACCTCGTCCGCGCCGCTCGCCGCGTCGTGGTTCGAGTACTGGGACGTCAACCCGTACGTCCAGGTGTGGGGGCTGCATCGCGGCTTCAGCCCGCCGGAGGCGGACGCGGCCGGTCGGACGATCATGGTCCAGCAACTCCCCCAGGACACCGACGTCGACCCGCTGGCGATCTACGCCGCGGTGCTCGACGGCGGCGCCTCCGGTTTCGACACCGACGCCGGCGCGTTCTTCGGCGCCGGCGGGCGCGCGCGTCCCGACGCGGTGGCCGCCGACCGCACGACGCAGTCGATCGCGCCGGCGAACCCGCACGGGCAGACCGGCTCGGCGATGGTGGCGTTCCGCTCGCCGGTCGCGGTGCCGGCCGGCGGGCGCGTCACGCTGCGCTACGCCTACGGCAGCGCGCACGCGCGCGACGTGCCGCAAATCCTCGCGCGCCATCGTGCCGCCGGGACGCTGGAAGCCAGCCAGGACGCCTGGCGCGCGTGGCTGCCGCGGGCATCGTTCGGAACCGGCGAGCAGGCGATGCCGTGGCTGGCGCGCGAGCTGCAATGGGACGCCTACATGGTCCGCTCCGGCCAGACGTACGAAGAGGCCTGCGGCCATCACATCCTGTCCCAGGGCGGGTACTACCAGTACGGGCTCGGCTTGCAGGGCGGCTTCCGCGATCAGCTCGGCCTGAGCCTGTCCATGATCTCGGCGGACCCCGAGATCGTGCGCGAGACCATCCGCTACTCCGCGCAGCAGCAGGAGCGCGCAAGCGGCCACGTCCCGTACGCCATGGGCCACATGTGCACGCCGGTCGCGCTGCCGTCGGCCGATCTGGACTTCTGGTTCTTCCTCGCCGCCGCGGAATACGCGCTCGCGACCCGCGACCTGGCGTTCTTCGACGAAAACGTCCGCTTCGCCGACGGCGGCGAAGCCTCGCTGTGGGACCACCTCAAGCTGGCCTACACGCACATGGAGCGCGTGGTCGGGCGCGGCCCGCACGGCGGCTATTACGTCTCGGCGAGCACCGGCGACTGGACCGACTTTTCCGCGCAGTTCATGCAGATGACCGAGTCGATGCTGGTGACGGCGCAGCTCGCCTACGCCTACCCGCGGCTCGCCCAGGTCGCCGAGCTGCGCGGCGACGCGGACCTCGCGGCCGGCCTGCGGCGCGACGGCGACGAGCTGCTGCGCGTGCTGCGTGCCGAGTGGACCGGCCGCTGGTTCTCGCGCGGCTACTCCGGGAACACGCGGCTCGGAGTCGGCGCGATCTACCAGGAGCCGCAGCCGTGGGCACTGCTCGCCGGCGCGGCCGACGCCGCGAATGCCTCCAGCCTGGTGGCGAACGTGCTGCGGTTCCTGACCGGGATCGGCGCGCCCGGCGGGCCGAGCCCGATCGGATCGGCCCAGTCGCCCGCGGCCAACGATCCCGACGTCGGCGAGCGCGCGCCGCCGCAGTTCCAGGAAGCCGGCGCGCTGGGGTCGTACGGCGGCGGCAACGCGGTGTTCCTGGGCGGCGTCTGGTACGCGCTCAACGGCCCGCTGGCCTGGGCGCTGGGGCGGCTCGACGGCCAAGTCGCGGACGCCCGCGCGCTCGCATGGGACGAATACCTGCGCAACACCCTGGCGTGGCACGCGCAGGCGTTCCCCGACCGCTGGAACGGGGTGCTGTCGGTCGACGACGTTTGCTGGGCGTGGTACGCGAAGGACAAGGGCATGTGCGGCGACGAGGTGCTCGCGCCGCAGTACCGCTACGCCGGGCAGATCCTCAACAAGCACGCCTGGTGGCTGTGGACGATACAGAAGCTCGCCGGGATCGAGCCGGACGCCCTCGGCTACCGCATCGAGCCGCATCTGCCGTTCGCGCACTTCTCGCTGCGCCTGCCGGGCGTCGGCATCGCGGCGGAGCCGGGATCGCTGCGCGGGTACGTGCGCACCGAGCGCGCGGACCGGCTCCTGATGCGCGTGCGCTTGCCCGCGACCGCGGCTACCGTGCGCGCCTGGGTGGCCGGCGAAAGCGTTCCGGTCGAAGTCGCCGGCGACACCGTCGCCTTCACCCTCCAGGCCGGGGCCGCGCGCGCGCCGGCGGACTGGGCCGTCGCCTGGGGCGCGCCGTGACCGCGGGCGCGGGTGGGGGTGCGGCGCCCGTCCCGTTCTTTCCTGAGCAACAGGCCGCCGCCGTGACATCCGCGCATCGCATCCTCGCCCTGATCCCCGTCGTCCTGCTCGCGGCCTGCGACCGCAGCCCGGCGCCGGATTCCGCCGCGTCGCGGGACGCCGGCTACGGCTACGACTTCCCGGCGCCGCAGGATGCGCCGTGGCCGGAGTTCCGGCACGACCGGCGCAACACCGGGCGCACGCGGATCGAGGCCCGCTACCAGGGCGACGCGCCGTGGATGTTCCAGACCGGCAAGGGCATCTTCTCGCCGCCGGCGATCGGCGGCGACGGCTCCATATACGTCGGCAGCGCCGACCGCTTCTTCTACGCGCTCGACCGCCGCGGTGGCCTGCGCTGGAAATTCGAGACCGGCGAGATCATCGACTCCGCCGCGGCGCTGACTGCCGCCGCCGCGAACGGCGGCGTCGAAGCGGTGACCTTCGGCTCCGGCGACGAGTACATCTACCAGCTCGCCACCGCCGACGGCGCGCTGCTCTGGAAGACGCGCGCGCAAAACGCCACCTCATCGACCCAGCTCGTGAACTGGTGGGAGGGCCACGTCGTGCACGGCCGCGACGGCACGCTGTACGCGGGCAATACCGGCGGCGCGGCCTACGCGCTGAAGCCCGACGGCGGCATCAAGTGGTTTCACGCCGTCGGCAATTCGGTCTGGGGCGTCGCCGCCGAGGCCGACGACGGCAGCACCTACTGGGCCTCGCTGGATCCGCAGAACAACGTGTTCGCGCTCAACGCCGACGGCTCGCCGAAGTGGTCCAAGCCCATCGCCGCGTTCGCCACCGCGCCGCCGTCGATCGGCGCCGACGGCACGGTCTATGCCTCGTCCTTCGACGGCCAGCTCTACGCGCTGGACCCGGCCACGGGCGTGCAAAAATGGGCCTTCCAGACCGGCGACCACGTCTACGCCGGCACCGCGCTGATCGACGACCCGCGCGGCGAGCGCATCGTGCTGGCATCGGCCGACGGCTCGGTGTACTGCCTGGACGCCGCCGGCGCGCTGCGGTGGCGCTACGACACCGGCGACGCGATCCGCTCGTCGCCGGCGGTCGGCCGCGCGCCGGCCGGCGAGGATCGCGACATCGTCTACGTCGGTGCCAGCGACGGCCGCCTGTACGCGCTCAACGCCGACGACGGCACGCGCCGCTGGAGCTTCGACACCACGGCGCACGATGACCCGGTGCTGCGCGACCGCAACGACCTCAACGCCTCGCCGGCGCTGGGCGCGAGCGGCGTCGTCATCGCCGGCGAGCACGGCCAGGTCTGGTACGTGCCGTACGACTGGTGCCTGCACGCCGCCGACGCCCGCTGCGACACGCGGGCGGGCGAGACCTTCGCCGACGAGCTGGCGGCGATCTACTACGTCACGCCCGGCGGCAACACCCGGCCCTACGGCCCGGCCGAGGCTTTCGCCGGCACGCCGCTGCCGACCACGCGCTTCGTGCTGCGCCAGGGCGGGCAGACGCAGGACGGCCGCCTGTTCAACCCCCTGCCGACGACGGCGGAGAGCCTGGTCGGTGTCACGCCGCCGTTCGACTTCGTCGCGGACCTGTCCGGCGACGGCCATTTCCTGCATATCGCGCCGACCGGGTTTCTTGAGCCGGACACCGACTACGAGCTGACGGTGTCGGCCCCGTACCTCGTCGGCGCGCCGGCGGCCGGCGCCGCGCCGGCGGGCACCGTGACCGCGGGCTACCGCTTCCGCAGCGCGCCGGCCGGCGAGCCGCTGCCGCTGTCGGTCGGGCCCGACCGCGTCTCGGCCTTCAACCTCGCGCGCCTGGCGGTGCCGCTGCCGGCGTTCCTGCCGTCGATCAACCAGATCGGCTTCGACTCCTACGACTGGATCGTGGGCACGCTCGACAAGACCGCGGCCGACCCCGGCGGCGAGGGCCGCGTGCTGCTGTGGGTGATCGGCGCGCTGCGCGACGGCGCGGGCTTTCCGCAGGTGAACGCCTCCGGCCGCTTCGAGTTCCGCTTCCCCTTGCAGGGCCGGTATCGCAACAACGACCTGCTGCTCGCCAACAACGCCCTGTCGCTGACCTTCAGCTTCGGCGAAGTGCCGATGGAGAGCTTCAACGTCTACGGCCGCCTGGGCGCCGACATGGTCATGCGCCAGCCGGCGCTGCACGTCGACGTGTTCTGCCCCGACGTCCCGACCTACGGCCCGCTGCTCAACCTGTTCAAGCTGTGCAACGCGCGCCAGCACCTGCCGGTCGCCGGCACGTATCTGACGCGCGCCTATCCGCCGCAGGGCGACGCCAACGTCCGGCCCGCCAACCTCGCCGTGACCGCCTTCACGCTGACGCCGCCGACCGCGGTCGCGTCCGGCTCGGTCGACGCCGCGCTGGTCGTCACCCGCGGCAGCTATCGCGCGGACCGCCACGCGGTCTCGATCCTGCTGGTGGACGCCGACAGCGGCGTGCCGGTGGCGGTGGACTACCAGAAGAGCCTCGCCGTCGCCGCCGACGCGGCCGGCAACGTCCGGTCCGCCCGCCTGGCGCTGCCGGCGGGTACGACGTTGCCGCCGGCGGTGAAGGCCTACCTCATCGCCGACGTGTTCCCCGTGCAGGTCAAGGCTCTAAGCCCGTAGGATCGCCTGCGCCGCCTCCGAGGCGTAGAAGCCTTCGAGGTTGCGGCGGATCAAGGGTTCCAGCAGCTTCTGCTTCTTCAGCGCGGCGACCAGCGGCGGGGCGAAGCGCAGGGCGTCGGCCAGCATCATTTCGCGCGTGACGCCGACCTCGTCGAGGATGGCGTGCAGCGTCGAGTTGCCGTACTTGGCGTAGAAGGCGTCGATGCCGGCATCGACCATCTCCTGGAACACGTGGGTCCCGCGCAGGTGCTGCCAGTACTCGTAGCTGATGACGAAGAACTCCTCGATGTCCAGGCTGCCGGCGAAGTCGCGCAGGTCGGCGAGCGTGCGGTGCTTGTTGTCGGCCCACAGGCCGAGGACCACCTCGCGGAACTCGTCGGTCTCGAACACGCGCAGCAGGAACGCCTCGCTCGCCTGCATGCTGGCCTGGGTGTTCTTGCGCACGTACGACTTGAGGTTTTCCTCCAGCATCGCGCCCAGCTCCGGCTTGGCGCGGTCCACCAGGTTCTTGCCCAGCCGCAGTGCCGCGCGGGCGCCGGGGATGCGGTCGGCCACGCGGCTGCGGCCGACGTAGTCGCGGATGCCCGAGTACAGCAACTCGGCGATCAGCGACGAGTAGATCGGGTTGGCCACCGACTCGCGCACCAGCGCCTCGCGCAGCGTCTTGAGTTCCAGGGCCTTGTCCAGGAACTGCTCGAACATGCGGTCCGGCAGCGCCTCGGCCAGCGTGGTGCGGTCCAGCGCCTTGTGGCGGTAGAGCTTGCGCGCGATGTCGCCGACCAGCTCCGGCATGGCGCCGCCCAGGCGCATGTGCACGGCGTACTCCCGCACGGTCTGCTTGACCAGGCCGGCGCCGACCACCGCCTTGAGCTTGAGCCGGCGCGCGTCCGCCAGGATCGCATCCAGGTTGCGCTCGATGGTCGCGTGCAGCGCCGGGCCTTCGAGCTGGGCGATGACGTAGGCGACATGGGCGTCGAGCAGCGCTCTGGCCTTGCCGGCGGGGACGTGGGTCATGGAGGCGACCGTGTGGGGCGGGCGGCCAGCCTAGCAGGCCCGGCGGCGTTGCCGGAACCGCCGGAAGTCAGGCGCCGGCCGCCGCGCCCAGTGCCGCCTGCGGCCGCGTCGGCAGCGCCAGGCGGAAGATGCGACGCACCACGGTGCCGAACTGGCGCCACAGCGGACCGGTGTTGTACGGCAGTCCGTGGCGCCGGCACGCCGCCCGCACCTCCTGCGCGATGTCGGCGTAGCGGTGCGCCGGCAGGTTCGGGAACAGGTGGTGCTCGATCTGGTGGCTCAGGTTGCCGCTCATGATGTGGAACAGCGGCCCGCCGGTGAGGTTGGCGGAGCCCAGCAACTGGCGGTGGTACCACTGGGCGCGCGTCTCGTTCTCCAGCACCGACTTCGGGAACTGCCGCACGCCGTCGGGGAAGTGGCCGCAGAAGATGATCGTGTAGGCCCACAGGTTGCGCGCCAGGTTGGCGGCCAGGTTGCCGGCGAACACGAACGGCGCGAACGGGCCGGCCAGCAGCGGGAACGCGACGTAGTCCTTCAGCGTCTGGCCGCGCGTCTTGGTCCAGATGCCCTTGAGCACGCGCAGCGCGTCCTTCTTGTCCTTCTTGCCCTTGAGCACGCGCTCGACCTCGAGGTCGTGCAGCGCCACGCCGTACTGGAAGAACACCGCCAGCAGGAACGCCCACAGCGGGTTCAGCAGGAAGTACGGGTGCCAGCGCTTCTCGTCCGACATGCGCAGTACGCCGTAGCCGATGTCGCGGTCCACGCCCTGCACGTTGGTGTAGGTGTGGTGCAGGTAGTTGTGCGAATGGCGCCACTGGTCGCTGGGGCAGGCGGTGTCCCAGTCGAACCGGCGCGAGCTGTACGCCGGATCGTTCATCCAGTCGTACTGGCCGTGCATGATGTTGTGGCCGATTTCCATGTTGTCCAGGATCTTGGACGCCGACAGCGCGGCCACGCCGGCCAGCCAGGCAGGCGGGAAAAAGCCCAGGAACAGCAGGCCGCGGCCGCCCAGTTCCAGGCCGCGCTGGATGCGGACGATGCGGCGGATGTAGCGCGCGTCGCGCTCGCCGAGGTCGGCCAGCACGCGGTCGCGGATGGCGTCCATATCCCGGCCGAAGGCTTCGATCCGTTCGGCGCCGGGATGGGGCAGGGGATGGGGCATGAGGGTCTCCGGTTTCACAGGTCGAGCGTGACGGTGCCGACCGGCACGCTCACGCAGATGCGGATGTCTTCGTCGGGTTCGGCGGACTCGGCGCCGGTCAGCAGGTTGCGCACGGTGCCCGAGGTCTTGCGGCAGGTGCAGGTGGAGCAGATGCCCATGCGGCAGCCGTGCTGCGGGTGCAGCCCCGCGCTCTCGGCCTGCTCCAGCAGGCTGCGGCCGTCGTTGGGCGCGCAGCGCTCGCTGCGTGCGAAGCGCAGTTCGCCGCCGGCGACGCCGGCCTGCGTGGCCGGCGGCGTGTCCAGCGTGAAGCGTTCGAGGTGCAGGCGCGGCGCCAGGCCGCGCTCGACCCATACGCTTTCCACCGCCGCCATCAGGCCGGGCGGCCCGCACAGGAAGGTCTCGGCCTCGGCGTAATCGGGCACCAGCTTTTCGATCTGCGCGCGGCTGAACCGGCCCTGCGCCTCGCCGCCGCCGTCCGGCCCGGTGGTGACGTGGATCGCGCGCACCTGGGGATGGCGTGCGGCGATGGCGGCCAGCTCTGCGCGGTAGGCCACGTCCCGTGCGTGCCGGGCGTAGTGCAGGAAGGTGATGGCGCCGCGGTGGCCCTCGTCGACCAGCGTGCGCAGCATCGACATCACCGGCGTGATGCCGCTGCCGCCGCCGATCAGCAGCACGCGTTCGGGCCGCGGCTGGGGCAACCGGAAACTGCCCTGCGCTTGCGACAGGCCGACGACCATGCCGACCCGCGCATGTTCGCGCAGGTGGCGCGAGACCAGACCCCAGGAGTGCGCCTTGACCGTCAGCTCGATGCGGCCGTCGGCGGCGTGAACGGAGTTGGCCGGCGAATAGCAGCGCGTGCGGCGTACACCGTTTATCTCGATGCTGAGCTGCACGAACTGGCCCGGCTCGAAGCCGTTCCAGTTCCGGTTCGGGCGCAGCGTCAGCGTCACGCTGTCCGCGGTCTCGTGCCGCACCGCGGCGATCGTGGCGCGCACCTCGTGCAGCGACCAGAGCGGGTTGAACGCCTCCAGGTAGCGGTCGACGCCGTGCGGAAACGCCAGGGCGGCGAACAGGCGCGAGCCCAGGATGCGCGGCAAGGGTTGCCGAGGGCCGGTGGCGGGTGCCGAGGGTGTGGGCATGGCTGCGATCCGTGACGTGAACATGTGTGCACATCCTAGAGAGCAGGCGACGAAAAGTCAACGCATGTTCACATAAACTGTCAAACAGTCGTATAAACAAATTGCTAGGTACACTCTATGTGTAGACAGTCGTTGTCATGTGGTCGTTCAGTCCGGCACCGATTACACTTGTGCACATGACGGACCCCGCCGTGCCCGAACTCCCGCCGAGCCGCCGCCTTTTGCGCCGCGGCAACACCGCGCGCACGCTGATCGAGGCCGCGTTCAAGCTGCTGGACCGCAACAAGAGTTTCGACGCCTTGTCGCAGCGCGAGCTGACACGCGAAGTGGGCATCGTGCCGACCGCGTTCTACCGGCATTTCCCGGGCATGGAGGCGCTGGGCCTGGCGCTGGTGGAGGACTCGTTCCGCGCCTTGCGCGAGATCCTCGACGACATGCGCAAGGACGTGCGCTCCACCGACTCCCTGATCTCCACCATGGTCAAGTCGCTGGTGCGCAACGTGCGCGAGCACCGCCAGCGCTTCCGCTTCATCGCCGCCGAGCGCCACGGCGGCAACGCCGGCGTACGCGAGGCGATCCGCCGCGAGCTGCGGCTGTTCCAGAGCGAGCTGGCGACCGACCTGGCGCGCTTGCCGTACCTGAAGGACTGGAGCACGCCGGACCTGCACATGCTGGCGTCGCTGATGGTCAACGCCATGGTCGCGATCGTCGAGGAAATCCTGGACCGCGGCCGCTCCGACAAGAACGCCGAGCGCGAGCTGACCGAGCTGGCGGAAAAGCAGCTGCGCCTGATCGTGCTCGGCGTGCCGCACTGGCGCAGCGGCCGCTGATCCCGGCCGGCGGCCCACGCCCGCACCACGGAACCCCGCCGCCGGAATTGACGCACGTCAATGCGGCGGCGGAACCGCCCGGCCACGCTCAAGTCGGGAAAAACCGGATCGAGCGCGGATCGTGCTGCACCCTACGCGGGAAAAAAGCTTCGAGTGGCTGCTGGCGCATGCGCCGGAACCGCTCCTGATCGTCGAGGAAGAGGGCAATATCGCGGCCGCCAACGCGGCGGCGGGGCGGCTGTGCGGCCGGGCGCCGGACCGGCTGGTGGGCGTGGCGCTGCGCGAAATCCTGCCGGACTACGAATCGGCCTGGAACGCGACCCCGCGCAACGCCTACTCGGCGGCGCCGCCGGAGCCGGGCGCGCCCAGCCGGCAGGTCCTGACCCTGCTGCCGCTCACCGGCGCGGCGCGCAAGGTCGAGTTCGTCGCCGGCCCGTACGAAGAGGAGGAGCGCTACCTCGCGGTCCAGCTGCGCGACATCGGCGCCGACGAGCAGGCGCTGGGGGTGGAGCAGATGCTGGCCGGCCTGTACGCCATCGCCGCCCAGGGCGCGCCGCTGACGCAGGTGTTCGAGCGCATCTGCCGCGACTTGGCGCGCATCCTGAAGCTGCCGATGGTGGCGGTCGCGCGCAAGCAGGACACCGGCGCGGTGACGCTGGACGCCACCTCCGCCGAAACCGACCTGTGGGCGGAGCTGCAAAGGTTGCCCGAGCGCTGGGACGGCACCGTGGCCGGCAACGGCCCGGCCGGCACCGCGCTGCGCACCGACACGCCGACCGTCCGCCGCGTGGCCGACGCCGGCTTCATGCCCTGGCGCCTGGCGGCCCAGCGCAGCCTGATCGCCAGCGTCGGCGCCTGGCCGCTGGTCCTGTCGGAAGGCGCCTGCACGCTCATGCTGTGCGCCGCGCAGGACAACGTCTTCGAGCTGGAGGAAAACCGGCGCTTCGTCGGCCGCCTGGTCGCGCGCCTGGACGATTTTCTCGCCAACCACGCGCAACTGCTGGAGCAGCGGCTGCTGGCGCGTGCCCTGGAATGCTCCGGCACCGGCGCCTTCGTCACCGACCTGGAAGGCACGATCCTGTGGAGCAACGAGGCGTTCGCGCGCCTGTCCGGCTATTCGCCGCAGGAGATCAAGGGGCGCAACCCGCGCTTCCTGAAGTCCGGCCGCCAGGGCCTGCGCTACTACCGCGAGCTGTGGAGCACGATCCGCTCCGGCAAGGTCTGGAGCGGCGAGACGGTCGAGCGCGACCAGGACGGCGTGGCCTACACGGTCCGCCAGACCATCAGCCCGGTGGCGATGCACGACCGCGTCAGCCATTACCTGGCGATGCACGACGACATCAGCCGCCAGAAGGCGCAGCAGCGCCGGCGCGAGCTGCGCCAGGCGGTAGACCCGCTGACCGGCCTGCTCACGCGCGCCGCGTTCGAGGAGGCCCTGCGCCAGGCGCTGGCGGAGCCGGGCGTCAGCGGCGAATTGATCCTGGCCTCGGTGCGGGACTTCCGCCGCGCCGTCGCCGCGCGCGGCAGCGACGTCGAGGAACTGGCGCTGGCCACGCTGGGCGAGCGGGTGCACGCCTGCGTGGAGGAGCCGCACCTGGCGGCGTGCCTGGCCCCCGGCGAGTTCGTGCTGCTGCTCAAGGGCCAGGGTGCGCACGCCGACGTGATCGAGCGCCTGCGTGCCGAGATGGACGATCCCATTCCCGCGCTCGGCAGCGAGATGCCGGTGGACGTGCGCTTCGGCGTCGCCCGCTTCCCGGACGAGGGCCAGCTGCTGGACGAGCTGCTGCGCGCCGCCGACCGCCAGCTCGCCGACCAGCCGATCGCGCAGGCCGCGCGCCGGCCGCCGATGCCCCAGGCGCAGGCATGACCTGGGTCAATGCCGCAAAGCCCGGCCGATGCTGGAGTTGGACCCGGGCCAACCGCGCCCCGCTTGGACGCAACTGAACCATGAGCACATTGGACACCATCCTGGTCGTCGCCAACCCGGCCATGCAGGTCTCGCCGGCCTTGCGCCGCGGTGTGGAGCTGGCGCGGCGCAGCGGCGCGAGCCTGCACGTCTGCCTGTTCGACCACGACATGCTGATCGAGCGCACCGCCGACCTGGTGCACCCGGACGTCATGCAACTGGCGCGCCGGCAGTTCCTCGACGAGCGGCTGAAGTGGCTGAGCCAGCTCTCCAGCGCCTGGGCGGAGCAGGGGCTGAAGGTCGAATGCGAGGCGGTGTGGGCGCCGGCGCCGCATGAGGCGCTGCTGGCCAAGGCCCTGGAGGTGGGGGCCGGCATGATCGTCAAGGACGTGCAGCGCGAGTCGCTGCTGCAACGGCTGCTGTTCACGCCGGCGGACTGGAAGGCGATGCGCTACGCGCCGGCGCCGCTGATGCTGGTCGGCCCGGAGTCCGCGCGCCTGCCGCGGCGCATGGTGGCGGCGGTGGACACCGCCGCGGCCGCCGGCGAGGGCGGCCCGAACGAGGCGGTGGTGCGCTCGGCGCTGGAGCTGGCGCGCTACGCCGAGGCCGAGCTGCACCTGGCGCACGTGTTCCCGTACATGCCCCTGTACAGCGCGCCGTACCGCAAGCTGGAGGACGTATACGCGCAGATCAAGCAGCAGGACGCGGCAAGCTTCGCCGACTTCGCGCGCGCCCACAGCGTGCCGGAGGACCGCCGCCACCTGGTCGAAGGCGAGCCGGCGCCGACGCTGGCGCGCCTGGTGCGGCACCTGGACGCGGACCTGATCGTGCTCGGCTCCGTGCACCGCTCGGCGGTGCAGCGCCTGTTCCTGGGCGGCACCGCGGAAAGCATCCTCGGCCAGGTCAGCTGCGACGTGCTGCTGGTGAAGCCGGCCGACGCGCTCGAGCAACTGGCCAGGCACGTGGACGTGGACGAGTTGCGGCGCCGCTACCGCGCGTCGCCCGAAGGCGCCGGCCGCGCGGCCGCCGCGACCCGCGGCGGGTAGCCGCCGCCGATCTTATAGCCTGTTATTCAGCTGGCGATCGCCGCGCCGGCGTGCGCGGCGCGCGGGCGGGCGCGCTCACCGCCGATGCTGCGCACCGGCACCCGCAGCTCCACCGGCATGCGGCTCATGCGCCGGTAGACTTCTTCCTGCCGGCGCAGCGGCCACCAGTCGTACAGGTAGATCTGCAAGGGGCGCCACATCGCCACCCAGCCGCCGATGGTCAGGCTTTCGCGCAGCACGTCGCCGAACATGGCCGGGCGCAGGCCGGCGAGCAGCTCCGCCAGCAGCAGGCAGGTCGCCAGGAAGGCCATGCCGATGGCCAGGCTGGTGCGGCCCTGCCGCAGCAACTGGCCGCGCTCGGCGCGCGTCAGCCGCGCGCGCTCCTCGAAGTAGTGGTGAACCGCCTCCTCGATCCAGGCGCGGGGGTCGGCGCCGCGCGGCCATTCCCGCAGTTGCAGGGTGAGCTTGAGCGGGGTGTCGGCCGGCAGCTCCTGCACCCAGCTCACCAGGAACTGCTCGGCGTGGACGTCCAGGTCCTTCTCGTAGAAGGGCGAGGGGTCGAAGGAATTGAACAGCTGGCCGACCGTGCGCAGCGAAATGGTCAGATGGCCGCGCCCGGAGCGGGCGCCCGGGCTGCGGCCATGCAGGAGTTCCACCGCCGCCGCTACGCGGCCAGGGGCAGTGCCGCGGCGGTGCGCCTGGCGTCGTCGCTCGGCGCCTGGGTCAGGCCGATCGGCGCCGCCAGGGCGTGCAGGGCCTCGGCGTCGTCGATGCGCACCGTCTTGTCCGCCAGGTGCAGCCAGCCGCGCAGCTCGAAGCGCGCCAGCACGCGGCACACCGTTTCGGTGGCCAGGCGCAGGTAGTTGGCGATGTCGCGGCGGGTCATCGGCAGGCGGATCGCCGTGCCGGGTGCCGGCGCCAGGCGCTCCTCCATCAGCAGCAGGAAGGCGGCAACGCGCTGGTCGGCGGTGAACGCGCCGGCCAGTGCCTGCGCCTGCGCCAGCTTGCGGCTCAGGCGCCGCAGCAGCTGCTGGGTCAGGTGCGGCGCCTGCGCCAGCACCGCCTGCAACTGCGTCTTGGGGATGCGGCACACCTGCGAGGGCGCCACCGACACGACGCTGGCGACGTAGCGCTCGTTGCCGAGCGCGTCCAGGCCCACAAGGTCGCCCGGCAGGAAGAAGCCCTGCACGCGCTCGTTGCCGTCCTCGTCCACGGTGAAGCTCTTGAGGCAGCCGGCGCGCACGGAAAAGACGGAGTCCGCCGGGCTGCCGGCCTCGAACAGCGCCTTGCCGGCGCCACTCACCGGCAGGTGCGGCAGCAGCGATGCGTTCCACAGCGCGGCCTCGCGTTCCGGCACGCCGCACGGCAGGCAGCGGCGGCTGGCGGGGCACGGGGCGCAGTTCGGCTTCGTGCCGGCGGCGCAGTAGGGGGCGGAATCGAATGCCATGGCGGGTCCTCCGTTACAGTGGCCACAGCTTGGGCGCGCCGCGGCGCCGGCGAAATTCGGTGTTCCCGCAGCGGGCTTGCGGGAACTACGTATGCCGCGGGTCGCCGCGCCCGGTCAGTCCCAGCACCATCTGCACCAGCTGCGCCAGCCCGCGCGCGCCCATCTTCTGCATGATGCGGGCGCGGTGCAGCTCTACCGTGCGCTCGCTGATGTCCAGCTCCAGCGCCACCACCTTGTTGGCCTGGCCGTCCACCAGGCGCTGCGCGATCTCGCGCTCGCGCGGGGTCAGCTCCTCCCAGCGTCGGCGCAGCTCCTCGCGGGCATGCAGCAGCTCGCGCTCGCGCGCGTCCTGCTCCAGCGCCTTCTGCACGCGCCGGATCAGCTCGTCGTCGTTGAACGGCTTTTGCAGGAAGTCGAGCGCCCCGGCGCGCATCGCCTCCACCGCCATCGGCACGCCGCCATGGCCGGTGATGAAGATCACCGGCAGGGTCATGTGGCGGCGGTTCAGCTCCTGTTGCAGTTCCAGGCCGCTCATGCGCGGCATGCGCACGTCCAGCAGCAGGCAGCCCGGCTGCTCGGGGCGGTAATCGTTCAGGAACGTCAGCGCGTCGGGGAACACCCGCGTGGCCAGGCCCACCGAGCGCAGCAGCATGGAGATGCTGTCGGCGACGGCTTCCTCGTCGTCGACGATGAACACGGTGGGGTCCGGCGCGGTCTCGATGGTCGGCGTCATCTTCAAGCCTCGACGGCGGGCAGGCGCACGCGGAACGTGGCGCCGCCGCGTTCGTTGGGGGTGTAGCTCAGCTCGCCGTTGTGCGCGCTGACGATGGATTTGCAGATCGACAGCCCGACGCCGATGCCGTCGGCCTTGGTCGTGAAGAACGGCTCGAACAGGCGCTCCGCGACCTCGGCCGGTATGCCCGGGCCGGAATCCGAGACCTCGATCTCGACCGCGTCGCGGGCCGACGCCGTCTCCACGCGCACGACGTCGTCGCGCGCGCCCTGGGCCATGGCGTCGTAGGCGTTGCGCAGCAGGTTGAGGACGACCTGCTGGATCTGGACGCGGTCGCCCATCACCGGCGGCAGCGAGGTCGCCAGGCTCTGCTCCAGGCGGAATCCGCTCTGGCGCAAGTCGAACTCGGTCAGCCGCGCCACCTCGCGCACCAGCTGGTTGCAGTCCAGCGGCTCGCGCACTCCCTCGTGCCGGCGCAGCAGGTTGCGCAGGCCGCGGATCACCTGGCCGGCGCGCTCGGCCTGCACGCTGATCTTCTCCAGCGGAGCGGCTAGGTCCTCCGGGCGCGCGCCGCCGCCCAGCAGGCGGCGGCAGGCGTTGGCGTAGTTGGCGATCGCGGTCAGCGGCTGGTTCACCTCGTGGGCGATGCCGCTGACCATCTCGCCGAGCGTGCCCAGGCGCGCGACGTGGGTCAGGCGGTCGCGCAGCTCCTTGGTCTCGCGCATCGACTGGTCGAGGTTTTCCAGCATGCGGCGCAGCTGCTCGCTGGTCTGCCGCAGCTGCTCCTCGTGCTGCTTGCGCTCGGTGATGTCGCGCAGAATGCCGACGAAGCCGCGCTCGCCGCCGCGCTGGAACTCGCCCACCGAAAGCTCGACCGGGAACAGCGAGCCGTCCTTGCGTTGGGCCATCGCCTCGCGGCCGATGCCGATGATGCGGCGCTCGCCGGTCTGGAGGTAGCGCGCCATGTAGCGGTCGTGCTCGGCGCGGTACGGCTCCGGCATGAGCATGCTGACGTTGCGGCCCAGCACCTCCGCGGCGTCGTAGCCGAACACCCGCTCCGCCGCCCGGTTGAAGCGCGTGACCTCGCCGATCGGATTGATCAGGACGATGGCGTCGACTGCCGCGTCCAGCAGCGCGCTCAGGCGGTCCTCGGCCGCCGGGGCCGAACGGTTCGCGGGTTTCGTGAATGGCATCGCCCGCAGTTTAGCGCGGCCGGCGAGATACAGTGCGGCCTTTTTCGCCGGCCGGCGAAGTGCTCCCGGCCGCCGGGCCCGCGGAGCGCGCCGGAACGGCGCGCCGGGCGCGTGCCCGGCGGCTCGGATGCGTCGTTGCGGGCTCAGTCCCGGAGTTGGCCCCATGTGGG
>JACPFV010000062.1 GCA_016182805.1 Gammaproteobacteria bacterium
CCGATCGAGGACTGGGCCACGCTGCTGGGCGATGTCGTGATCGTCGCGCCGCTGCTCGATCGCCTCATGCACCACGGCCACCTGCTCAAATTCGACGGCAAGAGCTGGCGCCTCAAGGAAGCGGCCGAGCGCGTTGCCTAGCAGGCGGCAACCGCGTAATCATCCACCCGTCCCGCTGCGTCCGGTGGACCAATTTGACCCGGCCACGGGTGGACCACTTTGAGGTGGCCGCCAGGGCAAGTGCTCGTACACCTCGTCGACGTTAACCCTCGATATCAAGAAGGTGACTCCGCCGCAGTAGTCCTCGATGATCGATCGGGCACGGCGGCCAAGAGTGGCGCGAATCGGGATGTTCGCATCCAGAACCAGCGTCTTCGTCGAATTCACGCGCGTTTCTTCTTTCGCGCGGTCTGAAACTCACGCACGACGTCGTCGAGGTCCTGCTCCGTGAATCCGGTTGCTCCCAGCATGGCATCGATTGCCGCGGCGGCCTTGCGGAGTGCCAGGCGATCCGCCTCGGCGGAATCGGGCTTCGTGGGAATGAAGTAGCCCACGGTGGAACCATGTCGTGTAATCGCAATGGGCTGATCGGAATGCATTACATAATCGGCGAGCTTCGCCCGGAATTCCCGGATGCTGACGGAATTGCGCTCCATGACGACCTCTTGAATCTGTACTTTATGTGTACACAATGCTAGCACAAACCTGGGACCGACAGATGCCAGGATCGCGCTTGCGGTTCCGCGCGGCGCGCCCGGCCGTCGTCGCGCTCGCCGCCCTGCTGGCCGCCTGCACCGCCGCGATGCGCCCGGACCCGGTGCTGGACGCCTGCCGCGCCCTGTTCGTCGAAGCCGACGCCCGCAGCGCACGCGCCGGCGCCGAGGACCACGGCGCGCGTCGCGTTCCGGGTTTCGACTGGCTGCGGGTGGACCGCTTTCTGGCTTCGTTCCGCGAGTCCACGCTGGAACCGGAGCGGTTCGAGACGTGGATCGAGCGGCTGCGCCGGCTGGACCTCGATGCGCGCGCCGCCGAACTGCCCGCCGCCGGCGCGCCGGAGCTGCTGCCGCGGCTGGACGACTGCGGCCGCCGGCTGGCCGCGGCGGACGCGGCCGATCCCGCGCGCCGCGACGAGCTGCGCCGGCGCGCCGCCGTGCTGGACGACTACTCGCTGGCCGGCCGCGTGCTGGGGTTCTATCCCGTCGCCGTGCCGTTCCTGCGGCACGGCATCGCCGCGTTTCAGCGCCGGATCGGGCGCGACTACGCGATCCCGGCCGCCGACCTGACGGCGCCGGGGCCGCTGGTTCCATGGCAGCCGGCGCCGGCGGCGGAGCCGGGGGCGGAAGAGGTCCGCGCCTGGCTGGCGCGCACCGACGCGCTGGGCATTCCGCGGCTCGACGCCGGGCAATGGCGGCGCCTGCTCGCTGCCCACGCGCCGCGCTTCCTGGTCGAGACCGCCGGCGCCTACGACGAGCCGGGCAGCCCGATCCTGCGCGACGGCGTGGCGGCGCTGGACACCGCGCAGGCGCGCGTCTACGGCCTGGGCGCCTACACCCGGCGCGGCGGCCGCATCCTGGCGCAACTGGTCTACGTGCTGTGGTTCGCCGAGCGCCCGCCGGCGGGCCGCTTCGACCCGTACGCCGGCTGGCTCGACGGCGTGATCTGGCGCGTCACCCTGGACGCGGAGGGCGGGGTGCTGCTGTACGACACGATCCATTCCTGCGGCTGCTACCACCTGGCGTTCCCGGTCGCGCCGCTGCGTGCGCGGTCGGACGGCGGCTACTGGGACGAGCGCGTGCTGCAACCGCAGGGCCGCGTGCCGCCGGGACCGGTCGCGGTGCGCCTGCAATCCGGTACGCACTACGTGCGGCGCGTGCTGCCGGCCGCGGCGCCGGCCGCCGCCGCCGCGCGGACGTACGAGCTGGGCGACTACCGCGAAATGCTCGCCCTGCGGGACGGCCGCGGCGGCGTGCGCAGCCTGTTCGGCGACGGCGGCCTGGTTGCCGGCTCGGAGCGCGCCGAGCGCTGGTGGCTGTGGGTGAGCGGCGTCGTCAGCCCGGGTACCATGCGCCAGTGGGGACGCCACGCGACGGCCTTCGTCGGTCGCCGCCATTTCGACGACCCCGACCTGATCGATCGCCTTTTTCTCGCGGACGAATAGATGAACCCGACCGATTCCTTGCCGGCCCCGGGCCGGTCCGAGCGCCTGCTGCTGCGCGGCGCCGCCGGCCGCATCGAGGCCGAGCTGGCGATGCCGGCCGCGCCGGCTGCGCCGCCCGGCTTCGCCGTGATCTGCCATCCGCATCCGCTGTACGGCGGGGCGATGAGCAACAAGGTGGCGTACGCGCTGGCGTCCGCGGCGCAGAAGAGCGGGCTGGCGGCGCTGCGCTTCAATTTCCGCGGCGTCGGCGCCAGCGAGGGGCGGCACGACGAGGGCCGCGGCGAGACCGAGGACACGCTGGCGGTGGTCGAGTGGATGCGCGCGCGCATGCCGGGCGCGCCGCTGCTGCTGGCCGGTTTCTCCTTCGGCGCCTTCGTCAGCCTCAAGGCGGCGGCGCGCGCGCAGCCGCGCCTGCACGTCAGCATCGCGCCGCCGTTCAAGTACTTCGCGCACGAGCCGTTGCCGCCGCGCCCGCCCTGCCCCTGGCTGGTGGTGCACGGCGTGGACGACGAGGTGGTCGCCTACGCCGACACCCAGGCGGCGCTCGACGCCTACGACCCGCCGCCGGAACTGGTCACGCTGGACGGCGTCGGGCATTTCTTCCACGGCCGCCTGGCCGACTTGCAGCAGGCGGTCGGCGGCTTCATCCGCCGCCACTGGCCGGCGCCCTGAGGCGTTTTGCTATCCTGCCGCGGCCATTCCACGGGAGCAGCCATGTTTAAGAAGATTGCAGCCCTTGCCGTACTCGCCATTGCCCTGCCGGCGCAGGCGGTCAAGATCGAAGTCGGCGCCGGCACCGCGCAGAACGATTTCGACGCCATCTCGCACGACCTCGTCGCCACCATCAACTACAAGGCCCTGGGTCCGGCGGAAGCCACCGGCATCACCGGCATCGGCGTCGGCGTGTTCGGCACCTACGTCGGCGTTGACGACAAGGACGCCTGGAAGGACGTCACCGGCGACTCGGTGGACGCGCTGGGCCTGGTCGGCCTGTCCGCCACCAAGGGCCTGCCGTTCGGCATCGACGTCGGCGCGTTCTACACCGCGATCCCGCAGGGCGACGTCAAGGTCTACGGCGCCGAGATCCGCTACGCCTTCCTCGAAGGCTCGGCGGTGACGCCGGCGCTGGCCCTGCGCGGCGCCATCTCCCGCGTCAGCGGCATCGACAGCTTCGACCTCGACTCCAAGAGCCTGGACCTGTCGGTGTCCAAGGGCTTCGGCCCGCTGACGCCGTACGCCGGCGTCGGCCGCGTCTGGGGCACCGCCGACCCCGACACGGGCAGCCTGGACAAGGTGGACGTCGAGGAAACGCGGCTGTTCGTCGGCGCGCGCCTGGGCCTGGGCCTGCTCGACTTCATCCCGGAGTACGAGAAGATCGGCGACAACAACGCGTACAGCCTCAAGGCCGGGTTGTCGTTCTGAAGTCTTCGCCGCTCGCCAGCGCGCTGCGCCGGGTGCTCGGCGCAGCGCCATCGGCCCGCCGGACCGAGCCGCTGCCGCGCCGGCACGTGGCCGCCGCCGTCCTGCTGCTGGAGCTGGAGCGGGCCGACGCGGAACGGGCGCCGGCCGAGCGCGAACGCCTGAGCGAGCTGCTGCGTGCGCACTACGGGCTGGCCGACGCCGAGCTGGACGCCCTGATCGAACAGGCCGGGGTGCAGGCCGGCCGCGCGGTCTCGCTGCACGACTTCATCCACGCGCTCAACGCCGAACTGACGCCGGACGACAAGCGCACGCTGATGGAGATGCTGTGGCGGGTGGCGCATGCGGACGGGCGCATCGACCCGCACGAGGAGCACCTGTTGCGGCGGATCGCCGACCTGCTGTACATCGAGCATCGCGACTTCATCCGCGCCAAGCTGCGCGTGGTGGAGAGCGGACCATGACCGGAACGGCACCGAACCCGGCAAGCGGCAACTGGCTCGAGAACCTGAGCCTCGACCGCAAGATCGTACTGGCGTTCGCGCTGGTCCTGGCGCTGTTCGGCCTGTCCACCGCGGTCTTCTACCAGAACCAGACGCGCGTCAACGAGGCGCGCGACCGCACCACGCACAGCTACGAGCTGATCGAGGCGATCTCCGCGCTCGACGTCACCGTGCTGGTCCAGGTCGCCGCGCTGCGCGGCTACCTGCTGACGCTGGAAGAGCAGTACCTGGACCCGTACCAGGTCGCGCAGACCGAGTTCGACGTCACCTGGGAGCGCCTGCAGCGCCTCACCGCCGACAACCCGGCGCAGGTCCCGCGCCTGACCCGCGTGCGCGAGCTGATGGAGCAGTGGCGGCGCGAGACCGCCGAGCCGTACATGGCGCACGCCGCCGAGGGTCGCCTCGCGCGCGCCGGGCCGGCGCAGTATCGCGGCAGCCTCGACAACCCGATCCTGGACCTGCGCGCCGAGATCCAGACGTTCAAGGACCAGGAGCTGCTGGTCCTGGAGCAGCGCGAGGCCGACGTCACCGCGGACGCCCGCGCCGCGCGCCTGGTGGGGCTGCTGTCGCTGGCGTCGGCGCTGGCGCTGGCGGCGCTGATCGTGCTCATCACCTCGCGCCTGGTCACGCGCCCGATCCAGCAGCTCGCCTTCCTGATGGGGCGGCTGGCGCGCGGCGAGACGATCGCGGAAATCCCCGCGCTGCGGCGCGGCGACGAGGTCGGCGTCATGGCGCGCGCGCTCGACGTGCTGCGCGATTCCAAGGACAAGGCCGACCGCGCGGCCTGGATCAAGGCCGGCATCGCCCAGCTCAGCGCCTCGTTCCAGACCGCCGGCTCGCGCCAGGAGCTGGCGACGCTGCTCATCAACGGCGTGTGCGAGCTGCTCCAGGCCGGCTACGGCGCGGTATTCCTGCTCGACGACGCCGGCGAGACCCTGGAGTTCCTCAGCGGCTACGGCTACACCCACCGCGGCAGCGTGCCGACGCGCTTCCGCCGCGGCGAGGGGCTGGTCGGGCAGTGCGCGCAGTCCGGCCGCCGCATCGAGGTCGCGCAGGTGCCGCCGGATTACGTCCGCGTCGGCTCCGGCCTGGGCGACAGCGCGCCGCGTGCGCTGTGCCTGACGCCGGTGTTCGGCACGCGCGGCGTCATGGGCGTCATCGAGCTGGCCGGGTTCACGTCGTTCGACAGCCGCCAGTTCGAGTTCCTCGACGAGGTCTTGCAGGTCGCCGGCCTGGCGCTGGAGAGCGTCAGCCGCAACGACCGTACGCAGGAACTGCTGCGCGAGACGCAGGTGCAGGCCGAGGAGCTGCAATCCTCGGAGCAGGCGTTGCGCGCGCAGCAGGAGGAGCTGCGCGCCACCAACGAGGCGCTGGAGGTCAAGAACCGCCAGCTCGAGGAGCAGCGCCGCAAGCTCGCCGAGTCCGAGCAGGAATTGCAGGTCAAGGCCGAGGAGCTGACCGTCACCAACGAGGAGATGGAGGAGAAGAGCCGCGCCCTGGACGCCTACAACCAGCGGTTGCAGGCCGCGCAGCAGGCGCTGGAGCAGAAGGCGCAGGAGCTGGAGCGCGCCAGCCGCTACAAGAGCGAGTTCCTGGCCAACATGTCGCACGAGCTGCGCACGCCGCTCAACAGCCTGCTGATCCTGGCGCGCGCGCTGGCCGACAACGAGGAGGGCAACCTGAGCGCGGACCAGGTCGAGTCGGCGCGCGTGATCCACGACAGCGGCAAGAACCTGCTGCTGCTCATCAACGACATCCTCGACCTGTCCAAGGTCGAGGCCGGCCGCATGGATCTGGTGATGGAGGACGTGCCGCTGGTGTCGGTGGTGGCGATCCTGGAGCGCACGTTCCGCCACGTCGCCAGAGAACGCGGCCTGGACTACTCGATCCACGTCGACCCGGACGCGCCGGCCGGCCTGCGCACGGATGGCGCCCGGCTCGGCCAGATCCTCAACAACCTGCTGTCCAACGCCTTCAAGTTCACCGACCGCGGCGGCGTCGAGGTGACGATCGGCCGCCCGGCGGCGGACTGGACGATGCCGGCCGGCCTGGAGGCCGGGGCTGCGCTCATGTTCCGCGTCGCCGACACCGGCGTCGGCATCGCGGCGGACGACCTGGGCCGGCTGTTCGGCGCCTTCGAGCAGGGCGC
>JACPFV010000059.1 GCA_016182805.1 Gammaproteobacteria bacterium
GCGCGCAGCTGCGGCTCGGTCGCATCGAGGCGGCGGCGGCCGCAAGCTTGGCGCTGGCCCTGCCGCTCGAACGCAGCCTGCCCAGGCGCGTCGCCGCGACGCAGTCCGCGCTCGCGGCCCTGACTGCCGCGGTCGACTACGGCTTTGCCGAAACCACCACCGCCGCGACCTGGGAAATCGCCGCGCTCTACCAGGGTCTGGGCCGTGCGCTGCTGGACGCACCGCGCCCGCGTCTGGGCAGCGACCTGGAACGCGAGCAGTACACGCTATTGCTCGAGGAGCAGGCCTTCCCGTTCGAGGAAAGCGCGATCAAGGCGCACGAAGCCAACCTCGGCCGCCTCGAACAGGGTGTCTGGAACGAATGGGTGCAACGCAGCGCCACGGCGCTGACCGAGCTGGCGCCGGCGCGCTACGGCAAGCATGAACGACGGGAGACGAACTATGACTCTCCAGGCTGATCCGCCTTACGGCCTTACGGCCTTGCGGCCGTGGCCCGACGGATCTGTAGGAGCGGCCGGAGCGCGCTTCGCGCGCTCCGAAAGCGAAGGCAAGCGCCGCAGGCGCACCGGATCTCCTCTCCCGCTTGCGGGAGAGGCTGGGTGAGGGGGGAGGCGCTTCCAGCAAGCGTGCTTGATGGAAGCGGCCCCCGGCCGCGATGTGGCGCGCGCCGCACGAAACGAATCGCGGCCGGGGGCCGCTCCTACAAACAGATACCTACTGTGTTGCTCCCAGCACCGCGTCGTTGTCCGCGCCCAGCGCGGGCGCGGGATGCGCAGGCGCAAGCGCGTCGCTGAAGCGCACCGGGAACGCGAACGCCGGCTTGCCGTTGTCGTCCTCGATCATGCCGCGCGCGACGATCTGTTCGTTGCGCAGCGACTCGTCGATCGACAGGATCGGCGTCACGCAGCAGTCGCGCGCTTCGAGCAGGCGCGCACAATCGTCGCGCGTGCGCGTCAGGAAGATCGCCTGCAGCGCCCAGCGGATCGGCGCGGTCTTCAGGCGTGCCTGGCGCGGACTGCCGAACAGCTTGTTGAGCTTGTCGAACTGGCCGGCGTCGCTCTTCGGCTTGTCCGAACGGCCAGCGGACTTCCTGCCTTTGCCGCTCAGTCCGGCAAGGGCGTGATCGAGGGCTTTCTGCAGTGGCGCGGGAATCTGCTCCTTGAGCACGCCGAGCAGCTTGAGGAAGAACTTGGGTTCGAGCGCGCCGACGGCGAGGTACTTGCCGTCGCGGCAGCGATAGAAGGTGTAGTTCGGGGGCGCGCC
>JACPFV010000061.1 GCA_016182805.1 Gammaproteobacteria bacterium
CCGGGACCACGACGGCGAAGGGGCTCAAAGTCACTTGCCGGCTGGACCGCCGCAAGTATCCGCTCGGCCGCGAAGTCACCGATGATCAGATGCAGCGTCTCAACCTGGAGCGCGACAAGTTCCACGGCGAATGGAACTACGTGATCAACCCGAATCCGAAGATCAGTTGATACCTTTATTTATTAACAGCGCCTTAGGGACTCATTTCGTAAGCGCCGCTGAGGCCGTGCACCTCGTTCCAGACGGTGTTGTAGCGTTGTTCGTCCACCACCGGCTTGCGGATCATCTGCAGGCATAGCGCGGCCTGTTTACCGGTGGTCAGGGTCTTGTCGTGCAGGTTCAGCGCCAGCCGTGAAAAGTCACGCACCATGAAGTCGAAGATCTGATCGACCATGGCATCGGACACCTTGAGGATCCTGGCGTTCTCGCAGATGAGCTGGCCGTAGACCACCAGCGCGAACAGCTCGCCACCGGCCAGCAGAAAGTCGATGTCCTTGAGCTGCGGACCGGCCGGCGGCGCCGTCATCAGCATCTTCTTGAACAGAGCGATCTGCTCGCGGAACAGCGCGACGTTGGGCAGATCGAACGCGGCATAGGCCGGGTTGTAATCGTGAAACCGGATCTTGCTCAGGCCCCGCGTCGGTCCCTGGTCGAACAGGAAGTCGTCGTTGACCGGCTGGTCCATGGTCGGCACCGGCGCATACTCGGCCGGGTTGAAGAAGTAGTTCGGCATGAACTTGGCGATCAGCGCGATGTTCACGTGCACCGTGCCTTCGAGCTTGGGCAGCGCGCGAATATCCACCGCCGCCTGCGCGAAGTAGCTGTTCTTTTCAAAGCCTTTGGCCGCGATCACGTCCCACAGCAGGTTGATGACGTCCTCACCCTGGGTCGTGACCTTCATCTTGACCATCGGGTTGAACAGCAGGTAGCGGCGATCGTCCGCCGAGGCGCTGCGCATGTAGTCGATCGCGCGCAAGGCGAAAAGCTTCATCGCGCTGAGCCGGGCGTAGGCGTCCACGAACAGATGCCGCACGTGGGAGAAATCGGTGACCGTCATCTTGTACAGATGACGGTTGGCCGCGTGGGTGATCGCCTCGTAAAACGCGTGCGTGCAGATGCCGATGGACGCCCAGCCGAGGTTGAACTTGCCGATGTTGACCGTGTTGAGCGCCGCATTCCAGGCTTCGTCGCCGCGGTGCAGGATGTCCGCCTCGCTCACCGGATACGCGTTGAGCCGGTACTCGGAGACGTAGTTGGAACTGGGGCAGACGTTCTGCACCAGTTCATAGTTCGGATGCTTGGACTCCGCCGCGAAAAAAACATACTCGTCGGAATCCTTGATGCGGCCGAAAGTCGAAACGATCGCCGCCTCGTTGCCGTTGCCGATGTAGTACTTGCTGCCGCTGGCGGTATAACGGCCGTCGCCACAGGGCGTGAGCACCATGTCGGTGGCGTAGATGTCCGCGCCGTGAGCCTGCTCCGACAGGCCGAACGCGAAGATGCCGCCCTTGCCGATCGCCGCGGCGGTGCGTTGCGCGATCTCGGGCTTCTTGCTCATCCACAAGGGGCCCAGGCCCAGCACCGAGACCTGCCAAGTGTACCAGTACTGCAGGCCGTAGAACCCGAGGATTTCCGAGAACTCGCAGATCCGCCAGGTATCCCAGCGGGCGCCGTCCACGCCCTTTCCCGCGGGCGTGCAGATGGTGGCGAACAGGCCCTCGCGCCCCTGGTACTCGATGAAATCGGCGTACCAGCGATGGGCGTGATAATCCTCCAGCAGGCGCTTCTTGCCCTTGTTCTCAAAGAACGCGACGGTCTTCTCCATCACCTCGAGGGTGCGCTCGTCGGCGTGCTTGCGGGTGAGATTGTGCGGGTTGAGCAGGAGCATGTTCGTCATGGGGCGATTCCTCGTTTGATGGCACGCGCCAGTGGCGGCGGCAATTTGGACAGCGATTTCAGCACACGCGCCAGCACGCGCAGCTTCATGCCCTCAAGCGTGGGCGGCACGATCGCTTCGATCAGGTGCGGGCCCGGCGTGCGCAAGGCATGCTCCAGCGCCGCCACGAATTCGGCGGTGGTCGTGGCGCGGCGTGAACGCACGCCCATGCTCTCGCCCATGTCCACAAAGTCGATCGGCGGATTGGTCAGGTCCAGCTGGGCCTTGGCCTTCTCGCCGGCACCCCCCGCGCCCACGCGCTGCAGTTCGACATTCAGAATGGCGTAGGAGCGGTTGTTGAAAATGATGTTCACCACATCGAGCTTTTCGCGCGCCATCGTCCACAAAGCCTGGATGGTGTACATGGCCGATCCATCGCCGGTCAGCGCAATCACCTTTCGATCCGGGCACGCCACGGCGGCGCCCACCGCACAAGGCAAGCCTTGACCAATGGCGCCGCCCGTCAAGGTGATGATGTCGTGGCGCGGCGCGCCCGCTGTGTAGGTGGGCAGCATGATGCCCGAGGTCTGCGCCTCGTCCACGATGATGGAATTTTCCGGCAGCAGTTGCCCTATGGCCTTGCAGACCTTGTCGGCGGTGAATTTGCCGCTCGGCAGTCCCGGGCGTTTCAACGCCTGCAAGGCCGGCGTTGCCTGGGCTGCGCCGACTGCCTTGGACAGCTTGTCCAGACTTCCCAGCACATCCTGGGCAGGCGAGGCGAGTTCGTGCAATTGGCAGCCTTCCGGCACCAGATAGCTCTTCTTGCCCGGATAGGCGAAGAAGGACACTGGAGCCTTGGCATCGACCAGGATGAGATGGTCCAAGCCGCGCAGCTGCACCGAGGCCAATTCGGCCAGATAGGCGAGCCGCTCGACGGGCGGCAAGCCTGCACCGCGCTCCAGGCGTGTGGGAAAGACCTCGGAAAACAGTTCGGCGCCGGTGCGCGCGGCGATGCGTGCAACCGCCATCAAGGCCGGAGCGCGCAGCGCCCGGCAACCCAACAGGATGGCTTTTTTGCCCTCGCCTTGCAGGGCCTGTGCAATGGCAGCCACGGTGGCGTCGTCCGCGGCTGCCGGAGGCTCGATGCGTGGGAGTGACGCCGGCACACCGCCTTCGCTCCAGGACACGTCAGCCGGCAGGATGAGCGTCGCCACCTGACCGGGCGGTCCCATGCACGTGGCAATGGCTTCGGCCGCATCACGGCAAAGCGCCGCCGCGCTCTGCGAGGTGCGCACCCAGGACGACACGTTGCGCGCCACGGTTTCGATGTCCGATTGCAGCTGCGCGTCGTACTGCGTGTGATAGGTCGCGTGGTCGCCAACAATATTGAGTACGGGCACCTTGCCTTTGCGCGCGTTGTGCAGATTGGCCAGGCCATTGCCCAGGCCGCAGCCCAGGTGCAGCAAGGCGGCAGCCGGCTTGTCGGCCATGCGGGCGTAGCCGTCGGCCGCGCCGGTCGCAACGCCTTCGAAGAGTGCAAGCACGGCACGCATCTCCGGCGCGCTATCGAGGGCGGCGACGAAATGCATCTCGGACGTGCCGGGGTTGCTGAAGCAGGTCGTGATGCCGGCATCCACCAGGGTTCGAATCAGGGCTTGGGCGCCATTGGCCATAAAGTTTCCTCAGAACTTCTTGAATGGAAATGTCGCGGCTCAGAGGCTGCGCCCGCTCAGGATGGAGCGCGCCGCGCTACGCGCCGTAAGAATGCAACCGGATAGAAAGGTGCCTTCCAGCGAACGCTTGCCCGATGCGCCGCCGCCGCCAAAGCCCGCGGCTTCCCCCACGCAGTAAAGGCCCTGCTTCGGCTGCCCCGCCGCATCCAGGACTCGGCTTTGCAAGTCCGTTTGCAGGCCGCCCAGGCTTTTGCGCGTGATGAGTTGAACCTGCATGGCGATAAAGGGACCAAAACCCCGGCCTTGCAAGGGCGCGGGCTTGCAGGTGCGCAGGCGGTCCGGACCCCAGTGCCGCGCGTGCTCGATGCGGCGTATCTGGTCATCATTGACCAACGATCTGCCGCGCGCAAAATTGGCATCGAAGGCGTCAGCCGTGGCTTGCAGCACTTCAGGACGCACGTCGTCGGTGCCGGCGAGCGCGTTCATCTTGGCGGCAAGACCTGCCAGTGTGTCGTCCACCAGAACGTGCTTGCTTTCAGCGGCCATCTGCCGGACCAGGCGGTGGTTGCCGAACAGCATTTCCTTCGCAAGCATCGGGAAATTGCGGTCCCGAATCCGCTGGTTGTGCTCGGCTCCCGACAGGGCCCATTCCTTGGCGGCAATGCGCCAGTTCAGCAGATGCCAGGTGTAGGGTTTCTCCTGGGCCGCAACGCGCTGACACAGACTGTGGGTGTCAAAGCCGGTGGTCATCGGCTCAGGTCCGATGCGGCGCCCGGTGTGATCGAGCCAGAGCGCCGATTTGCACGGGATGGTGGACAGGCCATGGCCGGGGAAATGCGGCTGCGGGTGCGGCAGGCCGGCGGCATAGTTCCACATCTCGCCCGCATGGGTGATCTGCCCGCCCAGACCCGCCACCAGATGGTGAAGCTTGCCGTTGGCATAAGGGTGTGCGCCATTGAGCATGGTCGCGGGCAAGGGGCGACCTGCAACCCAATTGGCACGCACTTGCTCATGGCTGCCATTGATGCCGCCCATCGCCAGCACGATGGCCGGTGCCGAGAATTGCACCTGGGCCCCGGTGGCGTGGTCGATGGCGTTGGCGCCGCACACCGCGCCGTTGCACGTTTCCAGCGTCAACACTTCATGGTTGTGCAGCAGCGTCAGCCGGTTGTCACGATTGGCTTGTTTTAGCGCCTCGATCATGCGTTGCGTCAGGAGCTGCGAGGTGCCCCAAAGGACGTGGTAACGCGGCAACGAATTGCCGTCGCCCTGCAAACCGCGTTCGACCCAGTTCACGGCGGGCATGAATTTCACGTCGTGGTCGATCACCCAGTCGTAGACCTGCGCGCGCGATCGTTCAACGTAATATTTGCCCCAGGCGCAACGCCAGTGGTCGGCCGGGTCGGTCTCGCTGAGTTCGCCAAAACGCAGCCAGTCGCGCCAGGCAATTTCAGGCGAATCCTTGAGCCGCATGCGCCTTTGCACCGGTGTATCCACCAGCGCCATGCCGCCGAAGGCCCACAGTGCGAGGCCGCCCAAACGCTCCGGTGTATCGCGGTCGACAACGGTAACGCTTTTGCCGGCGCGCAAAATCTCGATGGCAGCAACCAGGCCAGCCAGTCCGCCGCCTACCACCAACACGTCAGATCGAATGACTTTGCTCATGAATTTATCTCAGTCCTTTTGGCTCGCACCTTCTCGGCACGACTCGACTCGCAACTCATTATTCCTACACGTAACGCAAGACCGTATTGACAAACCGCGCCAGCCTAGTAGGAAATCACGCCATGAAGGCAGACATGCCAAGGGGGAAGCGTGTGGCGGGACTGGTCAACGCTGTTTACGTCCGTGCTCTGCTGGATCATCTGCGGGAACGCGGCATCGATCCGTCGAACCTCTACACCGCGCAAGCCATCGCAGAAATCGAGGGCCGTGATGGCCGCTCGCAGATTCCGTTGACGCAATGGCTTGCCATGATCGACGCCGCGACGACGGCGACCAACGATCCCGATCTGCCACTGAAGGTGGGGATAGGCATGCAGATGAAGCACATCGGCATGCTGGGCTACGTGGTAATGAGCTGCGCGACCATGGGCGATGCCATCGCGCAGCTGCAACGATACTCGCGTCTCGTCGGCGATATCAGCTACACCCGCCTCGTACCGAGGGGCCGTCAGGTCGAACTGGTCTGGGAGTGGGCGCACGACTCGCAGGTTCCGCCGGCGGTTCCACAGTTGCAACTGGCGGCGCGCGCCAGTCTCGCGCGCCGACTCACGGACCGACCCGACTGGAACGCTGCCGCACACTTCCAATTCAAGCGGCCGGGTAACGCCGCGCTTTATGACCGTTTTTTCGGCCAATCGACGCGCTTTGATCAGCCCCGGACGAAACTCGTATTCATGGCTGACGAACTGAAACTGCCGGTCGTTACCGCTGACGCCGAAATGCGAAAGCTGGTAACCGTTGAAGTCATATCAACGCCGTGCTCAAGTCGCTGGCCGGAGAGAACCGGACGTTCTGCGCGAACTGAAAAATCGTCCCGACCCGGAGCTTGGCGGTTGGCCGCGTATCACTGGCCGCGTCCGCCCAATCGCTCAACACCTCTGCACGAAGCCCGCAGCGCAGGCTGGATCAACATCAGTGCTCATATCGTCAGGTCCTCGATGAGGTTCGCCACGCACAAGCCGTGCGCTATCTGAAAGATCCGCACACTCCGCTGGTGCAGGTCGCCTTCATGCTCGGCTACACCGAACAAAGCACCTTCCACAACGCCTTCAATCGCTGGACGGGGACCACGCCGATCGCGTTTCGAGAGAGCGCGCATGGAATCGTGCAACAGCGCGGGTAATCGCCCGTAGGGTTTGCCCTGCGCGGCAAGTGCGTCTGCTGACGCGTTCCGCGTCCAATGCTCGTATGCCGGGCTGATCTGAGCAAGCACTGCGCTGCCCCAGAAGCTGTTTCCAGTGGGCGCGGCCACCACCCTCACTCGCTCTGGGCACGGAAGAGCTTTCGTCCGCGACTGGCCTGCACCGGAGATAGGGGCAGATTATTACCAGTCCGACGTTGAGCGGCCGCTCCGAGGAAAGCATTTCACGCGCACCAATGTCCGCTCGGGCTGAAAGCAGTCGGCATCGTAATACGCCGACCACATCGGCTGCGGGTCATGCCCATTCCCCGCGACTCCCCTGAAAGGAGGAGGCCGGCCCGCCCGGCCCGGCTAAAGTGAGCGGATGAAAGCCGAACTCCCCGACCTCCAGCGCCAGCGCCTTCCGGTAGCGGACGGGCGCTTTCCCCAGCTCAAGCCGGTCAGGATCGGCTGGCGCAGCCGTTTCATCGTCTGGCTGATGCGGCGCCTGCTGCGGCCGCTGCTGCGCTGGGTGATCCACGGGTCCTTCGACCGCATCGCGCGCACGCAGTTGTTCCTGGCGGCGCGGACCTGCAAGAACAGTTATGGCCTGCCGCTGGACTACACGGTGCTGGGCCGGGTGCCGGGGCATGTGGTCGGGAATGTCGCCGACACGAGCAAGCCGGTGATCCTCTATTTGCACGGCGGCGCCTTCGTCATCCCGGCGGTGCCGGAAACGCACGTCACGCTGATGGCGCGCATATGCCGCGACCTCGACGCCTTCGGCTTCATGGCGGACTACCGGCTGGCGCCGTTCAACCGCTTTCCGGCGGCGCTGGACGACTGCGAGCGCGCCTACCGCGCGCTGCTGGACCTCGGCTTCAAGCCGGAGCGCATCGCCATCGTCGGTGAGTCCGCCGGCGGCGCGCTGACGCTGGGCGTGCTCCAGCGCATCCGCAAGCACGGCCTGCCGATGCCGGCCTGCGCGGTGCCGATCTCGCCGGTCACGGAGATGGGCCGCATCCATGCGCCGCCGGCGCGCGCGCGCAAGCTGCACAGCGATCCGCTGCTGCCGATCGCGTCCCTGCAGCGCGTGGACGAGATGTATGCCGGCGACTGGGACGCCTCCGATCCGGAGCTGTCGCCGCTCTACGCCGACCTGCGCGGCTTTCCGCCGCTGTATCTCCTGGCCACTGAAACCGAAGTGCTGCTGGACGACGCGGTGCTGCTGGCGCGCCGCGCCGAGCAGGCCGGAGTCAAGACCAAGCTCGACGTGTGGCCGGTGCTGCCGCACGCCTTTCCGCTGTTCACGCGCTGGCTGCCGGAGGCAAAGCTGGCGCGCGACGACATCATCGAATTCCTGCGCGGACACCTGCGCCGCGCCTAGCTCACGGAGGGCACATGGCCTCACGCTATGCGGAGGTTCACCGGAAGTCGCTGACCGACCCGGAACGCTTCTGGGCCGAAGCCGCCGAGGCGATCCACTGGGACCGGCGCTGGGACAAGGTGCTGGATTCCACCAACGCGCCGTTGCACCGCTGGTTCGCGGGCGGCCGCCTCAACACCTGCTACAACGCGCTGGATCGCCATGTCGAGAACGGCCGCGCCGAGCAGGCCGCGCTGATTTACGACAGCCCGGTCACCAACACCGTCACGCGCCTTACATACCGCGAGCTGCGCGACCGCGTGGCGCTGTTTGCCGGTGCGCTGCGCGCGCAGGGCGTGCGGCAGGGCGACCGCGTCATCGTGTACATGCCGATGGTGCCGGAGGCGGCGATTGCGATGCTGGCCTGCGCGCGCATCGGCGCCATTCATTCCGTCGTGTTCGGCGGCTTTGCCGCGCCGGAACTGGCCAAGCGCATAGACGACGCCAAGCCGGTGATGATCGTATCGGCGTCCTGCGGCATCGAGGTCGGACGGGTCGTCGAGTACAAGCCGCTGCTGGACCAGGCCCTGGACCTGGCCGCGCACAAGGTTTCGCGCTGCATCGTGCTCCAGCGCACGCAGTGCGCGGCGAAGCTCACCGCCGGCCGCGATCTCGACTGGGACGAGGCGCTGGCGGGCGCGGAGCCGGCGAGCTGCGTTTCCGTCGCCGCCACCGATCCGCTCTACATCCTCTACACCTCCGGCACCACCGGAAAGCCCAAGGGCGTGGTGCGCGACCACGGCGGGCACGCGGTCGCGCTCAAGTACTCGATGAAGGCGGTGTACGACATCGAGCCGGGCGAGGTGTTCTGGGCCGCATCGGACGTCGGCTGGGTCGTCGGCCACTCGTACATCGTTTACGCGCCGCTGCTGCACGGCTGCACGACGCTGCTGTACGAGGGCAAGCCGGTCGGCACGCCGGACGCCGGGGCCTTCTGGCGCGTGATCGCGCAGCACGGCGTCAAGGCGCTGTTCACGGCGCCGACGGCGTTCCGCGCCATCAAGAAGGAAGACCCGCGCGGCGAGCTGATCCGCAAGTACGATCTTTCGAAGTTCAAGACCCTGTTCCTGGCCGGCGAGCGCTGCGATCCGGACACGATCCTGTGGGCGCAGGACAAGCTGAAGGTGCCGGTGGTGGACCACTGGTGGCAGACCGAGACCGGCTGGCCGGTGTCGGCGAACTGCCGCGGCATCGAGCCGATGCCGGTCAAGCCCGGCTCGGCCACGGTGCCGGTGCCCGGCTACGACGTGCAGGTGTTGAGCAACGAGGGCCAGCCGGTGGCGGCGGACACCATCGGCAACATCGTCATCAAGCTGCCGCTGCCGCCTGGAACGCTGCCGACGATGTGGCGCAACGAGCAGGGCTACCGCGAGCACTACCTGACGCGCTATCCCGGCTACTACCTCACCGGCGACGCCGGCTACCGCGACCGCGACGGATACCTGTGGATCATGTCGCGCATCGACGACATCATCAACGTCGCCGGCCATCGCCTGTCCACCGGCGCAATGGAGGAAGTGCTGGCGGCGCATCCGGACGTGGCCGAGTGCGCCGTGATCGGCGCCGCCGACGCGATGAAGGGCCAGCTCCCGGTCGGCCTCGTCGTGCTCAAGGCCGGCGTACAGCGCCCGCAGGAACAGATCGTGAGCGAACTGGTCGCGCGCGTGCGCGAGCAGATCGGCGCGGTCGCCGCGTTCAAGCAGGCGACAGTCGTCGCCCGCCTGCCCAAGACCCGCTCCGGCAAGGTGCTGCGCTCGACCATGCGCGCCATTGCCGACGGGCAGGCCTACGCTGTCCCGGCGACCATAGACGACCCCAGGACGCTGGAGGAAATTGCGGCGGCACTCAAGACGCTTGGCTACGCCGGGTCCACGCCATGATGCGACGCCTTCTTGCTCCCCTGCTGCTGACGCTGCCGCTGGCCGCCTGCCTGGACGGAGGCGCCGCGGGCAAGGCGGATGAGACCGGCGACGAGCCGCCGCTGGAAACGGACCCGGCGACTCTCGACCGGGCTCTGGTCTGCACACCTTTCAGTCACCCGGACAAGCCGCCGGTGCTGCTGGTGCACGGCACCTTCACCAATGGCTGGGAGCAGTACGACTGGACCTACCTGCCGCTGCTGGACCGGCGCGGCTTCGACGTCTGCGCCATCAGCTACCCGGACCGCGGCTTCGGCGATATGCAAACATCCGCCGAATACGTGGTCCACGCGCTGCGCCGCATGCACGGGGAAAGCGGGCGCAAGGTCGCCGTGATCGGCCACAGCCAGGGCGTGGCGGTGCCGCGCTGGGCGATCAAGTGGTGGCCCTCGGCACGCGCGGCGGTGGAGGACTTCGTGCTGCAAGCCGGCCCCAACCACGGCACCGACCGCGCGCGGGACAACGGCCTGTTTTCGTCCGCCACCGGCCTGCCGGAGTCGTTCCACCAGATGGCGACGGGCTCGCGCTTCATGGACGCGACCAACCGCGACGACGAGACGCCGGGCGAGATTTCCTACACCGCGCTCTACACCGAGTACGACGAGCTGGTGCAGCCGGTCGCCACGGCGATGGTGGACGCGGACAAAGGCAACCTCAAGGTCGCCAACATCCTCTTGCAGGACGTCTGCCCCGGCCGCTTCGTCGACCACGCGACCATCGGGCTCACCGACCGCCTGGCCTTCGAGCTGACGCTGGACGCCATCGCCAATCCCGGCCCGGCCGACCTCGCGCGCGCCGGCGGCGCCTCGCTGTGCGGCCTGGCCGCCATCGTGCCGGACCAGATCGTCGCCTCCGCGGCGGTCGCGGCCATGATCGGCATCCTGCAAAAGGAGCCGGACAATGGCTTTGCCGACCCGCACCTGGCGCACGAGGAGCCGCCGCTGAAGCCGTACGCGCGGTAAGCCCTACTGCAAACGGTCGAAGCGCGATTCATGCCGGCTTGGCGAGACTGGCCCCATAATGCAGAACCGATCCCGGATTGAACTCCGCAGCGCGCATGAGTGACCCCGCCCAGCAGACCATCGTCATCGTCGGCGCCGGCCAGGCCGGCGGCGAAACCGCCTCCGAGCTGCGCAAGCTGGGCTTCCCCGGCCGGGTGCTGATCCTGGGCGAGGAACCGCAGGTGCCGTACAAGCGCCCGCCCCTGTCCAAGGCCTTCCTCGCCGGCACGCTGCCGGAGGAAAGCCTGTACGTGATGCAGAGGCAGAACCTGGAAAAGGCGCGCATCGAGTTCGAGGGCAACGTCCGCGTGACGCGCATCGACCGCGCGCGCAAGCGGCTGGCGCTCGCCGACGGCCGCGAGATCGCCTACGACAAGCTGGTGCTCGCCACCGGCGGCCGCGCACGCCCGCTCCCCCTGCCCGGCGCCGACGCGCCCAACGTGTTCCCGCTGCGCACCATCGCCGACGTCCAGCAGATCCGCGCGCGCTGCCAGCCGGGCCGCCGCGCGGCGGTCGTCGGCGGCGGCTTCATCGGCCTGGAAGTCGCGGCGGTGCTGGTCAAGCACGGCCTCCAGGTCACGGTGCTGGAAAGCCTGCCGCGCGTGCTGGCGCGCGTCACCGTGCCGGAGGTGTCGGCGTTCTTCGAGCGCGTGCACCGCGAGGCCGGCGTGGACCTGCGCACCGCGACCCAAGTGCGCGGGTTCGAGGGCGCGCCGGAGGCGACCCATGTCGTGCTCGGCGACGGCTCGCGCGTCGAGACCGACTTCGTCATCTACGGCATCGGCCTGATCCCGAACACCGAGCTGGCGCAGGAGGCGGGCCTGCCGGTGGACAACGGCATCATGGTGGACGAGCACGCGCGCACCGCGGACCCGGACATCCTCGCCGCTGGCGACTGCACCAATCACCCCAGCGAGTTCCTCGGCCGCCGCGTGCGCCTGGAGTCGGTGCAGAACGCGATGGAGCAGGCGCGCGCCGCCGCCGCCACGCTGGCGGGCAAGGACGCGCCGTATCGCGCGGTGCCCTGGTTCTGGTCGGACCAATACCAGTACAAGCTGCAAATGGTCGGCCTGTCCGGCGGCTACGACCGCATGCTGCTGCGCGGCGACCCGGCGCAGGGCGCGTTCGCGGCGTTCTACCTGCGCCACGGCTGCCTGATCGCCGCCGACACGGTCAACCGTCCGCAGGACTTCATGCTGGCCAAGAAGCTCGTGGCCCTGCGCGCGCCGATGGACGACCGCCTGGGCGACGACTCCGTGCCGCTCAAGAACCTGCTGCCGGCCGCCTGACGCGCATGCCCAAGATCGTCTTCATCCAGCACACGGGCGAATCGCAGACCGTCGAGGCCCGGCCGGGCCAGTCGGTGATGGAAGCCGCCACCGCCAACATGGTGCGTGGCATCATTGGCGAATGCGGCGGCTCCTGCTCCTGCGCCACCTGCCACGTCTACGTGGACCGCGACTGGTTTGAGCGGCTGCCGGCGGCGGACACCATGGAACTCGGCATGCTGGAGGGCGCGGTGGAACCCGGCCCGTTGAGTCGCCTTTCCTGCCAGATCAAGGTCACGGAGGACCTCGACGGGCTCGTCGCCCGCATACCCGCCGGGCAAGCGTAGAGGTTCGCCCGATGATTGCCCGTCTGCTCGCCGGTAACAACCTGGTCGCCGTCCCGCGCGACCTGCGCGAGATCACCCGGATCGACCGCGCAGCGGAATGCGACCCGCGCGACGTCGGCCTCGCCGGCGCCGCGGTCGAGCGCATCTGGACCGCGGTCGAGCAGCTCTACCAGGTCGGCGTGCACCCGGCGATCACGCTGGTGCTGCGCCGCCACGGCAAGGTCGTGCTCAAGCGCGCCATCGGCTGCCTGCGCGGCAACGCGCCCGGCGAGCGCGGCCCGCTGGTGCCACTGTCGCCGGACACGCCGATCTGCCTGTTCTCCGCGTCCAAGGCGATCGCCGCGCTGCTGGTGCACAAGCTCGCCGAGCAGGGCAAGCTGCGGCTGGACGACCGCGTGGTCGAGCACATCCCGGAGTTCGCCCCGCACGGCAAGGACCGCGTCACCATCCGCCAACTGCTGGCGCACCGCGCCGGCATCCCGACGCTGCCGGTCAAGCATCCCGACCCGTCGCTGCTGCACCACTGGGACGCGCTGGTGCACCTGCTGTGCCTGGCGCCGCCGTTCGACCCGCGCTTCGAGAAGCAGGCGTACCACGCGCTCACCAGCGGCTTCATCATCGGCGAGCTGGTGCGCCGCGCCAGCGGCCGCGAGCTGCGCGACGTGCTGCGCGAATGGATCGCGCAGCCGCTGGGCCTGCGCTACCTGACGTTCGGCCTGCCGCCGGAGCAGCGCGCGCTGGCGCCGCACCACCACTGCACCGGCCCCAAGCCGTTCTGGCCGATCAGCACCTACGCACAGCGCATCATCGGCGTGCCGTTCGAGCGCGCCGTGACCGCCTCCAACGAGGAGGGCTATCTGTCGAGCGTGGTGCCGGCCGGCAACATCTTCGCCTCGGCCGACGACGTCAGCCGCGTGTTCCAGATGCTGCTGGACGGCGGCGCGTACGAAGGCACGCGCATCCTGAGCGCCGACACCGTCGCCGAGGCCGTGCGCCCGGTGGGCAAGATCCAGTACGACGGCATGCTGATGATCCCGATGCGCTTTTCCGCCGGCTTCATGCTGGGCGAGAACCCTTTCGGCCTGTTCGGCCCGAAGTCGCACGCCGCCTACGGCCATCTCGGCTTCGTCAGCGTGCTGTGCTGGGCCGACCCGCAGCGCGACATCTCGGTGGCTCTGCTCAACACCGGCAAGTCGATGGCGCCGGCCGGCATGCTGCGCCTGGCGCGCGTGCTGGGCGCGATCAGCCGCGCCTGCCCGCCGGTGCGCTGACCGCCCGCTCGCCGGCGCCGGCGCGGCGTTACCCGACCCCTAATCAATTCGGGTGAGGCTGGGATCGCGCCCCGGTTCTAGGGTAAGCACAGCCGCGAAAATCGTTGGGGAAGGACGGCCATTCGAATGCGCAGAAATTCAGGGCAGCGGGGAATCGGTGGTGGGCTGCGGTCGGCGCTGGCGCTCGGGGCGGGACTGGCCCTGGCGGCGCCGGCCTGGGGCGGCTCCTTTTCGCTGGGGCCGGTCGAGACCACCTACAAGGTGACGCTGGGATACGGACTGTCCATGCGCATGGAGGACCCGGAACCAGCCCTGATCGACGGCCCGGTCGACCCGCTGGAGTCGGTACCGCCCAACGAATCGGAGGACGGCCTGCCCAAGTTCAAGCACACCGGCCTGCCGACCACGATCAATTTCGACGACGCCAACCGCAACTTCGAGAAGAACGCGCTGCTCAACAACCGCGCCAGCGCGGTCGGCGAGTTGCAGTTCACCTGGGGCAGCTACGGCGCGATATTCAGCGGCGCCGGCTTCTACGACCGCGTGTTCCAGAAGGAAAACGACAACGACTCGGCGGACACGATCAACAAGGAAAGCGGAGCGGTTAACGAGTTCACCGAGGCCGCGCGGCTGACCAGCGGCGAGCGCTCGCGCCTGCTCGAGGCGTACGCCTACGGCGACTGGTGGTTCGGCGAGGAGATGAGCCTCAACCTGCGCTTCGGCAAGCACCTGACGGCCTGGGGCGAAAGCCTGTTCTTTCCGGGCATCGTCAGCGCGCAGGGCCCGTTCGACGCGACCAAGGCGTTCGTGCCCGGCGCCGAGATCAAGGAAATCCTGCTGCCGGTGAACCAGGCGGCGATGCAGATGGGCCTGTCGTCCAAGCTTTCCGTGCTCGGCTTCTACCAGCTCGAATTCAAGCCGACGGAAATCTTCCCGGCCGGCGACTTCTTCTCCCCGGCGGACCTGGTCGGGCCGGGCGGCACCATCGGCTACGGCTCGGTCAACCCCCTGTACGGCGAGGGCTGCCCCGGCCTGTTCGGCGGCGCCCCCATCGAGCAGTTTTGCGACACCGACGGCGCCACCGGCGAGCCGTTCGACGCGCCGGAGAACATCATGGTGTTTCGCAAAAACGACATCCTGCCGAGCAAGAAGGACAAGCCCTGGGGCGCCGGACTCAAGTACCAGATCACGCCCGTCACCAACATCGGCGCGTACTACCTCAAGTACCACAACCACAATCCGTCGGTGAAGCTCAACATGGGCTTTGCCACCATCGGCTACGACCCGATCACCGGCGACGAGATCACGACGCAGGCGATCAACCAGCGCGTGCCGATCACCTACAACGTAGTCTACGCCGACAACATCGAGATGCGAGCGGCCAGCTTCACCACCGTGCTGTGGGTGTTCAACGTCGCCGGCGAGTACATCGAGCGCAACAACATCGACACCTCGGTCGCGGCGGACATCTCCGGCGTGCGCAGCCCGGTGGGCACGCGCGGCAACGCGCGCCAGGCGCAGGTCTCGCTGCTCTACGCCGCCAACCCCAAGTTCGCGTTCTACGACGAGATCGCCCTCGTGGTCGAGATGGGCTGGCTGAAGATCGAGGACATCGTGCCGGCGCCGGAGGAAGAGGGAATCGAATACGTCGGCAACCGCGACGTGCCGTTCTACGACCGCGAGTCGTCCGCCGTGCAGGTGCTGGTGCTGCCAAAGGGCCGCAACGTGATCCCCGGCTGGGATCTGGGCACGCCGCTGTCGTTCGCCGCGCTCCAGGGCAACCCCTCGGTGGCGGGGACCTTCGGCAGCCTGTACGGCGACGGCGACATGCGCTTTTCCGCCGGCGTCACCATGCAGTACTTGCAGAACCTGGAGTTCACCACCGCCTACAACGGCTTCCTGGGCGACCCGGACAAGCACATCGGCGCCAGCATGCTCAAGGCGAACCCGTACGTCGACCACGACTACCTGTCGTTCACCGTCAAGTACAACCTGTGAGCGGCGCCCCTCCGTTCGACCCGAAAGAATTCCGCAAGGCGCTCGGCAGCTTCGCCACCGGCGTCACCATCATCACCACGCGCGCGCCGGACGGCGCGCCGGTGGGCCTCACCGTCAACAGCTTCAACTCGGTGTCGCTCAACCCGCCGATGGTGCTGTGGAGCCTGGCGGAGACGTCCCTGTCCCTGCCCGCGTTCCGCGCCGCCGCCCACTGGGCGGTGCATGTGCTGGCCGCCGACCAGGACGACCTGTCGCAGCGCTTCGCGCGCCGCGGCGAGGACAAGTTCGCCGGCCTGGAGCTGGACGACGGCGCCGGCGGCATCCCGCTGCTGCGCGGCTGCTCCGCGCGCTTCCAGTGCCGCACCGCGTTCCAGTACGACGGCGGCGATCACGTGATCTTCGTCGGCGAGGTGCTGGACTTCGACCGCGCCGAGACCGCGCCGCTGGTGTTCCACGGCGGCCGCTACGCGCACGCCGCGCCGCGCGCGGCCGCCGAGGCCAAGCCGCGCCAGCCCTATCTCGCCGGCAGCTTCACCGAGGACTTCGTCGGCTACCTGCTCGGCCGCAGCCACTTCCAGTTCTTCCGCCAGATCCGCCCGCACCTGCGCGACGAGGGCCTCGACGACGAGGAGTTCTACGTCCTGGCCACGCTCACGCTCAAGCGCATCATGAGCGCGCAGGAGCTGGACGCCGCCATGGCCGGCATCCTCGACGAACGCAGCGCGGAAACCCTGCACTCCCTGGCCGAGCGCGGGCTGGTGTGCCAGGCCCCGGTGGTCGCGGAAGTGCCCGGCCCGGAGTACCAGCTCACCGAGCGCGGCCGCAGCTGTGCGCTGCGCGTGATCTCCGCCGCCAAGGCGGTGGAATCCGGCCTGCTGGAGCGGCTCGGCGCCACCGAGGCGACGCTGCTCAAGTCGCTGCTCAACCGCCTGCTGGGCGCGATCGACCCGGCCGCGGACACGCTGTGGGGCGACCGCGCGCCGAACGAGGCCGCGCGCCGCTGATCGGATTCGCCCGCCGCGCGGCGCGGCAGGGCCGCGCCCAGCCCCGCGGTCCCCAGGGCAGCCCGGATGGATCGGGCCGGGCGGACGGATCAGTTCCGGCGGAACGGTGAGCCGAGCTTGATGATGCCGTTGATCGCCCGCACCACGCCGTCGGGAACGACCAGGCTGCGGCCGAGCATGGAGGCGACCATCTTTTTGTACTTCTCGGTGTAGGGCGGAAAGAACATGTTGGGGTCGCCCAGCGGCGGCCCTTCCTCCACCACCGAGCGCGCGTTGGAGCATTCGGCGAAGGTGTACCAGCCGCCGAGGCGGCCGATGCCGCTGTGGTTGACGCCGCCGAACGGCAGGTGCGGGTTGGTGCCGGACTGGATCACGTTATGGTTCACCACCGTGCTGCCGGCGGTGGTGTGCGCCAGGAAGTACTCGATCTGCGCCCGGTCCTTCGCGTAGATGTAGGCCGCCAGAGGCTTGGGCCGCCGCGCGACGGTCTCGACCGCTTCCTCGCGCGAACGGAACGGCGCGACGGTGATGACCGGGCCGAAGATCTCCTCCTGCATGATCTTCATGTCCTCGGTCGCGCCGGTGACGACAGTCGGCGCGATGTAGCGGTCCTCGGCGCGCATCTGCCCGCCGAACGCGATGCGCGCGCCCTTGTCGCGCGCGTCCTCGACCAGGGCGCGCACGCGCGCGAAGTGGCGCGCGTTGACGATGCGCGGGTACTCCGGCGAATTCTCGAAGCCCTTGCCGTCGGCGTTGTACTGTGCGGTCATGGCGCGCCGCAGCGCCTCGACGAAGCGGTCGTGCACGCTCTCGTGGGCCAGCACGTAGTCCGGCGCGATGCAGATCTGGCCGGCGTTGGACAGGCGGCCCAAGGAAATCTTGCGCGCCGCGTCCTCGATGTCGGCGGAGGCGTCGACGATGGTCGGGTTCTTGCCGCCCATCTCCAGCGTGACCGAGGCGAAGTGGTCCGCCGCCGCCTTCATCACCAGGCGCCCGACCGCGTGGCCGCCGATGTAGAAGATATGGTTGAACGGCAGCGCCAGCAGCTCCTGCGCCACCTCCGGCCCGCCCTGGATCACCGCGAACTCGTCTTCCGGATACGCCGCGCGCACGATGTCGGCGAGCACCGCGGCCGAGTCCGGCGCCAGCTCCGAGGGCTTGAGGATCACGGCGTTGCCGGCGGCCAGTGCGCCCATGGCCGGCACCAAGCCGATGGCGAAGGGCGCGTTCCAGGTGGCGAGGTTCAGCACCACGCCCTTGGGCTCGTACTGCACGTACGAGGTCTTGCCCAGGCTCATGATGGAGCCGGGGACCGGCCGGCGCCGCATCCAGTCCTTCAGGTTCTTGACGATGAACTCGGCCTCGAACTTCACCATCATCAACTGCGCGTCGATGTCGGTGTCGCACAGGTGCAGTTCCTTGCGCACCGCGGCGTAGATCGCGGCCTTGTGCGCGAACACCGCGTCGACCAGCTTTTGCAGCTTCGCGGCGCGCTGCTCGGCCACAGTCTGGCGCAGCGCCGGCGCGCGCGCCGCGACGCGCGCGAACAGCGCGCGGACCGGGGTTCCGCCGGAGCCGAGGTCGTTCATGCCTTCGCCGCCGGGATCCGGTAGGCGGCGCGGATCATCGCCTCGAAGGCGCCGCTCGGCAGCCAGCGGTGCAGGAAGCCCAGCGGCTTGGCGTCGCGGCCGACGCAGTACGCAGACTTGAGCCTGGGCAGCTCGATCAGCTTGAGCACCTCGTCGGTCACGTAGTCCGCGGAGTTGCCCTTCTTCTCGATCATCTCCGGCAGCAACTCGGTGACGCCCTTCTTCAGGTACGGCTCGTACGCGGCCTTGACCGCATCCGGCTGGCGGTTCCAGGAATCCATCGTCGTCTGGTGCGAATTGGCGGTCATGCCGGTCTTGACCGCGCCCGGCCAGATCGACGCGACCTGGATGCCGAACGGCGCCAGCTCGTTGCGCAGCGTGAGCGTGAGGCCATGCACGGCGTGCTTGGTCATGTTGTAGGCGCCCGCGATGGGCGGGTTGGCGAGCACGGCGCCGGAGCCGAAGTTGACGATCTTGGCCGGCGGCCGCGCCTTGCGCAGCAGCGGCAGGAAGCACTGGCACACGCGCAACTGGCCGAAGGCGTTGATCTCGAAGATACGCGGCACGTCCTCGAGCTTGAGGCCCTCGATCGTGCCGGTGGCGACGTTGGCCACGCCCGCCACGTTCATCAGCAGGTCCAGCCCGGCGTCGCCGAGCGCCTGGCGCACGGTCTCGGCGCTGCGCCGCACCGAGTCGTTGCTGGAGACGTCCTGGTCGACCAGGGTCAGCGCCGGCCCATTGGCGAGATCGGTCGGCGCGCCCGGCAGCACGCCGGCGAACACGCGCCAGCCGCGCGCGACCAGCTTCTTCGCCAGGAGATTGCCCTGCCCGACGTTGGCGCCCGTGATGAATGCATTCTTCATGTTCCTTAGATTCCCGTCTGCATTCGGGGCGCCCCTCGGGCGCCCCGCTCAAAACTCCGGGCCACGGATGGCCCGGTCCTTGTCAGGACGACACTAAGCACGGCCCGGTCCCGGCCAGGATGGCCCTAATGCCCGCCGCGCGCAGCCGCCTCCGCCGTGAACATGGACGGCGCCAGCGGCACGTTCAGCCGCCACCAGTTCTCGCCGCGCTCGTTGGTCAGATAGCCGGCCTCGTAGGCGTTGGCGGTCAGGTCATGGTAGATCGACGCGCCGCGGTGGAACGTGGCCGATTCCTGCGAATAGAAGTAGCCGACGAACGCCGTGCGCCACAGCTCGCCGCGCCCGTCGTAGTTGTCCGCCCACAGCGCCATCCAGCCGTCCTCGTCGGCGTAGAGCCGGCGCTTGCCGTAGATGTGACGCACGCCTTCCTTGAGGTAGCCCTCCACGATCCAGACGCGGTGCAGCTCGTAGCGCACGTACTCCGGATTGATCGTGTTGGGCTTGATGAGGTCCGTGTACTTGATCGCCGTGTCGTTCAGGCGGAAGTTGTGGTACGGGACGTACATCTCCTTCTTGCCGATCAGCTTCCAGGTGTAGCGCTCCGGCGAGCCGTTGAACACGTAGTCGTCGTCCACCGTGCGCAGGCCGGCCGGCGGCACCGGGTAGTCGAAGCCGACCTCCGGCGCCTGGCGCACGCGCCGGATGCCCGGCAGGTACTGCCAGGCCTGGGTCGCGTCCTTGGTGAAGTCGTTGGGCTGGAAGCCGACCGCGACGAAGCCGCGGTCGCGCTCCGGCAGCAGGTAGCCGGTGTAGAAGTGGGCGTTGACCTTGTCCTGGTACGAGCCGCGCTTCTTCGGGTCGTTGCCGGGGTTCATGGTCATGAACTTGTTGCGGCCCCAGGCGATGCTGCCGTTGGCGTAGACGTCGGCGATATCGCACACCGCGGACTCGGTCCATGCGCGGTGCGGGTTGATGACGTTCCAGATCGCCTCCAGGCCGCTCTGCGGGAACGGGAACGGGATCGCGCCGCTGGTGCCCTGGATGCCCAGGCCGTTGTGCACGACTTCCGCGGCGGTGGCGTTCTTCTTCACCGTGTCGCACACCCAGGGCTGGAAGCCGAAGTCGCGGTGGCTGGGGTAGACGTTCATCCAGTACGCCTTCGGATACTTCTTGAGCAGGGCCTTCTGCCCTTCCGTCAGCTTGTCCGCGTGCCGGTCCATGTTCTCCGCGGTGATCTTGAACAGCGGCTTCTCGTCCGCGTATGGGCCGGGCTCGTAGCCGTTCGGCTTCTTGAGGCCGGGCCAGGTGCCGACGTACTTGCCGCTGTACTCGGCCACGCCGCTCTGGCTGCCGGCGCGCTCGGCGCCCATGCAGGTGGTCTTGGGGCTGTCCAGTTCCGCCGCCTTCTCCGCCGGAACCTTCGCCGCCGCCTGCTGGGCCGGCAGCGCCAGCGCGCCGGTCAGCAGGCAGGATGCGATAAGCCGTCTGCCTGTCATCGTGATCTCCTCGTGCATCGAGCCGTCCCTCCCCGGCGTCGCCTTGAGTGTCACTCGCGGGCCTTTGGCCCGGCGCCCCGTTCCCGCGCCGGTGCCGGCGCGGGAACGGGACTTGTGTCGATCAGTGGCTCGGCCGCGCCGCCGCCTCCGGCGTGAACATGGCCGGCGTCACGTCCGCCTGGTTCAGCCGCCACCAGTTCTCGCCGCGCTCGTTGGTCAGGTAGCCGGCCTCGTACGCGTTGGCGGCGAGGTCGTGGTAGAACGAGGCGCCGCGGTGGAAGGCCTTGGACTCCTGCGAATAGAAGTAGGCGACGAAGGCCGTGCGCCAGAGCTGGCCGCGCGCGTCGTAGTTGTCCGCCCACGTCGCCATCCAGGTGTCCTCGTCGGCGAACAGAACGCGCTTGCCGTAGATGTGCCGCACGCCGGGCTTGAGCGTGCCCTCGACGATCCACACGCGGTGCAGCTCGTAGCGCACGTACTCCGGGTTGACCGTGTTGGGCTTGATCAGGTCCGCGTACTTGATCGACGTGTCGTTGGTCTTGAAGTTGTGGTACGGGACGTAGATTTCCTTCTTGCCGACCAGCTTCCAGGTGTAGCGTTCCGGCGAGCCGTTGAACACGTAGTCGTCGTCCACCGTGCGCAGGCCGGCCGGCGGCACCGGGTAGTCGAAGCCGACCTCCGGCGCCTGGCGCACGCGCCGGATGCCCGGCAGGTACTGCCAGGCCTGGGTCGAGGCCTTCTTGAAGTCGTTGGGCTGGAAGCCGACCGCGGTGAAGCCGCGATCGCGCTCCGGCAGCACGTAGCGGGTGTAGAAGTACGCGCCGATGTCGTCCTGGTAGGTGCCGCGCTTGGTCGGGTTCTTGCCGGGGTCGAGCGTCATGAAGCGCTGGCGGCCCCAGGCGATGCTGCCGTTGGCGTAAACGTCGGCGATGTCGACGATCGCCTGCTCGTTGTGCGCGCGGTGCGGGTTGATGATGTTCCAGATCGCCTCCGCGCCGCTCTGCGGGAACGGGAACGGGATGCCGCCGCTGGTGCCGGTGATGCCCAGGCCGTCGTGGATCACCTCGGCGGTGGTGGCGTTCTTCTTCACCACGTCGCACACCCAGTCCGCGTTGCGGAAGTCGCGGTGGCTGGGGTAGACGTTCATCCAGTACGTCTTCGGATATTTCTTGAGCAGGGCCTTCTGCCCTTCCGTCAGCTTGTCCGCGTACTGGTCCATGTTCTCCGCGGTGATCTTGAGCTGCGGCTTCTCGTCCGCGTACGGGCCCGGCTCGTAGCCGTACGGCTTCTTCAGGCCGGGCCAGGTGCCGACGTACTTGCCGCTGTACTCGGCGACGCCGCTCTGGCTGCCGGCGCGCTCGGCGCCCATGCAGGTGGTATTGGGGCTGTCCAGCTCCGCCGCCTTCTCCGCCGGAACCTTCGCCATCGCGGCCGGAGCCGCCATTCCCAAACCGCCGATCAGAACCCACGCGCCCAACATGCGCTTGACTTTCACGGCACCCTCCGCGGTCGACCCGCTACGAACTTTCATCCCACCCTCCGTGGCTCGATTGTCAATGAAGAACGGCGCCCCTGTCCGCTGCTTCCAGCCGGCGCGCCCGTCTGCGTTAAATGGTAGCGGCGGGGTTCGCCGCTGCCTCGTCCAAACCGACTACTTCTCGGCGGGCGGGCCGGTTCAGCGGTAGCCGGCCAGCAGCGGGATCGCGGCCCGGGTCTCGTCGGCGAAGCGCCGCTCCATGTCGGAGCAGACGAATTTCTCCAGTGCGCCGCCGATCAGCGGCACCTTGGCGCGCACGTCCCAGACGTAGGTGATGACGCAGTCCTTGCCATCGTCCTTGAACGAGGCGGTGCAGGACATGTCGATCGGGATGCCCTTCGGCTCCGCGATCACGCGCCCGGTCTTCTTCTTCAGGTTCCACCGCTCCTCGTTGACCACGCTGGACTCGGCCGGGACCACCTTCTTCACCACGCCGGGCGCGTCCAGCGGCACGCGCCGCTCGATGCGGATGTGGAACTCGTCGCCGTCCAGGCCCTGGCTGAGCACCGTGAACTTGCTCAGGCCCATGGCCTCCAGCTTCCGGGTGTGGAACGCCGGGTCCGAAAACATCTTGAGCACCACCTCGGACGATGCCGGATAGCGCGCCTTCATTTCGTGTTTCATCTCCCCCCCTGTCCCCCGTCTTACTCGGCCATCGGCTCGAACGCCGATTTCGGCGACCCGCACTCCGGGCAGGTCCAGTCCGCCGGCAGGCTGTCGAAGCGCGTGCCGGCGGGAATGCCGGACTCGGGCATGCCGACCGCCTCGTCGTAGATGTGGCCGCAGATGACGCAGATCCACTTTTTCATGGTGCGCGTCCCGCGCGGTTCCCGAAGTCGCTCATGCCGCTCTCCGCCGCGCCTTGAGGTTGGTCCGCACCTTGAGGCGGTTGATGCGCCGCGCGTTGTGGTGCGTCCATTCATAGTCGAGGTCGCCGGTGCCGTTGGCAAGGTCGGCGTCCGGGAAGCGGCGCATGAACTCGGTCAGCATCAGGCGGCCCTGCACGCGCACCAGGTACGTGCCGATGCAGAAGTGGGCGCCGGCGCCGAACACGATGTTGCCGTCGAGCCGGCGCGCGATGTCGAGCCGGGTCGGGTCGTCCCACTTGGCCGGGTCGTGCCAGGCGGCCTGGACGTTGACGCCGATCGCCTGTCCCTTGCGGATCGTCTGCCCGGCGAACTCGATGTCCTCCGAGGCGAAGCGGAAGAACGGCATCTTGCCGAACGAGCCCCAGCGCAGGCACTCGACGATCGCGTTCTCCATCAGCTCCGGCTTCCGCTTGAGCAGCGCGAACTGGTCCGGGTTGGAGAGCAGCGCGTAGAGCAGGTAGGTGTGCAGGTCGGTCGCGGTATCCGAGCCGGCGGTAATCAGCGCGAAGATCACCGACAGGATTTCGTAGTCGTCCAGGCGCGCGTCCCCTTCATTGGATGCGTCGACGGCGCCCACCAGACTGCCCAGGAAGTCGTCGCCCGGATGCGGCCGCGCGCGCCGCTCGGCGATCCGGTCGCGGAAGTACTTGAAGCCCGGCAGCGTCGCCTGCATCGAGGCCTCGCGCTCCTTCGCCGGAAGGTTGATGCGCGTGGACTTGATGACGTCGACCGCGAACTCGTGGAAGAAGTCCTCCATGTCGATCGGCACGCCGACCATGCGCGCGATCGAGCGCGCCGGGATCTTCACCGCCAGCGCGGAGTACACGTCGAACTCCGCGGCCTCTCCGATGGCGTCGAAGCACTCGGTCACGAGGTCGCGGATCTTCTCGTCGATCTTGCCCATCACCGGGCGCGAGAACGCCGGCATGGTCAGCTTGCGCAGGCGCAGGTGCTCGGCCGGCGACACCGCGAAGAAGCCTTTCTCGAAGGCGCGGTCGAAGTCGTTCTTGTCCGCCTCCGCCTTGGGCGGCGGCGCGAACTCCCACGCGCGGAAGTTCGGCGTGAAGCGGTTGTCCTTGAGCAGCCGGTCGCACAGCTCGTGACTGCTGACGATCCACATCTGCAAGTCCTTGTGCCAGGCGACGGGGTAGTCGCGCATCAAGGTCTGCCAGACCGGGTCCGGGTTGCGGATGAAGTCCTTCGAATACGGGTTGAAGACGCGGGCGTCGATCTCGACGCGGCCGGCGGTGGCCGGCGCAGGGCTCGTCGCGGTCATGAGGCGGCACTCGGACGGATGATGCAACCGAATTTTGCAAATCGCCTCCCGCCGTGCATCGTCCGAGCAGACGAGAGCGCGCGCTACGCGATCCTCCGCCCGCCCTTCAGCGTCGCCCGCACCGCCACCGCCGCGAGGTCCTGTCTCGCGCGCGCCCAGGGCCGGTCCAGCAGGCACAGGTCGGCGGCGGCGCCGACCGCGATCCGCCGAGCCGGGCCGCCGGGGCGCTCGCCGGCGCAGGTGAACAGCGCCAGCGCCTGCTCCGGGCTCAGGCCTTCGTCCGCGCCCATCGCCGCGCCGCCGCCGCTGCGCCGCGTCACCGCCGCCTGCATCGCCGCCCAGGGATTCGGGTCGCCGAACGGCGCGTCGGTGCCGCCGGCCAACCGCACTCTGGCATCGAGGAAGCCGCGCAGCCGGTACAGCCAGGGCCGCTCGTCGGCATCGACGCGCACGCGGTACTCGTCGCCGCGCTCGGCGATGAAGTTGGGCTGCGTCACGACCGCGAGGCCGAGTTCGCGGATCTGCGCCAGCAGCTCGGGCGGCGCGATGGCCGCATGCTCGATGCGGTCCGCCGCGTCCGTTCCCGCTTCGCGCAGCGCGCTCAGCGCAAACGCGAGGTCCGCGCGCGTCACGCAGTGGAAGGCCGCCCCGCTCCCGGCGGCGTGGGCACGGCGGATGGCGGCGCAGGTCGCGTCGAAGTCCGGCAGCTCGGCGTCATGCAGGTGGAACTTGTGCGCGCCGCGGCGCAAGCCGTGGCACTCCGCCGCCGCATCGAGGCCGGCGTCGCCCATCACGATCAGGTCCTGGCACAGCTCGCCGCCGGCCCGCGCCCGCGCAAAGGCGGCGAACTCCGCGAGGCCGTTGTGCGGCGTGGTGTCGGTGACGCCGGTCACGCCGTAGCACGCGAGCAGGCGGCCGACGGCATGCAGCGCGGGGCGCTCGCCGCCGATGCGCTGCCGCAGCCAGGCGTCGGCGTCGTAGAGCCGGCCGGTCGGCCGGCCGCTGCTCCGCTCCAGCGGGTCCGCCTCGTCCGCCGCCCGCACGCGCTCCAGCGCCGCCGAGTTGAGGATCCAAAGGCGCCCGCTGCGGTGCTGGATGCGCAGCGGCCGCTGCGTCACCCAGCGGTCCAGCGCGTCGCGGTCCAAGTCGCCGGCCACCGATTCGTCGTAGCCGACGCCGCGGATCCAGCCTGTCGCCGGCGCCGCGTCGCCGGCAGCGCGCAGACTCCGGGCCAGGTCGTCCGCGGTCCGCACCTGCGGCGGCCCGCAGGGCACCGAGGCCTGGGCGGCGGCCAGCGCGACCAGGTGCAGATGGTGGTCGTGCAGTCCGGGCAGCAGGGCCGCGCCGCCGGCATCGAGCACGGTGTCGTCGGCGCGGCGCTCCAGCCCCCGACCGACGGCCGCGATGCGCCCGTCCTCGATGCGCAGATCGGCGATCCGGCGCCCCTCGATCTCCGCGTCCCGGATCAGCATGCGATGCCCAGCCGCCGCAGCACCGCGTCGGTATCCGCCCCGAGCGGCCGCGCGGCTCCGGCCGGCGTCCGCGCCCGCGGCGCCGCGGCGGCGTCGACCCGGCGGCTCCATTCCCGCTGCCGCTCGCGCA
>JACPFV010000011.1 GCA_016182805.1 Gammaproteobacteria bacterium
CGCCGCGCCGCCTGCACCAGTTGCGCCGGAGCGTAGAAGCCCATCGGCAGCGAGTTGAGGATGGCGGCGAAGAACGCCGCCGGCTCGTGGCGCTTGAGCCAGGCCGAGGCGTACGCCAGCAGCGCGAAGCTGGCGGCGTGCGACTCCGGGAAGCCGTACGAGCCGAAGCCGCGGATCATCTCGAAGATGCGCGCGGCGAACGCCGGCGCGTAGCCGCGCCGCGCCATGCCGTCGAGCAGGCGCTCGCGCAGGTGGTCCATGCTGCCGCCGCGCTTCCAGGCCGCCATCGAGCGGCGCAGATGGTCCGCCTCGCCGGGCGTGAAGCCGGCGGCGACGACGGCGATCTCCATCACCTGCTCCTGGAACAGCGGCACGCCGAGCGTGCGGCCGAGCACCTTCCTCAGCTCGGCGCTGGGATATTCCTCCGGCTCCTCGCCGCGGCGGCGGCGCAGGTACGGGTGCACCATGCCGCCCTGGATCGGCCCCGGCCGCACGATGGCGACCTCGATCACCAGGTCGTAGAACGTCCTGGGCTTGAGCCGCGGCAGCATCGCCATCTGCGCGCGCGACTCGATCTGGAACACGCCGATGGTGTCGCCGCGGCCGATCATCTCGTACGTCGCCGGGTCCTCGGCCGGGATGTCCGCCAGGCGGAACGGTGCGCCGCGGCGCCGCGAGACGATGTCCAGCGCGCGCCGCAGCGCGGACAGCATGCCCAGCGCCAGCACGTCCACCTTGAGCAGGCCCAGCGCCTCCAGGTCGTCCTTGTCCCACTGGATGATCGTGCGCTCCGGCATGGCGGCGTTCTCCACCGGCACCAGTTGCGCCAGCGGCGCGTCGGAAATGACGAAGCCGCCCACGTGCTGCGACAGGTGGCGCGGAAAGTCCAGCAACCGGCCGACCAGGTGCAGGAACCGGCGCGCGGCGGCGGAGTCCGGGTCCAGGCCCGCTTCGCGCAGGCGCTGCGGGAACTCCTGCGGGGCGTCCCACCAGGCCAGGGACTGCGACAGGCGGTCGAGCAGGTCCGGCGCCAGGCCCAGCGCGCGGCCGACGTCGCGGATCGCGCTGCGCGGCCGGTAGCCGACGACGGTCGCCGCCAGGGCGGCGCGCTCGCGCCCGTACTTGCGGTAGACGTACTGGATCACCTCCTCGCGCCGCTGGTGCTCGAAGTCCACGTCGATGTCCGGCGGCTCGTTGCGCTCGCGCGAGATGAAGCGCTCGAACAGCATGTTCATGCGCGCCGGGTCCACCTCGGTGATGCCCAGGGCGTAGCAGACCGCCGAGTTCGCCGCGCTGCCGCGGCCCTGGCACAGGATGCCGCGGCCGCGCGCGAAGCGGACGAGGTCGTGCACGGTCAGGAAGAAATGCTCGTAGCGCAGCTCGGCGATCAGCGCCAGCTCCTTGTCGATCAGCGCGCGCACCGCGGCCGGCACGCCCTGCGGGAAGCGTTCCCGCAGCCCGTCCTCGGTCAGCTCGCGCAGCCAGCCGGCGGCGTCGCGGCCGGCCGGCACCAGCTCCCGCGGGTAGGCGTAGCGCAGCTCGTCGAGGCGAAAGTCGCAGCGCCCGGCGATGCGCAGCGTTTCTTGCAGCAACTCCTCCGGATACAGCTCGCGCAGCTCCTCCAGGCGGCGCAGGTGGCGCTCGCCGTTGGGGAACAGCCGATGTCCGCACTCGGCGAGCGGCAGGCGGTGGCGGATCGCCGTCAGCACGTCTTGCACGACGCGCCGCCCGCGCACGTGCATGTGCACGTCGCCCGCCGCCGCCAGCGGAAGGCCGTGGCGCGCGCCCAGTGCTCGCAGGCGGCGCAGGCGCGCGCCGTCGTCGGCGCCGCGGTGCAGCTCCACCGCGATCCAGGCGCGTCCGGCAAAACGTTCGCGCAGCCAGGCGGCGTCCTCGTCGCGGGCCTCGGCGTCCGGGCACCACAGCGCGCAGACGCCGTCCGCCGCCGCGCCACGGGGCAGCGCGGGGGTGGGGAGGAAGTCGCAGCGCCGCAGCTTGTAGCTGCCCTTGGCGGCGGCACGCCGCGCCTGGGCGATCAAGCCGCAGATCGCCGCGTAGCCGTCGCGGTTCTCGGCCAGCAGGACCAGCTTGGGCCCGTCCTCCAGCCGCACTTCGGTGCCGACGATCAGCTTGAGGCCGTGTTGCCGCGCCGCCTGGTGCGCGCGCACGATGCCGGCCATCGAGCACTCGTCGGCGATGGCCAGGGCCTGGTAGCCCAGCTCGCGCGCGCGCCGGACCAGCTCGTGCGCGTGCGAGGCGCCGCGCAGGAAGGAGAAGTTGGACAGGCAGTGCAGCTCGGCGTAGCTCACGCCCAGATTCCCTGCAGGTACCACTGCCCGTCCGCGCGGTCCTGGAATACCCACAGGCGCGCGTCGCCGGCGCGGGCGGTGTAGTAGTCGCGCGCGACCGGCGCGCCGTCCCACCAGCCGCTCTCGATGCGCTCGGCGGCGCCGAGCACGGCCGGCGGCCCGGCCAGCCGGCGCGGCGGATCGAGCAGCCAGGGCGGCCGCGGCGCGCGCCCGCCGTCGTCGCCGCCCCGCGGCGGCAGCCGCGCGGGAGCGGCGCCGGCGACCGGCATGCCGGTCGTGCAGGCCCGCTCCGGCCGGTGATCGGCGGCCAGGCCCAGGCCGAGCACGGCGTCGGCGCCCAGGCGCGCGATCAGCTTTTCCAGCAGTTGCCGCCATTCGGCGTCGCGGCGGCCGGCGCCGCCAAAAAGGTCCGGCTGCGGCGCCTCCGGCGCGGCGAAGTGCTCGGCGCAAAGTTCCAGCTCGCGCACGGCGGCGGGCAGGGCGGTCCGCTCCAGGCGCTCGCGCAGGAGCTGGAACAGGTGCTCGGCGCCGCGGCTGGGGGCGAGCAGGCGCAGCTCCAGCGCGCTGGGCGCGCGCCCGGCGTGCCGCATGCGCAGGGTGAAGCGCTCCACGCCGGTGTCGCGCGCGCGCAGGTACTGGGCCAGCTCCTGCATCAGGCGGCGCGCGGGAAACAGCAGGGATTCGGCGCTGTCGACCTCGCCCAGCAGATCGAGGCGCCGCCGGTAGCGCGGCGGCGGGCGGACGGCCGGGCGTAGGTCCGGCGCGCGGCCGGTCAGGCGGTCCAGATAGCCGATCGCGCCGGCGCCGAAGCGGCGCGCGAGCGCGTCGCGCGGCAGCGCCAGCAGCTCGCCGGCGCGCCGCAGGCCGCTGTCGCGCAGGGCGGCGAGCGTTTCCGCCGGCAGGCGCAGCGCCGGCAGCGGCAGGCCTTGCAGCCAGTCCCACAGTTCCTGGCGGTCGCGCGCGGCCGGGCGGTCGAGCTGGGCGGCCAGCGCCGCGCCTTCGAGCGTCGGCGCGACGCCGATGCGGCAGGACAGCGGCTGCCCGCCGAGCGCCGCGCGCGCTTCGGCGAGCAGCGCGTCGAGGCCGCCGAACAGGCGCAGGCTCGCCGCGATCTCCACCCAGACGGCGTGGACAGGGGCCTCGCCCGGCCGGGCCGGCTCGCGCAGCTCCAGGTGCACCGGCTGGCCGAAGCGGTACGCGAGGTACGCCAGCGATTCGAGCGCCGCGCGCTCCGCCCGCGCGTTGCGCCCGACGGCGCGCAGCTGCGGATGCAGCGCCTGCACCGCGCCCCAGTCGGCGCCGGCCGGCAGCGGCAGGGTGGACGCGACCACCCAGCGCCGCGGGCCGCGCCTTTCGGTGACGGCGAGGGGAGCGTCCGCCGGCGGCGTCAGCGCCTCCAGCGCCAGGCGGTGCGGCAGCAGGCAGAGCCAGAGCATGCGCTCACGCCGCGGCGCACCAGCGCCGGCCGGAGATGCCGCCCCGGCACTTCAGGATTTCCACGTCCAGCCCCGCGGCCGTGCGCGCGAGATGCAGGCGCAGCGCGGCCGGCGAGGCCTGCGCGGCGTGGCGCGCGTCGCGGAACAGGATGCCGATGGCGGCGCCGTCCTCGGCCGCGAGCTGGAGCCGGCGCAGCTCGCGCTCGTCGGTGCGCTGCGGCCAGGCCAGCACCGTGCCGTAGCACTGCGAGCGCAGCATCTGCTCGGCGGCCCACAGCGTGCCGTCGGCGGTGTCCGGTCGCACCACGGTCACGCGCGGCAGCACCACGCCGGCCGCGGCCAGCGCCGGCGCGTACGGGATGTACGGCGGCCCGACCAGGCCGACGCGGCCGCCGGCCTGGGTCACGCGCGCCAGGTACGGCAGCACCAGGCTCAGCTCGCCGATGCCGGCCGGCGCGTGCAGGATCTCGGTCAGCGCGCCGGCCGGCCAGCCGCCGCCGGGCAGCAGGCGGTCGAAGTCGGCATGGCCGGTGGACTCGGCGCGGATCGCGGCGCAGGCGTCGCCGCGGAACAGGCGCGGGTCCTCCAGCAGGCGCGCGACGGCCTCCCCGCGCAGGCCCGCCGCCGCGGTCACGGCAGGGCGCCGAGCTGCGGGCGGATCACGCCCACCGCCAGGCCCTCGATCGCCAGCTCCTGGCGGCGCAGGTCCAGCTCGATCGGCGCGAACTGCGGGTTGGCCGGCAGCAGGCGCACGCGCGCGCCCAGGCGCTGCAGGCGCTTGACCGTGACCTCCTCGCCAATGCGCGCGACCACGATCTGGCCGCTGTGCGCCTCGCGCGTCTTGTGCACCGCCAGCAGGTCGCCGTCGAGGATGCCGGCGTCGCGCATGGATTGGCCGCGCACGCGCAGCAGGTAGTCGGCGCGCGGCGTGAACAGGCGCGGGTCGAGCATGTAGCGCGTCTCGATGTTCTCGATCGCGAGCAGCGGGCTGCCGGCGGCAACGCGGCCCAGCAGCGGCAGGCCTGCTTCCTCGTTGGCCGCCTCCAGCAGGCGGATGCCGCGCGCCGCGCCGGGGACCAGTTCGATCACGCCCTTGCGCGCCAGCGCGCGCAGGTGGTCCTCGGCCGCGGTGGGCGAGCGGAAGCCGAAGCGCTGCATGATGTCCGCGCGCGTCGGCGGATGGCCGTGCCCGGCGCAGAACGCCTGGATGAAGACGAGGACTTCGGACTGGCGTGGGGTGAGTTCGGACATGGGGCGTCTCCCGTTGACTGTATATTTATACAGTCAACGGGCGGCGCTGTCATGTCCCTCAGTTCTTGAGGCGGTAGCCGGTCTTGAAGATCCACCCGACCAGCAGCAGGCAGATCAGCAGGAACCCCAGCGTGAACGCCAGGCTCGGGACCACGCCCACGTCCGAGCTGCCGTAGAAGCTCCAGCGGAAGCCGCTGATGAGGTAGACCACCGGGTTGAACAGGCTCACCGTCTGCCAGGCCGGCGGCAGCACCGCGATGGAATAGAACGCGCCGCCCAGGAAGGTCAGCGGCGTCACCACCAGCATGGGGATGAGCTGGAGCTGCTCGAAGTTTTTCGCCCAGATGCCGATGATGAAGCCGAACAGGCTGAAGCTGGCTGCCGTCAGCAGCAGGAAGGCGGCCATCCACACCGGATGGAGAATCCGGATCGGCACGAACAGCGCCGAGGTCGCCAGGATGATGAGGCCCAGGATCGCCGACTTGGTGGTCGCCGCGCCGACGTAGCCCAGCACCGTCTCCAGCGGCGACACCGGCGCCGACAGCAGCTCGTAGATCGTGCCGGTGAACTTGGGGAAGTAGATGCCGAACGAGGCGTTGAAGATGCTCTCGGTGAACAGCGTGAGCATGATCAGGCCGGGCACGATGAAGGCGCCGTACGGCACGCCGCCGATCTCCTCCATGCGCGCGCCGATGGCCGCGCCGAACACCACGAAGTAGAGCGAGGTGGTGATGACCGGCGTCAGCACGCTTTGCAGCAGGGTGCGGCCGAAGCGCGCCATCTCGAAGCGGTAGATCGCCCACACGCCGTAGGCGTTGAAGGTCCGCGAACTCATGCCTGCGCTCCCTGCCGTTCGCTCACCAGGCTCACGAAGATGTCCTCCAGCGAGCTTTGCCGGGTGTTGAGGTCCTTGAAGGCGATGTCCAGCTCGATCAGGCGCTTGAGCAGGCGCGGCACGTCGGTATGCTCGCGCCCGGCCTCGAACACGTATTCGAGTTCCTGGCCGCCGTTCTTCAGCGCCAGCCGCCAGTCGGCCAGCGCCGCCGGCACTTCCGCCATCGGCGCCTGCAGGTGCAGGGTCAGCTGCTTGCGGCCCAGCTTCTTCATCAGCGCGGCTTTTTCTTCCACCAGGATCGGCTCGCCCTTGTGGATCACGCCGATGCGGTCGGCCATTTCCTCCGCCTCCTCGATGTAGTGCGTGGTCAGGATGATGGTGACGCCGCTCTCGCGCAGGCGCCGCACCAGCGCCCACATGTCGCGGCGCAGCTCCACGTCCACGCCCGCGGTCGGCTCGTCCAGGAACAGGATCTGCGGCTCGTGCGCCAGCGCCTTGGCGATCATCACCCGGCGCTTCATGCCGCCGGACAGGGTCATGATCCGGTCCTTGCGCTTGTCCCACAGCGACAGATCGCGCAGGACCTTCTCCAGGTGCGCGGGGTTCGGCGGGCAGCCGAACAGGCCGCGGCTGAAGCGGACCGTCGTCCACACCGTCTCGAACGAATCGGTCGCCAGCTCCTGCGGCACCAGGCCGATGCGCGAGCGCGTGGCGCGATAGTCGTGCCGGATATCGTGGCCGTCCACCGTCACGGTGCCGGTGCTGGGCGTGACGATGCCGCAGACGATGTTGATGAGCGTGGTCTTGCCCGCGCCGTTGGGGCCGAGCAGGGCGAAGATTTCGCCGCGGCGGATGTCGAGGTCCACGCGCTTGAGGGCCTGCAGGCCGGAGGCGTAGGTCTTGGTCAGGTCGGAAATCTTCAGGATCGGTTGCATGGACATGACATTAGCGTACGCTTGCGCCATGTCCGCCAAGCCCCTGCGCGTGCTGTCCGTCATCCCGCCGATGACGCAGCTCAACACGCCGTACCCGTCCACCGCCTACCTGACCGGCTTCCTGCGCTCGCGCGGGGTGGACGCGGTGCAGGAGGACCTCGCCCTGGCCCTGGTGCTCAATCTGTTCTCGCCGGACGGCCTGGAGGCGCTGCGGGCGCACGTCCGGACGATTCCCGAGCGCGCGCGCACGCCGCGCGTGTGCGCCTTCCTGGCGCGGTTCAACCGCTACCGCGCCACGATCGCGCCGGCCGTGGCCTTCCTGCAGGGCCGCGACGGCACGCTGGCGCACCGCATCGCCGGCCGCCGCTTCCTGCCGGAAGGGCCGCGCTTCGAGTCCCTGGACGTCTACATCGACGAGGACGGCGGCGACCCGCTGGCCTGGGCGTTCGGCGCGCTCGGCGCGCAGGACCGCGCGCGCCACCTCGCCACGCTGTACCTGAACGACCTCGCCGACGTGCTGCGCGAGGCGGTGGACCCGCGCTTCGAGTTCGTGCGCTACGCCGAGTCCCTGGCGCAAAGCCAGCCCACGTTCGAGCCGCTGGCGGCGGCGCTGGGCGCGCCGCGCAATCTCATCGACGACGCCCTGCGCGAGCTGACGCTGGCCGCGCTGGCGCGGCATCGGCCGGATGTCGTGCTGGTGTCGGCGCCGTTCCCCGGCAACGTGTACGGCGCGTTCCGCATCGCCCAGGCGGTCAAGGCGCGGGACCCGGCCATCGTCACCGTGCTGGGCGGCGGCTTCGTCAACACCGAGCTGCGCGAGCTGGCCGAGCCGCGCGTGTTCGACTATTTCGACTACGTGAGCCTGGACGCCGGCGAGCGCCCGCTGCTGGCGCTGCTGGAGCACCTGCGCGGCGAGCGGCCGCGGGAGAAGCTGGTGCGCATGTTCGTCCGGTCCGGCGATCCGCCGGCCGTGCGCTTCGTCGACAGCGGCGAGCCGGACGTGCCGTTCGCGCAGATCGGGGCGCCGACCTGGGACGGCCTGCCGGTGGACGGGTATTTGTCCGTGCTCGACATGCTCAATCCCATGCACCGCCTGTGGTCGGACGGCCGCTGGAACAAGCTGACCGTGGCGCACGGCTGCTACTGGAAGAAGTGCAGCTTCTGCGACGTGACGCTGGACTACATCTCGCGCTACGACACCGCGGCCGCGGCCACGCTGGCGGACCGCATCGAAGCGATCGTCGCCGAGACCGGCCAGACCGGCTTTCATTTCGTCGACGAGGCCGCGCCGCCCAAGGCGCTGCGGGCCCTGGCCGCCGAGCTGCAACAGCGCCGGCTCGCGATCTCCTGGTGGGGCAACATCCGCTTCGAGAAAACCTTTACGCCGGAGCTGTGCCGGCAACTGGCGGACAGCGGCTGCATCGCCGTCACCGGCGGCCTGGAGGTCGCGTCCGACCGCCTGCTGAAGTTGATGAAGAAGGGCGTCTCGGTGGCGCAGGTGGCGCGCGTCACGCGCGCGTTCAGCGACGCCGGCATCCTGGTCCACGCCTACCTGATGTACGGCTTCCCGACCCAGACCGTGCAGGACACCGTGGACGCGCTGGAATACGTGCGCCAGTTGTTCCTGGAGGGCTGCCTGCAATCCGGCTTCTTCCATCGCTTCACCTGCACGGCGCATTCGCCGGTCGGCCAGCGCCCGGAGGAGTTCGGGATCAGGCTGGCGGAGATGCCGCCGACGCCCTTTGCCCGCAACGACATCCCGTTCGTCGATCCCACCGGCGTGGACCACGACGAGCTGGGCGCCGCGCTCAGCAAGGCGCTGTACAACTACATGCACGGCCTCGGCCTGGAGGAGGACGTGCGCAGCTGGTTCGCCGGGCGCGTGCCGCGCACGAAAGTCCCGCGCGATTACATCGCGCGGGCGCTGGCGGATGGTCCAGGGGCGGCGGTGGCTTAGGCGGCTTTCTTCTTCGCCAGCTTCTCGCAGTGTTGTTTCAGCCCCGCGGTCTGCCGGTCGAAGCCGTCCTGCACTTTCTTGATCGGCGCAAAGCCGGCGAACAGGCCGGTGAGCTGGATATGCGTGCGGTAGCGCGTGCGGCCGTCCGGCAGTTGCTCCAGTTCCTGGGTGCGGTGGCTGCGCACCAGGTTCATCGCGGCCAGCGGGCCGCCGAAGTTGTAGGCGTAGCAGGCGCGCAGGATTTTGTCGGGACCGGGGGCGGGCGCGTCCACCTGCACGATGCGCTCGTTCGAGATCAGGCCCTTGCCGTCGGCCCAGCGCACGTGCAGGGCGATGGGGGCGCCGACCTTCGGTCCGCCCGGGCAGTCCACGCGGGGCGTGAAGGGGTTCCAGTCGCCGTAGCGGGGCAGGTCCATCATCACTTGCCAGACCCGTTCAATCGGGGCTTCGATGATGGCTTCAGCGTGTGCGGTCGTCATGCGGTGGCCCTCGTCTTGGCGCGTTCCTTGGACATCGTGATCGCGGCATCCTCGATCATGTCTTCCTGGCCGCCGACCATGCCGCGGCGGCCCAGCTCCAGCAGGATCTCGCGCGCCGGCACGCCGTAGCGCGCCTCGGCGCGCTTGGCGAACAGCAGGAAGGAGGAATACACGCCGGCGTAGCCGAGCGTCAGCGCGTCGCGGTCGATGCGGATCGGGTTGTCCAGGATCGGCTGGATCAGATCCTCGGCGACGTCCGAGACCTTGAACAGATCGATGCCGGTGTCGATGCCCATGCGGTTGCAGACGGCGACCAGCACTTCGGTCGGCGTGTTGCCGGCGCCCGCGCCCAGGCCCGCGCAGGCGGCATCCACGCGGCGCGCGCCTTCCTCGATGGCGGCAACGGAGTTCGCCACGCCCATCGACAGATTGTGGTGGCCGTGGAAACCGATCTCGGTCTCCGGCTTGAGCTTTTCGCGCAGCAGGCCGATGCGCGCGCGCACGTCGTCCGGCAGCATGTAGCCGGCGGAGTCGGTGACATAGATGCAGTTCGCGCCATAGCTCTCCATGAGCCGGGCCTGCTCGAGGATTTTCTCGGCCGGGATCATGTGCGCCATCATCAGGAAGCCCACGGTGTCCAGGCCCATCTTGCGCGACAGGCCGATGTGCTGCTCGGACACGTCGGCTTCGGTGCAGTGGGTGGCGACGCGGATCGTGGTCACGCCGCAGTCGGCCGCCATGCGCAGATGGTCCACCGTGCCGATGCCGGGCAGCAGCAGCGCCGACACCTGGGTCTTCTTCAGCAGCGGGATCACGCCGCGCAGGTATTCCTGGTCGGTATGCGCGGGAAAGCCGTAGTTGACCGAGGAGCCGCCCAGGCCGTCGCCGTGGGTGACTTCCAGCAGCGGCACGCCGGCGGCGTCCACGCCCTTGGCGATGGTCTGCATCTGCTCCAGGCTGATGCGATGCCGCTTGGGGTGCATGCCGTCCCGCAGGGACATCTCATGCACCTTGATCTTCACGCCCTTCAGGTTCATGGCCGCTCCTTCACGCCAGCGCCGGTTCGAACGACAGCCGGCCGGCGCGCATTTCTTCCGCGAACATTTCCGCCGCGCGCGTGGCCGAGGCGGTCATGATGTCCAGGTTGCCGGCGTACTTGGGCAGGAAGTCGCCCAGGCCCTCGACCTCGATGAAGGTGGTGACGCGGTTGCCGTCGAACACCGGGCCGTTCTTGAGGCGGTAGCCGGGCACGTACTTCTGCACCTCCGCGATCATGGCGTGCACCGAGGCTTCGATCTCCGCCTGCTTCGGCAGTTCCTTCGTGAGGCAGTGAATGGTGTCGCGCATGATGAGCGGCGGCTCGGCCGGGTTGATGACGATGATCGCCTTGCCCTCGTCGGCGCCGCCGATCTTCGCCACCGCGCCGGCGGTGGTGCGGGTGAACTCGTCGATGTTCTTGCGCGTGCCGGGACCGACCGACTTGGAGGCGACCGTCGCGACAATCTCGGCGTACTTCACTTTCTGCACGCGCGACACCGCATAGACCATCGGGATCGTTGCTTGGCCGCCGCAGGTCACCATGTTCACGTTTGGCTCGCGCCGCCCGGCGTGCGCCTTCAGGTTGATCGGCGGCACGCAGTACGGGCCGACCGCGGCCGGCGTGAGGTCGATCATCATCACGCCGAGCCGGGTCAGCTTGTCGGAGTTGTCCTTGTGCACGTAGGCGGAGGTCGCGTCGAAGGCGATGCGCACGCCGTCCTTCTTCACGTGCGGCAGCAGGCCATCCACGCCCTGGTCGGTGGTCTTCAGGCCCAGCGCCTTGGCGCGGGCCAGGCCCTCGCTGGCGGCTTCGATGCCAACCATCCAGGCCGGCTCAAGGATCGGGCTGCGGCGCAGCTTGTACATCAGGTCGGTGCCGATGTTGCCGGAGCCGATGATGGCGCACTTGATCTTTTGCATCGCGATTCCTTGCCTCAGGCGGCAAATGAAATGGAGGCCGTGCCGATGCCGGCCAGGCTCAGGTCGAAGCGGTCGCCGGCCACGATGGGCAGCAGCGGCGCAAGCGAGCCGGACAGGATGATCTCCCCGGCCAGGAACGGAATGCCGAAGGCGCCCAGGGTGTTGGCCAGCCACGCGACGGCGGTGGCCGGATGGCCCTGTACCGCGCGGCCTTCGCCGGCGGCGACGTGCTGGCCGTTCCTGCGGATGTCCATCTTCACCGCGGCAAGGTCCAGCGATCGCGGATCCACCCGCGTGGCGCCGAGCGCGAACACGCCGCAGGAGGCGTTGTCCGCGACCGTGTCCTGGATGCGGATCTTCCAGTCGCGGATGCGCGAGTCCACGATCTCGAAACAAGGCATGACGTAGTCGGTGGCGTCCAGCACCTGCTTTTCCGTCACGCCCGGTCCCTTCAAATCCTTCTTCAGCTTGAAGGCGATCTCGCCCTCGGCACGCGGCTGGATCAGCCCGGCCTTGGCGATGCCGACGGTGCTGCCGTCGGCGACCTGCATCTTGTCGAGCAGAAAACCGAAGTCCGGCTGGTGCACGCCCAGCATGTCCTGCACGGCCTTGCTGGTGACGCCGATCTTCTTGCCGACCACGCGCTCGCCCTCGGCCTGGCGGCGTTCCAGCATGCGCAGGGAGATGCGGTAGGCGTCGTCAACATCAATCGCCGGTTCGCGCGCGGTCAGCGGCTCCAGCGTGCGGCGCGCGCGCAGGGCGGCGAACAGCTCATCGCCCAGTTGCCGGATCGTCGCGGGTGCGAGGGCCATCAGCCGTTCCGCAGGAAATCGAGGCAGGCGCGATTGAAGTAATCGCGGTGCTCGACCATGACCCAGTGCCCGCAGCGATTCACCAGCGTCATTTTCGCGTTGGGGCAACCGGCCGCGATCTTGGCCGCGCCGCCGACCGGGTTGAACTGGTCGTTCATGCCCCAGAAGCCCAGCACCGGGCACTGGATTTCGGGCAGGCGCGCGGTCATGTTCGGCACGCGCATGGTCGAAAGCACCGTGCGCGGTTGCAGGGCGCAGGTGGCGACGCGTTCGTCCACGATGTCGTCGGTGACCAGGCGCGGATCGTGGAGTTGCAGCGTCAGCAGTTCGCGCATGGACTGCCGGGTCAGCGGGCCGGCGGCGAACAGGGGCATCATCTTCTTGATGCCTTCCATCTGGAAGTACGCCTCGCGCTCCTCGACGCCGCCGGGCGCCATCAGGATCAGCTTGGAAACCTTGTCCGGGTGGGCGAGGGCGTAGCCCAGGGCAATGGCGCCGCCCAGCGAATTGCCCAGCAGCACGCAGCGCGGCAGCTTGAGCGCGGCGATGAAGCCGTGCAGCGCGCCGATGAAGAAGTCCAGGACGTACTCCCGGTTCTCCGGCTTGTCGGAAAGTCCGTAGCCCGGCAGGTCCGGCACCAGGGTGCGAAAGCCCGCCTCGGCGAACGCCGGGTAGTTCTTCTTGAAGTTGCTGTAACCGCTTGCGCCGGGGCCGCTGCCGTGGATGAACACGATCGGCTCGCCGCTGCCGGCCTCGTGGTAGTGCAGGCGTAAACCGTCCGCGGTGGTGAGGTAGCGGCCTTCGGGGATCGGCGGGTTGGACATGGGGCGCGGCGCGGGCCAGGGCGGACGCAGGGGATGTTCCGGGACGGCGCCGGCGACTGCTTCGTCCTTTTGGACGACGGAGCCGCGGACGTGAGTATGTCTTATCTCATTGACCCTGCCTGCCCGCGACCCTAGCCTCGTTTCCGGCCGCGCCGAGGCGGCGTTTTCAAGAACGGGCGGGGGTGTGTCCGCGTGGACTTGGCGACTTTGATCGGGCTCCTGGCCGGTGCGGCGCTGGTTGCCGTGGCGATCGCCCTGGGTCCCAGCGTGACGGCGTTCGTGGACGTTCCCAGCCTGCTGATCGTGGTCGGCGGCGCCGTCTCGGCAACCATGATGCGCTTCCCCCTGCGCCAGTGCTTCGGCGCCTTCCGCACCGCGCTGTCCAAGGCGTTCCGCGAGCAGGTCGAGACGCCGATGGAGCTGATCAAGGCGGCCCAGCACCTGGCCGAGGTCGCGCGCAAGTCCGGCCTGATCTCCCTGGAAAAGGAGACGGTCGCCAACGAGATGCTGGCGCGCGGCGTGCGCATGGCGGTAGACGGCCGCGACGCCGAGCACATCCGCGAGGTGCTGTCCAAGGAGATCAACACCGCGATCGAGCGCAGCCAGATGGGCGAGCGCATATTCCGCGCGCTCGGCGACTCAGCGCCCGCTTTCGGCATGATCGGCACGCTGGTCGGCCTGGTGCAGATGCTGACCAATCTGTCCGATCCGAAATCCATCGGGCCGGCGATGGCGGTTGCCCTGCTGACCACGCTGTACGGCGCCGTGCTCGCCAACCTCGTGTTCATGCCGATCGCGGACAAGCTACAGGCGCGCGCGCTGGACGAGGCGAACAAGAAGGCGCTGATCCTGCACGGCGTGCTCGGCATCCAGCGCAGCCTCAACCCGCGCGTCCTCTACGAACAGCTCGAAGCGTACCTGCCGCGCGGGCAGGGCGACGCGCAGCAGCCGGAGGCGCGCGGCGGCGCGCCGTCGCAGACCGGCAAGGCGCCCGGCGGGGCGCGTTAGGACGGTCATGGCAACTCCCATCCAGACCTTGGGCAGTCCGGCGTGGATGACCACCTTCGCCGACCTGATGTCGCTGATGATGACGTTCTTCGTGCTGATGTTCGCGATGTCGGAGACGGACGTGGCCAAGTACCGCGCCATCGCCGGCTCGCTGGCGGAGGCCTTTGGCGGCGCGCAGCTGGACGACCGCGAGACCCGGATGCTGCGCGGGATCGCCGCGGCCGAGAGCCGCGACGGGGCGCAAGGCACGCCCGCCGAGCCCGCCGAGCCCGCCGAGTCCGCCGCGCAGGAGGCGCGCGGGTCGGCGCCGCCGCCGGACCAGGTCCTGCTGGAACGGCTCCAGGCCGGCCTGGTCGACGAACTTGCGGCGGAGCGCCTCATCGTCGAGCGCCACGAGCGCAAGGTGATCGTCCGCTTTCCCGAGCACATCTCGTTCCGGTCGGGGCGGGACGAGCTGGTTCCGGAGGCGGTGCCCCTGGTGCGGAAGGTGGTCGGCCTGCTGGGCGCGGACGCGGTCCGCATCACCGTCGCCGGCCATACCGACGACCGTCCGATTTCCACCCAGCGGTTCCGCTCGAACTGGGACCTGTCCGCGGCGCGCGCCGTGTCGGTGGCGGAGCAGGTGCTGGCCGGCGGGATCGACAGCGGCCGCCTCGTGGTCAGCGGCCACGCCGATACGCAGTCGCTTGAGCCCAATGCCACCGAGGACGGCCGCGCCCGCAACCGGCGCGTGGAGATCGTCGTGGAATATCCCGCCCCGGCGGACGCGGGTGCGGATGCCGCGGCCGATCCGCCTCCGGCGTAGCCCGCCGATATCACCCGTTCGGACGACAGGAAGCCTCCCCCAAACGCCTAGGATGATGGCCTGCGCGGGGGGCAGGCGGGCGATGGCGGATCACGCAAGAGTCGTGCTGGTGACCGGCGGCGCCAAGGGCGTTGGCCGCGGTGTCGGCGAGCGGTTCCTGGCGGCGGGGGCGCGCGTCTTCGTGTGCGGCCGCGAGACGCCGGCGGAGCTTCCGGCCGCCGGCGGGCGCGCCGCCGAGTTCATCCCTGCGGACGTCCGCGACGTCCAGGCGCGCGACGCGCTGTTCGCGGAAATCCTGGCCCGCGCCGGGCGTCTCGACGTCCTGGTGAACAATGCCGGCGGCGCGCCTTTCGCATTGGCCGACAAGGCATCGCCGCGCTTTCACGAGGCGATCGTCCAGCTCAATCTGCTGGCGCCGCTGCACCTGGCGCAGAAGGCCAACGCCTTGATGCAGGCGCAGGACGGCGGCGGCGTGATTGTGTTCGTCGCCAGCATCGGCGCGCTGCGGCCCTCGCCGGGCACCGCGGCGTACGGCGCGGCCAAGGCGGGCATCGTGAGCCTCACGCAGTCGCTGGCGGTGGAATGGGCGCCCAAGGTGCGCGTGGTCGCGGTCAGCCCGGGTCTGGTCCGGACCGAGCAGTCGCATCTGCATTACGGCGACGAGGTCGGCATCGCCGCGGTCGCCGCCACCGTCCCGCTCGGCCGCCTGGCGACGCCGGGCGACATCGGCGAGGCCTGCGTGTGGCTGGCCTCGCCGGCGGCGGCCTACGCCTCCGGCACCAACCTGGTCCTGCACGGCGGCGGCGAGCGCCCGGCGTTTCTTTCCGCGGCGCAGGTGAACAAGCCCTGAGGGGGACGCATGCGGCGGACACTCGGCATCTTGCTGCTGCCACTGCTGGCGGCCTGCACGGACGGGGGCGGCGGCGCGCCGAAGCTCGCTCCGGCCGGTGAAGTGCGCTGCCATCACTACAACGCGAAGCGCCAGCCGTTTTTCGGCGACCTGCACGTCCACACCAAGTACTCGCTCGATGCCAACACGCAGGGCACCATCATCGATCCGCACGAGGCGTACCGCTTCGCGCAGGGCGAGGAGGTCGGCATCCAGCCGTACACGGCCGAGGGCGTGCCGTTGCGGCATGCGCAGCTCGCGCGGCCGCTGGATTTCACCGCCGTCACCGACCACGCCGAGCTGTTCGGCGAGACCGAGATCTGCACCAATCCGGAACTGGACGGCTACGACTCGCCGGAATGCCGTTTCTACCGCGCCGCCCCGGCGCAGGCCTTCATCTTCTTCAACCTGATGGGACCGGGCCTGTTCGGGCTGCCGACCGCCGACGGCGGCGAGGCGATCCCGCGCCTGCCGTTCTGCGGGCTTGGCGGCGAGCGCTGCATCGAGGCCTCGAAGACGCCCTGGCGCGACATCCAGCGCGCCGCCGACGCCTTCTACGACCGCAGCGCCGAATGCCGCTTCACCACCTTCGTCGGCTACGAATGGACCGGCGCGCCGGAGTCCAACAATCTGCACCGCAACGTCATCTTCGAATCGGAAATCGTGCCGGAGATTCCCGCGAGCTATTACGAGACGCCGGAGCCGGAGCTGCTGTGGCAGGCGCTGGACGAGCACTGCCGCGGCGACGAGGGCTGCAACGTGCTGACCATCCCGCACAACTCCAATCTCAGCGGCGGCCTGATGTTTGCCCGGCAGCACCCCGACGACAAGGCGATGGACGCGGAATATGCGCAGGCGCGCCAGCAGAACGAGCCGTTGGCGGAGATCTACCAGCACAAGGGGCAGTCGGAGTGCCTCGGCACCGGCGGCGCCGGCGCGGCGGACGAGCAATGCGGCTTCGAGTTGCTGCCGTACCGCAACTTCGCCGGCAGCCAGGTGCACCCGGCGTTCAGCGGCCCGCCGCTGGAGCAGGACTTCCTGCGCTCGGCGCTTAAGGAGGGCTTGCGGCTGGAGCAGGCGCTGGGCGTCAATCCGTTCAAATACGGCCTCATCGGCAGCTCCGACACCCACCTCGGCACGCCGGGCCTCGTCAACGAATCCGGCTATCCGGGGCATGGCGGCGCCGGCGGCAGCGCGCGCAACGAAGTTCCACCGGGGCTGTCGGACCGCATCGAGAACAGTCCCGGCGGCCTGGCCGTGCTGTGGGCCGAACAGAACACGCGGCCCTCGCTGTTCGCGGCGATGCGCCGGCGCGAGGCGTACGCGACCAGCGGCACGCGGCCGGTGGTCCGCTTCTTCGCGGGCTGGGACCTGCCGCAGGGGTTGTGCGCCAGCCACGACTTCGCCGGCGAAGGCTACCGCCGCGGAGTGCCGATGGGATCGGACCTGCCTGCGTCGCGGGCCGCCGGAGCGCGGCCGCGCTTCGCGGTGTCGGCGCTGCGCGACCCCAGCGCGGATGGCGAGTCTGCCGAGCCCTTGCAGCGCATCCAGATCGTCAAGGGTTGGATTGTCGACGGCGACAAGCGCGAGAAGGTTTACGAAGTCGCCGGCGACCCGAACAACGGCGCCAGCGTGGACCTGTCCACCTGCGAAACCTCCGGTCGCGGATTCGCCAGCCTGTGCACCGTCTGGGAAGACCCGGACTTCGATGCCGCGCAGCCGGCGTTCTACTACGCCCGCGTGCTGGAGAATCCGAGCTGCCGCTGGGCTACGCGGCAATGCCTTGCGGCCAAGGTGGATTGCAGCGACGCCGATTCGGTGCCCAAGGAATTTGCCGGTTGCTGCGATGCGAACTACCCGAAGACGGTGCAGGAGCGCGCCTGGACTTCGCCGATCTGGTATCGGCCGCAGTAAATGTTGCGCCGCCTCGCGCGCCAGCCGCTGCTTCATTTCCTCGTGCTCGGCGGCCTGCTGTTCGCTGCGCAGAACCTTCTGAAGCCGCGCCATCCGATCCACGTCACCGCCGCCGACGTGCAGCGCCTGCGCGAGGACTGGCGGCGCGAGACCGGCCGGGCGCCGACACCGGTCGAGCTGCAAGCCAGTCTCGATCATTGGCTCGGCGACGAAGCTCTGCTGCGCGAGGCGCTGCGGCTGGGCCTGGACCGCCGCGACGCGGTGGCGCGACGGCGCCTGCTGATGAATTTGCGCTTCGCGTTTCCCGATGGACCGGACGATGAGGCGGCGCTGCTGAAGGATGCCGAGGCGCTGGAAATGCAGTCCAGCGACGTCGTCGTGCGCCGCCGCCTGATCCAGGCGATGGAGCAGCGCTTGCTCGGCGAGCAGCGGCTGGCTGAGCGCGAGCTGACGGATTACGTCGCGGCGCATTCGGAGCGCTACGGCGCGCACGTGCGCTACCGGTTCCGGCAGGTGTTTCTGGCGGCGGGACGGCCGCCGGACGACGCGCGGCGCATCCTGGCGCAACTGCGGGCGCAGCCGTGGCCGGAGACGCTTCCCGGCGATCCGTTCCTGCTGGGGCAGCGTTTCGACGGGCTGACCGCGGCCGAGGTCGCGCGCCAGCTCGGCCGGGAGGTGGCGGAAGCCGTCGCCGGCGCGGCAACCGGCGCATGGACCGGGCCGGTCGCCTCGCCGTACGGCTTGCATCTGCTGCAAGTGGAAGAGGCGATGCCCGGTGCGCCGGCCGCGCCGGACGCCGTGCGCCGCCAGGCCGCCTATGCACTGCTGGCGGAGCGCGAGGCGCAGGCGCTGGCCGCCGCGCGGGTGCAGTTGCGGCAGTGCTACGGCGTCGTCGTGGACGACGAAGGCGGCTTGAGGAAATCGGCGTGATACGCCACGCCCTGCGTGCCGCGAGCCTGCTGCTGGCCTTGCTGCTCGCGCCGCCGGCGAGCGCGCACCCGCTGGCGCCCGCGCTGCTGGAGCTGCACGAAGCGGGCGAGGGTCGCTACGAGGTGCTGTGGCGCGGCTCGGTGTCGGCGGCGCTCGGTGTCGAGCCGCAATTTCCGGCCGCGTGCCGGCGCCTGCGGGAACCGGAAGCGGAGCGGGAAGGGCGCCGTACCTTGACCTTGCGTTGGACCCTGCACTGCGCCGGCGGGCTGGACGGCCGCGAGATCTCGGTGGCCGGCCTCGACCGCGCCGGCATCAACGCGATCCTGCGCCTGCGGCGTGCGGATGATCGCGTGCAAAAGGCCTTGCTGGATGCGCGCAAGCCTGGATATATCGTTCCGTCAACGGCGGAAGCCTCGGCGGTGTTCCCGGCCTATTTGCGGTTGGGCGGCGGCCACCTGCTGCTCGGCTTCGATCACCTGCTGTTCGTGCTGGGACTCGTGCTGCTGATCGCGCGACGCGGGGCTCTGGTGCTGGCGGTGTCGGCATTCACGCTGGGGCACAGCCTGACGCTGGCGCTGGCGACGCTGGCTGTGCTCGGTATTCCACCCGTCCAGGCCGAACTGGGGATCGCGCTCTCCATCCTGGCTCTGGCCGTCGAGCTGGCGCGGCGCGGAACCGGCGGCGCCGGCTGGATGGCCCGCTACCCCTGGCAAATGGCGCTCGCTTTCGGCTTGCTGCATGGCCTGGGCTTCGCCGGGGCGTTGGCCGAAGTCGGTCTGCCGCGGGCGGACCTCGCGTGGGCGCTGCTGGCCTTCAATCTCGGTATCGAGGCGGGGCAGTTGCTGGTCATCGCCCTCGCGCTCGCGCTGCTGCAAGTTGCGCGCGCCGCGGCCGGGAGCGTGCCGTCCACCTTGGGCACGGTGGCGCGCGCGCTGCCGGCGTACTCAATCGGGACGCTGGCGGCGTTCTGGTGCTTCGAGAGGGCCGTCCAGCTCGGGCTTTGATCCGCGGCGCTGTGCCGCGCGGCTCGTCCCATCGGGTGAGGCTGGGGCGTGGACGGCGTACCGACAATGCCGGCAACCATAACAGGCCGTCGAGGGTGCTCATGACACAAAAAGATTTTCCGGAAGGCGCGGTCGTGGTATTCGGCGGCAGCGGGGGGATCGGCCAGGTGGTCGCGAAATCGTTTGCGCAGGCCGGGACCGATGTTGCGGTCGCTTACCGCTCCAAACGCGAAGTGGCCGAACGCGTCGCGGCCGACATCCACGGCCTGGGCCGCAAGGCCTCGCTGCACGCGGCCGACGTGACCGATGCCGCACAGGTGCGCGCGGCGGTGGACGAGGCGGCGCGGGCGCACGGGCGCATCCACACGGTGGTGTTCGGTGCCGGGCCGGTGGTGGAGCAGGTGCTGCTGGGCGAGACCGGCGAGTCGCTGTGGCGGCGTTCGCTGGACGTCGAGGTCAACGGTTTCTTCAACGTGGTGCAGGCGACGCTGCCCTATCTGCGCGCGGCGGGCGGCGGCTCGTACGTGCATCTCGGCTCGGCCGGGCATCTGTGGTGGCCGCCCAAGGACGGGCTTTCTGTGGTGCCCAAGGCGGCCAACGAGGCGCTGGTCAGGGGCATCGCCAAGGAAGAGGGGCGCAACAACATCCGCGCAAATTCCGTCCTCGTGGGCGTGATTGAGGCCGGCATGTTCCTGGAGCTGCTGCGCCGCGGTGTGTTCGACCGGAAGTGGATCGACGAGACGCAGAAGCTGCTCGCGCTCAAGCGCTGGGGCAAGCCGGAAGAGGTCGGCCATGCCGCGGTGTTCCTGGCCTCGAACAAGGGCGCGTACATCACCGGCCAGCAGATCAACGTGTCCGGCGGCTTCGGGGTCTAGTTCCCGTCACTCAAACGGGTGATGTGCCGCCGCATCGCGGATACCAAACTGCACCGCAATCGCAGAGAGGAGCCAAGCCTATGGCCGCCGTCATGAAGACAGGAACCGCGCCGATACACAAGATCGAAGCCAAGGCGCCGCCGGAGCGCTACGCGCGCGGCTGGCACTGCCTGGGCCTCGCGTCCGACTACAAGGGCGGCAAGCCGCATTCGCTCAACATCTTCGGCACGCGCCTGGTGGTGTTCCAGGGCGCGGACGGCCGGTTGAATATCCTCGATGCCTGGTGCCCGCACATGGGCGCCGACCTCGGCATCGGCGAGGTCAAGGGCGACTCGGTGGTGTGCAAGTTCCACGGCTGGTCCTGGGGCGGCGACGGCGTGTGCAACCACATCCCGTACGCCAAGCGCATCCCGCCCAAGGCGCGCATCAAGAGCTGGCCGACGCTGGAAGAGAACAGGATGCTGTTCGTGTGGAACGACCCGGAGGGCAACCCGCCGCCGCCGGAGGTGCGCATCCCGCGCATTGCGCCGGTGTTCTCGGGCGAGTGGTCGGACTGGTCGATCGTCAAGTGGACCATCCACAACAACTGCCGCGAGCTGATCGACAACATCGCCGACATGGCGCACTTCGGCCCGGTGCATGGCGGCAGCGGCGTGGTCTATTTCGCCAACATCTTCGACGCGCACAAGGCGACGCAGGTCATGGTCGGCACGTTCGAGAACCTCGGCGGCAAGGACGACTACCTGACGACGGTCGCGAGCTACTACGGCCCCGCGTACCAGATCACGCACATGTTCGGCAGCATGCAGGGCTATCCGGTGGAGTCGATCCTGCTCAACTCGCACACGCCGATCACGCCCAACAGCTTCGACCTACGCTTCGGCGTGATGGTGAAGAAATTCCCCGGCATGTCGAAGGAAGCCTGCGACGCCATGGTCAAGCAGTACGTCGACATGACCAACAAGGCGTTCGGCGAGGACGTGCAGATCTGGCACAACAAGGTGCGCGTCGACAACGCCATGCTGTGCGACGGCGACGGCCCGATCGTCCAGAACCGCCAGTGGTACGAGCAGTTCTACCTGGACGCCGCCGCGGTGCCGCCGCAGCAGAAGGCCCGCCGCGTGGTCGAGATCGACAAGGGCGTGCTCAAGGAGAAGCCCAGGCTGGTCCACGCCTTCGACGAGGCGTAGCCCGGGCGCGGGACCGGCTCAGGCCGGTCCCAGCAGCTGCATGTCGCCCGGTCCCCAGTAGGCGCGCATCGACGCGAACTTGCCGGTCGCGTCGAAGGTCATCACGTCGATCACGCGGATCAGCGCGCGGCCCTGCGGCATGTTGAGCTGGACGTCGAAGGCCATGGCCGCCGCGTTGCCGTGCGAGGCGCGGATCGGGGCCGCCAGCGCCAGCTTGGCGCCGGTGGCGACCGCCATCTTGTAGAACGGCCCGATCCTGGCCTTGCCCACCAGCGGCGCCTTGCCGACCGGGTCCTCCACCGTCGCGTCGTCGGCGTACAGCGACACGATGCCGTCCACGTCCGAGCGGTTGAAGGCGTCGATGTAGGCCTGCATGGCCTGCTTCATCGTCTGTTCGCTGACCATCGTCGGTGCGCTCCGCGCGGTTGGTGGCGCGCGTAATGGTCCATCACGGGGTCGCCGGGCGGGATCGTCCCAACGGACGAGCACGGACGCCGCCGCATGGCGCATGCTGACCCCGGGATGGCGCAGGCCCGCCCGGCGCTTGTGCAGAACGAAGGACCACTACTTATACTCGGAACGAAAAGCTCTCCGAGGGGTCCTAGGCGCTCATGCCGGCTGCCGCGCTTCGCGAAACGACTTGGCGCATGCCGGTTGGGGTGCAGCCGTTCTTTAGGGAGAGGGAGCCATGTCCATGTCCGCGATCCAGCGATCGGCGCACAGCGCCCAGGTCATACCCATGAAGGCGGCGGGCGGCAGCCTGCCCGCCGTGGTGGACGGCGCGACCCTGGCGCGGCTCGACAAGCTGCTGTCGGCGATCTACGACGGCCCCACGGAGTCGCCGCCCTGGCAGACCGCGCTGCAGCTCATGCGCGAGTACCTCAAGGCCGCGCACGTCACGCTGATGCTGCGCCCGCCGTCGCCGGAGAGCACCGGCGTGATGATCAACACCGGCAGCGTCAATGCGCAGGCGGTGGTGTCGTACGAGACGCATTTCTTCGCCCTCGACCCGTTCGTGCGGATCCCGGAGGGCGAAGTCGTCACGGCCGAGGAGCTGATCGGCCGCCAATGGCTGCAAAGCCCCATCTACCAGGAATACCTCAAGCCGCTCGACATCCGGCACCTGCTCGGCGCCGACATCTACACCAAGGACGGCATCGAGTGCCGCTTCCGCGTCACCCGCGCGCACGACGCCCATCCGTTCAACGCGGAAGACAAGGCGCTGTGCCGCTTCCTGCTGCCGCATCTGAAGCGCTCGATCCAGTTGCACGCCCGCCTCGACTTCCTGGAATGCGAGCGCCAGCTGTTCGCCGGCACCGTCAACCGTCTGCTGCTGGGCATGATCAGCTTCACGCCCGCCGGCACGATCCTGGAGATGAACCAGGAGGCGCGGCGCATCCTGGGCGAGAAGGACGGCATCTGCCTGTCCGGCAACACCCTGCACGTCGACAGCAGCCAGGAGAGCCGCGAGCTTCAGCGCATGATCCGCCAGGCCCTGGGCGGTGCGAACGGCGGCGAGGGGCCCGGCATGGTCGAGGCGATGTCGGTCACGCGGCCGTCGGGCCGCGCCAAGCTCGGCATCGTGGTGCGCGCGGTGCCGCCCGGCCAGTGGTCCGGCAGCAAGCAGCGCCCGGCCGTGGCGGTGTTCCTGCGCGATCCGGAGCAGAACAGCGCGCAGCCGTCGCAGGAGATCGTGCGCCGCGTGTTCGGCCTGACGCGCATGGAGGCGGCGCTGGCGCTGCTGCTGGCCGAGGGCCTGACCCTGGACGAGGCGGCGGAAAAGCTCAACGTGCGCCGCAACACCGCGCGCACCCATCTGCGCTCGATCTTCTGCAAGACCGGCGTGACGCGCCAGACCATGCTGGTGCGGATGCTGCTGAACAGCGTGATTTCGCTCGGCTGAAAAGCAAAAGCCCTGGACCTGCGTCCAGGGCTTCGTCGTGAAACGACAGCGCCGGCTTACAACTTCGCCAGCTTCTCCGCGTCGAAGAACGACGACAGGCGCTGCGCCAGCATCAGGTCGCCGTCGACCTGGAGCTTGCCGGTCATGAACGCCATCATGCCGTTCAGCTCGCCCTTCATGAGCTGCACGAGGTCGCCGTCCTCCATGGTCAGGGAGACGTCCGGGCTCGGCGCGCTGCCGACGGTGACGGTGCAGTTGCCGCTCTGGATCGTCGCGTACACCGGCTGCGAGATGTTGAACTGGAGCACGCAGTTCGCGTCGGCGGCGGCGCCCGCGTTGAAGGCGGCGGGGAGATTCTGCAGGAATTCGACGGCGCTCATGGGAGTCCTCTCAAAAAGTGGAGACCGATCCTAACCTCGCCCGCTCGGACGACGCAATGCGCAATTCGGACGAGGTGGCCCCGCCGGTCGGGCCGTAGGCTCGGCCCGACCGGCGGCGCGTTCCGTCATGCCGCGGCGCGCAGTTCCGTCGCGGCGGCGCGCACGCGCTGCTCGTCGCGGCCGATGTAGAGATACATCGCCGGGACGACGTAGAGCGTGAACAGCGTGCCGATGGTCATGCCGGCCGCGATCACCATGCCCATCGAGAAGCGCGCGGCGGCGCCGGGGCCGCTGGCCAGCAGCAGCGGCACCATGGCGACCACCAGCGCCGCGGTGGTCATCAGCACCGGCCGCAGGCGGATGCTGGCGGCCTCCTCGATCGCCTCGCGCTTGGACAGGCCGGCGTTCTGCTGGAGCTTGTTGGCGAACTCCACGATCAGGATGCCGTGCTTGGAGATGACGCCGATCAGCGTCACCAGGCCGACCTCGGTGTAGATGTTGCGCGTCATGCCGGGGAACGCGGTCAGGCGCATGCCGTTGGTGATGCCGAAGATGTTGAGGATCAGCAGCGCGCCGCAGATCGACATCGGCACCGTGACCAGCATGATGATCGGGTCGCGGAACGACTCGAACTGCGCCGACAGCACCAGGTAGATGGCGATCAGCGCGAAGGCGAAGGTGACGAGCAGCGCCGCGCCTTCCTGCTTGAACTGGCGCGAGGGGCCGGCGTAGTCGATCTGGAAGCCGGCGGGCAGGACCTCGTCGGCAATGCCTTCCAGCACCGCCAGCGCCTCGCCCTGCGGCACGCCGGGCCGCGGCACGCCGATCAGCACGTTGGCGTTGAGCTGCTGCGCGTGCTCGACCGTGCGCGGGCCGGTCTGGTGCCGGATCGCGACCAGCGTGGCGATGGGGATGAGCTGGCCGCCGGCGGCGCGCGTGTAGTAGCCGGCGAGCTGCTGCGGGTTCAGGCGCTCGCCGCGCTCGGCCTGCTGGATCACGCGGTACGAGCGGTTCTCGAACGAGAAGCGGTTGACCTCGCCGCCGGCCAGCAGCGCCGACAGGTCGGCCGACAGGCGCTGCATGTCCACGCCCAGCAGCGCGGCCTTGTCGCGGTCCACCTCGATCACCGCTTCCGGGCGGTCGATGCGCAGGCGCGGCGCCAGGAACATGAACTTCTTGGTCGCCATCGCGCGGCCGATGATCTCGTCGCCGAGGCGGGCGAGGGACTCGGGCGGGAAGGTGGACTTGAGCACGAACTCGACCGGGTAGCCCTGGCCGGGCGTCGGCAGCGGCGGCGGCTCGATCACCTGGCTGCGCAGGCCGGCGACCTGCGACAGCTTGCCGTTGACGTCGGCCACGATCTGCTTGGACGAGCGCTCGCGCTCGGCCCAGGGCGACATGATCAGGCCCATGAAGCCGGTGTTGGTGCTGCCGGCGCCGCCGACGCTGAAGGTGAAGATGTGCTTCACGTCGGGGTCGGACAGCACGATCTTCTGCGCCTGGCGGAAATACTGGTCGAGGTACTCCTGCGAGGAATAGCCGTCCGACTCGTTGATGGAGAATGCGAAGCCGGCGTCCTCGGCCGGCGCCAGCTCGCGCGGCGTCATGCGCCACAGCAGCACGCAGGACACCAGCACGATGAGGCCGAACACGCCGATCACGTGGTGCGTGTCCAGCGCGCCGTGCAGGCGGCGCTTGTAACCGCTGCGCAGCCACTCGAACGCGGCGTCCAGGCGCTCGGCCAGCCGCCCTTCGCCGTGCGCCGGCTTCATCAGCCGCGCGCACATCATCGGCGTCAGCGTCAGCGCGATCACGCCGGAGATCAGCACCGCGCCGGCCAGGGTGAAGGCGAACTCCGTGAACAGCTTGCCGGTGATGCCGGAGAGGAAGCCGATCGGCGCGTACACCGCCATCAGCGTGACGGTCATGGCGACGACCGGGCCGACCAGTTCGCGCGCGCCGCGCACGGCGGCGTCGTACGGCTTCATGCCGCCCTCGATGTGGCGGTGCACGTTCTCCATGACGATGATCGCGTCGTCCACCACCATGCCGATCGCCAGCACCATCGCCAGCAGCGTCAGCAGGTTGATCGAGAAGCCCATCGCGTACATCAGGAACAGTGCGCCGACCAGCGACAGCGGCACCGTGATCGCCGGGATCAGCGAGTTCCGCAGCGAGCCCAGGAACAGGAAGATGACCGCGACGACGATCGCGACCGCCTCGATCAGCGTAGTCCGCACTTCGCGGATCGCGTTGCGGATGTAGACCGTGCTGTCGTAGCCGATCACGGCGTCGAGCCCTTCGGGCAGGCCCTTGAGGATGTCCGGCCACACCTCGCGCACCGCGGCGGTGACGTCGAGCACGTTGGCCTCGGGCCGCGTCTCCACGCCGATGAAGATCGCCGCGTCGCCGTCCCAGCCGGCGCCGCCGTCGTAGGTCTCGGCGCCCAGGATCACGTCGGCCAGGTCGCCCAGGCGCACGACCGAGGCGCCGTCGGACTTGATCGCGATCTGCCTGAACTCGTCGGGCGTGCGCAGGTCGGTGCGCGCCGACAGGCCGATGCGCACGTAGTTGCCCTTGGCCTCGCCGATCGCCGACAGCACGTTCTGGCTGCGCAGGCGCGCGTAAACCTCGCTCGCGGTGAGGTTGTGCGCGGCCAGCCGGTCCGGCTTGAGCCAGACGCGCATGGCGTAGGTGCGGGCGCCGATGATCTTGGCCTTCTCGACGCCGGCGATCGAGGCGAGCTGCGGCTCGACCACGCGCATCAGGTAGTCGGTGATCTGGCTCTTGCTCAGCACCTTCGAGTAGAAGGACATGTACATCGCCGCCGTGCCGCGGCCTTCCGCGACCTCGATCACCGGGTCCTCGGAGCCGTCCGGGAGCTGGTTGCGCAGCTTGTTGACCTTGGCCGAGATCTCGGTCAGCGCCTCGTTGGGGTCCTTGTCCAGGCGCAGGTTGGCGGTGATCGTGGTCGAGCCGTGGCCGGTCGAGGAGGTGAGGAAGTCGATGCCGTCGGCGGTGGCGATCTCGCGCTCCAGCGGCGTGGTCACGAAGCCTTCCATCAGCTCCGGGTCGGCGCCGGGATACATCACGCCGACGTTGATCTGGGCGTTGCGCAGCTCCGGGTACTGCCGGATCGTGAGGTCGAAGCCGGAGCGCAGGCCGAGCAGCAGGATGACCAGGCTGACCACCGTCGCCAGGACGGGGCGCTTGATGAAGATGTCGGTGAAGTGCATGTCAGCCCTCTCCGGGGTTCGGATTCAACTCCACCTGCGGCATCACCTCATTGTTCACGATCACCGGCTGCTGGTTGCGCAGCTTGAGCAGGCCGGAGGTCGCGACCTGCTCGCCGGCCATGACGCCTTCCAGGATGGCGACGAAGTCGCCGCGTATTTCGCCGACCTTGACGAAGCGCTGCACGACCTCCATCTGCGGCGCGGCCGGCTGGCCGGCGGCGGGCGCCGGGGCCGCTTCCGGCTTGGCCGCCTCGGCGGGCGCCTTGCGCGGCTGCACCAGGAACACCGAGCTGCCGTACGAGCTGTAGCTGATCGCGGTGCGCGGCACCGCCAGCACCTCGGTCTTGCCCGGCAGGTCCAGGCGCAGGCGGCCGAACATGCCGGCGCGCAGCCGCCGGTCCTTGTTGGCGAGCCGTCCGCGCACGATGAAGTTGCGCGTGGCCGCGTCGATCCTGGGCTCGATCGCGAGGATCCGGCCGCCGAACGTCCGCCCCGGATAGGCGTCCACGGCGACGGTGATCGCCAGGCCCGGTCGCACCACCGACAGGTGCATCTCCGGCAGCGCGAAGTCGATGTCGATCGGGTCGAGCGATTGCAGCGTGACGATGGCCGTGCCCGGCGCCAGGTACTGGCCGAGATTGACGTGGCGGATGCCCAGCACGCCGGCGAAGGGCGCGCGCAGGTCCTTCTTCGCCACCTTGGCCGCCTGCGCCTCGACCGCGGCGCGCGCGGCGGCGAGTTCCGCCAGCGCGGCGTCGTAATCGGACTTCGATACCACGTGGGATTCCAGCAGCTTGGCGCGACGGTCGCGGTTCAGCTCGGCCAGCTCGGCCTGCGCCTGCAGGCGCTTCAGTTCGCCGACCTCGGTGGAGGCGTCGAGCGTCACCAGGCGCTCGCCGGCGTCGACGATGTCGCCGGACTCGAAATGGATCGCCTGAACGATGCCGCCGGACTCGGTCGTGACCTCGGTGCCGTTCACCGCGACGAAGCTGCCCGGCGCCTCCAGCGAATTGTCCCAGCTCATCGGTGCGACCGCGGCGGTCGAGATCGTGGCCGGCGGCACCGGCATGGCGTCGAAGTACCGGTTCATCGCCTTGGCGCCCATCCACTTCATGCCGAACACGGCGCCGAAGACCAGGGCGGTGACGAGCAGCATCAGGAACATGCGCAGTTTCATGGATCCGCTTCTCTTGGGATTGGTATCGGTGGGGTTCATGGCGCGGTGCGCGGCGTTGCGGCCGCGCGCGGGGCGGCTCCGGCGGCCGGGGCCGCGTGGCACACGTCGTTGAATACGTCGCGACAGATGCGCTTGATCAGCGCGTCCAGCGCGCGCTTGTCCGCCGGGTCGGCCAGCGGCCGCCAGCCGAAGCCGTTCAGCAGGTGCTGCAAGTGGCGGCACATGAGGACGTACGGCTCGCGGATGCTGAAGTCCTCCAGCACGCCCTCGGCGTGGACCAGGTTGTGGAAGCCGAAGCACAGCGACCACAGGCCGGTGGCGAGCTCCTGCGGCGTCTGCCGCTGCAGCTCCAGGTCGCCGGCCGCCACCGCCTCCTCGACGATGCCGGCCACGATCGCGCCGATCGGCTGGTTCGCCGCCAGCAGATCCTCGCGCCGGCGGGCGGAGGCCGCGCGCCACACCACCTCGCACAGCGCGTACTGCGCCAGGCGGAAATGCTCCGGGTTGCGCCGCACGAAAATCATGTCGGCGACGCCGATGGCGAACATGCGGTCGCGGGTGCTGGCGTTCCACTGCGCCACGCGCCGGAACAGGCCGGCGTGCTCGCGCAGGTTCTGCGTGGTCAGCGCGACCAGCAGATCCTCCTTGGAGGCGAAGTGCAGGTACAGCGTGCCGACCGCGTACTCGCAGCGGTCGGCCACGCGCGACATCTGCAGCTTGAGCAGGCCGTCCTCGCGCACCAGCTCGCGCGCGGCATTGAGGAAAAGCTGCTCTCGCTCCGCCACCTGGCGTTGGCGGCGCTCGCGGGTGCCCATGTCGGATGCGGCCATTCGGCCGGAGAATGAACGATGGCGCAAACAATGAATCTAGTTCACAAGACTGTCAACAGGCGGTTCGCGTCTCACGTTTGTTGTTGAGTAGGCCGCGCAGAAGCTACGATTTGCCGCCTTTTGCGCGCCCGTAGCTCAGTCGGATAGAGCAACGGCCTTCTAAGCCGTGGGTCACAGGTTCGATTCCTGTCGGGCGCGCCACTTTGTCTGGGTCCGTTCCGGACACATAGGTAACGGATCATTCCGGAGACATGGGTAACACTTTTGCCGCGAACGGATTGTGCGCGCTCTCGACGCGCCCCGTCTCGTGGTCGAAGACGCCGAAGGCGTAGATCGCCTGAGTATTCGACAGCGCCTCGCAGCTCAGCAGGTAGCGGCTGGCTGCGTCCGTGATCGTGAACGGATAGCAGTAATGGTGATTCGCCAGCAGGAACTCGCCCTTGTAGTCGGCGCACCACAGGTCGTTGGGCTGCAGTGGCTCGGACAATGCCGTTCCGCAGGCCTTGTGCCGCCGACGCTTCCCGATCTTCGAGGGCTTGCGCAAGAGCGCCAGGATGCTTGGAGCCCATCGCCGTCCATCACCGCGATTCCCGAGGCAATCTGCTGGGTGGTTTCCGCGTCTTGCTTGTCTGCCTGCATGCTGTCCTGGGCGCTAACGAGAGGAGCGTGGACCAGCCGCGCCAGTGTCGCCATCGCCAACGTCATGCAGCTTGAGTGTCTCACCGCTCTCCCTGGATGCGTCTATTTGCTCAAGATGTTCACGGCAACTGCAGCCTCCTCGATGCCCTGAAGGCCGCCTCCGTTCTCTTGAATCGCGTGCCTTGCGTTCTCTACCTGCCGAGGCCCGGCTTCACCTCGTAGTTGCGTCACCAGTTCGAACAACTGGCCGATCCCGGTTGCGCCGAGCGGGTGCCCCTTCGACTCGAGCCCGCCAGACGTGTTGACCGGAATGCGGCCTCCGAGCGTGAACTCGCCTCGCTCCGCCGCTGGACCGCCTTGACCGAACGGCACGAACCCGAGGTTCTCCACCTGGATGATTTCTCCCATGGCACTGGCGTCGTGCACCTCGGCGACGTCGATGTCGCTCGGACCAAGTCCCGCAACTTCGTAGGCCTGCCTGGCCGTCAGGTGGCCGACGCTGAGATCGGGCCGGTCGAGTGGACGATTCGTGAAGCTGCGCAGGACGCTTGCCAGCACCCTCACGCTTCGCTCACGGCGGGCGCCGATGCGCTTGAGCCCAGCCTCGGTGCAAACGACGACGGCGGCTGCACCGTCCGTGAGGGGCGCGCACATCGGCAACGTCAGCGGATAGGTGATCGGAGCGGCTGCGAGCACCTCGTCGACGCTGAAACGCTTCCTGAACTGCGAGTAGGGGTTGTTGGTGGAGTGGCCGTGGTTCTTGGCCGACACCGCGGCAATCTGGCGCTGCGTCGTCCCCCAAGCTTTCATGTGGTGCCGGCACAGGGCAGCGTAGATCGCCATGAATCGGCTATAGGGCTTGTCCGACTCGCTGTTCGCTGGCGGCTCGACTCCTTCGCCCATCCTGACCAGCGTCCGATAGTTCTCGTCGGCACGCGATACGTCCCATCCGGCGTCGAAGAGCGCCATCGCCTTGGCCTTGTCGGGAATGTTCATCTTCTCCGCGCCGAGCGCCAGCGCGACATCGCAGGCGCCGGCCTTGAGGCTCTGCACGGCCAGGTGAAAGGCGGAGCTGCCTGACGCGCACGCGTTCTCGACGTTGAAGACCGGGATGCCCTCGATCCCGATCTTGCTGAACACGACCTGCCCGGGGATCGAGAGTTGACCCTGCAGCGGACCATTCGTCACGCTGGCGTAGTAGGCCACTTCCAGGTCTTTCGTCTTGCAGCCGGCGTCCGCGAGCGCGCCATTCAGCGCTTCGCCGGCCAGATCGTGCAAGGGCCGCTCGTGGTGGCGACCGAACACGGTCATGGCGATTCCCGCGATGTAGATGTCACCCATGGCTCGATCGAGGGACTATGCCGTCAGGCGCCGCATCAGAGCCGGATAGGCATCGGGAAACAGTCGCGCGATCCAGAACATGGCCTATGCCGTCAGGCGCCGCATCAGAGCCGGATAGGCATCGGGAAACAGTCGCGCGATCCAGAACATGGCCTTGGCCATGTGACCCTGGTCGGCGTGATCGAAGAACGCCTTGCGCGACGACGCGTCGAACACATATGCGCGGACGTCGCACTGGGCCAGCGAGCGCACGGTCTCGTCGAGCGCGCTGCGGTTGATATCCGACAACGCCAGTCGCGCACCGCGAACTGCCAGTTGTCGCGCCAATGCACGTCCGATGCCGGAGCCAGCACCGGCGATGACCACGACCTTGTCCCGGAATTGACACTGCTGACGCGGGCACCCCATGGCTAGATCCGCCGTCCCTGATCGCGCCAGTAGCGGTCGCGCAAGTCCTTCTTCAGGACCTTGCCAACCGCGCTGCGTGGAAGCGCGTCGATGAAATCGACGGACTTCGGAGCCTTCACCGACCCGAGACGGTCCTTGCACAGCGCGATGAGTTCTTCCTCGGACACCTGCTTGCCCTTGTTCAGCTCGACCACCGCCTTGACCGACTCGCCCCAGTCGGGGTGCGGGACACCAATCACCGCGCAGTCCTGTATGGCGGGATGACTCCACAGCACCTGCTCGACCTCGCTGGGATAGACGTTGAATCCGCCGCTGATGATCATGTCCTTCTTGCGATCGGTGATGTGCAGGTACCCGTGCGCGTCGAGATGACCGATGTCGCCGGTGTGCAGCCAGCCGTTGCGTATCGCTTCTGCCGTCTTGTCCGGCGCTTTGTAGTAGCCCTTCATCACCAGGTCGCCGCGCACACAGATCTCGCCGGTCTTGCCGGTCGGCAGGATCGAGCCGGCGTCATCCAGGATCTCGACGCCGATGAGCGGGTTCGGCCTACCGACGGAAGCCAGGCGCTCATCGGAGGCAGGTTGCCCGTCGGTGAAGTGCTCGCCCGGCGAGAGGTAGGCAATCGATGCCGGACACTCGGTCTGGCCGTAGCCACCCATCATCACTGGACCGATGACCTGGAGCGCCTGCTTCAGTTTCTCGACCGACATCGGCGCCGCGCCATACATCAGGTACTTGAGCGATGTGAAGTCAACCTTCTTGTCCAGGTCGGGAACATCGAGGAGGCGATAGATCACCGTCGGCGGCAGGAAGAGCTCGGTGACCTTATGTTTCGGGATGGCAGCGAGCAGCACCGCGGGATCGGGCTTGGTGACGACGACAACAGTCCCGCCTCGAGCCGTGCACGGCACGGACAGGAGGCCAGCGGTGTGTGTCATGGGTGCAGCGGCGAGGTTGACGATCGGCTCTTCGGCCCCGTAGTAACACGACATCATGAAGTGGCCACAAAAGGTCTGCGCCGACCGGTGTGTGTTCATGACGCCTTTCGGCTTGCCGGTCGTTCCGCCGGTGGCCGAAAGCAGAATGACGTCGTCCATGTCGACGGCGACGTTGGGCTTGGTCGCCGGATGCTCCTGCACCCACGTTTCGAGCGGCACCGACCCGGGGACCTCCGTGGCCTGCCCGTCGATGCAGACCCACAGCCTGACTTTCGGCAGCTTCGTCTTCAGGTCGGCAATGACGGATGCGAAGGACTTTTGGAAGAACAGGATCTCGCAGTCGAACTCCTCCAGCAGCGACAGGTTCTCCGCTGGTGGATTCCTGGCACCGACCGGGATCCAGCACATGTTCGCTCGCCAGAGCCCCAGCGTGCAGATCCAGGCAGTGACATCGTTTCCCGCCCAGACCGCGCCCTTGGTCTCTTTCGCGTAGCCCGCGGCAAGCAGGCCGTTGGCAATGCGGCAGGACAGCTCGCCCACCTCGTCGAAGCGGTAGGTGCGATCATCCTGGATGTACGCGGCACCGCTGGGATTGATGCGCCAGCCGCGATCGAAGAAATCGATGATGGCCATGCCGCTTGGCTCTCAGAGCTGCTGCACGGAAGCCCGCGCCAGGCCTCGCTGTTCGAGGAAGCCGAGCAGGTAGCGGTGACCGAAAGCCTTGGACCCCGAAGCGAATCCGACCTTGGCCGTGTCGTTGTCAAGCAGCTTCATCGCGCCGGCGCACTGGACAGCGCCAGTGGAGATGTACGACGTGACGCCGTGCACCGTGGCTCGCACTGCGGCGAGCTGACCGCGACCGACGGCGAAATCGACCGTGCGCTGCGCCGTGGTGCGCTCGCGCGGCGGCATCGACGGCGTCGTGGAATCGACCATGCTCTTGATGACTACGTTCTGCTGCTCTTTCGGCAGCTTCTTGTATTCGGCATCCCACTTGGCGCCGAGCGAGTGGACCAGCTTCATCACGTCGTTATCGTAGAAACCCACATAAGACGTGCAGGAGCGCACTCGCGCGTCGTGCTGGAAATAGACCGGCAGCGACGTGCCGCCCCAAGGTAGGGAAAAGACCGGTTGCACGAAGTTCTGGTCAACGATGTTGACTGTGGTGCCATAGGCATGCGGCACCAGCTGCTTCTCCCACAGGTAGCAGGCCTCCTGGCGGTAGAGCTCGAAGATCGAGGCGGTCGAGCCGACGGTGACTCCAGAAGCGGCGAAGCGCGGGCCGCGGCAAAGCGTTGCCGTCTCGAGCACGTCGATCCCGGGGGTTTCCAGCGCGATTTCGGCGGCAATCTCCGAGAATGTGTACATGTAGGCGAGGGACGGCGACACGAGGAGGCCCGCCTGTCGGTAGATCTCCCCGAAGCCATCGCGGACCGAGCGCACGTAGGCCTGTTCGCCGGACGTGTCGAGGTAGTGGCACCCGGCCTTCAGTGCGGCCTCCACCGCGACCAGCCCGAAGTTGATGAACGGGCCGACGGTATTGCAGACGACTTTCGCGCCCTTGAACGCCTGGGTCAGCGCACTGACGCTGTGCTCGGCCTGGACGATCTCGTAGGTCGCCGACTCGAGCCGGACCACCCGCTGGGCCATCATCTCCTTGACCCGACCCGCGTTGCGCGCCACCGCCGTGAACGGAATCTGCTGGTCGATCAGCCAGTCCATGATCAGCATGCCGGTGAAGCCGCTGGCGCCGTAAACGACGACGGGATACTTCGCCATGATGTTCTCCTCGGTTATCGAAGTGCGATTCAGCCCTGCGCCCAGCCTTCGGCATACAGCTGCTGGGCGAGCAACCCGAGACGGGTGGTGAGGATCTGGTTCTCGCCGTCCTCAATCAGGGCAACGCGTGCATCGCGGAAAATCTTCTCGATCGGATACTCACGAGAAATCCCGGCACCGCCGAGCAGCTGAAACGCCTCGGTGACGACCTTCATGGCCTCCTCCGTCACGGTAACCTTGGCTGCGGCGGTGACGTAGGGATGCGTGTTCGGCGAGAGGCGCGCGTAGGTCAGCGACCGACGCGCGACGGCGCGCGCGGCCTCAACCCGGCGGAGCATGTCGCCGAGCCGAAAGCGCGTGAGCTGATGGTCGATGAGCAGTCGCCCGCCTTGCCGCCGCTCATGGCAGTACTGCAGCGCCAGCTCGAAGGCGGCCCGGGCGACGCCGGTGAACAGCTGCGACATGTGGGTGCCGGCGTAGGACCACGCCGACGCAAGGTTTCCGTAGTACTCGTCCCTCAGCGCCAGCGCAAAGCGCTTCGGGATCCGGACGTTGTCGAAGTAGATCTCCCCCTGAGGGAGCGCGCGCTGGCCGATTTTTTCCAGAGGCCTGCCGCGCGACACGCCGGGACGATCGAGCGGGATCATCACCGTCATGCCTCTGGGGAGTCCCTCGGCGTCATAAAAGCCGTCGCCGTAGTCGGCGCCAATGTAGCCGAGGGCCACCTGGGCGATCGCCCCGTTCGACACCCAGGCGGAGCACTGCCCCTTGATGACGATCTCGTCGCCGGAAATCGTCCCCCACAGGTTCCCCTTGTTGCCCGGCCGGTTCTCCGGCCAGTCGCGTCGCATGTCGAAGACATGGGTGTCACTGCCCTTGTCGGGATGCGTGATCATCCAGCAGCCGATCTTTCCGGCGCACAGTTCGACCAGCTCCGGCTTCTGTGCCGCCAGCGCCATCTGGCGCGGAAAGTCGGCGACCGCCAGCGAGACGCCCAGGCCCGAGTCTCCCCACCCGAGCTCCTCACCGACCAGCGACTCGATACGGATCGCCACGTCGGGAGGCAGCTGGGCCAGCAGGGCGGGATCGAAGCCGAGCTTTGAAAACTCGCCGAAGACCGTCCAGAGCGGCGAGCCTGGGGCGACGACCTGCTCGGCCGTCAGCTTGTCCAGCTCTCGACCCACAGGCCGGAGGACTTCCTTCGCGAAGCGGTGCATGCCCGTCTGGATGGCCGCTTCCTCGCCGGTCAGCGGTACCTCGAACCCGGTGAGGCTGGCAAGCGGCAGCACCAAATCCTTGTTCAGTCGCACGTCCGATCTCCTCTCTCAGCGCATCGCATTGAGTGGATTCTGGTCCGCCGCCGGAAGCCTCGCTGTCGGCAACGGCGCGCATTTTTGTCAGAATCCGATCATCACCCGAGAGGAGGCCGGTCGTGGCAAGGGAAGTCTGGAATGCAGTCCGAAAGCAGCTTGGGCACAGGCCACTGATCGAGGGACTGATCGATGGCGAGTCCGCGCTGTATGCCGAGCGCTACCTGTTTCAGGACATCGAACGGACGATTGCAGGGTTGCCGTGCGCCGGGCTGGTCACTCAATTGGGTGGAGGCCGCGTGCGGGAGGGAGAACGCGACCGGTGGCGTAGCACGCACCTCCCGGCGCAGTCCTTGCTCGTACCTGCGGGAGTGCGCACGCACTGGCACTACTCGACGACGATTGACTTCGCCGTCTTCTATTTCCTGAGGCAGGATCGCGGACCGCAACAACGCCTTTCAGTCCTGGCACGTGCGCGCACTGCGCCCCTCACGTTCGCTGATTCACTGGTGTGGGCCGCCGCGAAGCAACTGGTCGACGAGCTCCAGAAAGGGAACGGCGCAGATGTCGGCTTCATGCCACGCCTGGCCGACGTGATGCTGGAACAGGCCTTTCGGGTGCTGACCACGCCTACGACGGCAGGTATCAATCCACGTCACGTGCACTTCTCGCGGCTGCAGGCAGCGCTCAATCGCATTCACGAGAAGCCAGCGGCCGACCTCTCGGCTGAGGCACTCGCGCGCCAGGCGGGAGTCAGCCTGGCGCACTTTCGTCGCATCTTTCACGACGCCATGAAACTCCCGCTCCATCGCTATGTGCATGGTGTTCGCCTGGAGCAAGCGCGCAAGCTCCTGGCAACGACGACGCTCCCCATATCGCACATCGCGGCGGAGTGCGGCTTCAGCACCCAAAGCCACCTCTCTGCAAGCTTTCGCGCCGCTCACGGGTCAAGTCCGATGGACTACCGGCGCGCTGTGCGCTGAGCGGCAGCGCCGGGCTCCTCAGCGTTTGCCGAATTCCCAGCCAAAGGTCGTAACCGCGATTGCATCGGTGACCCCACTGAGATCCACGTCGGTGAATCGTTTGCCCTTCAGGTAGAGCTGGATGAATTCCCGCGACTTCGGCGGCAGGGTGTCAAGCCGCGCAAAGGTTTCCGCGGGGATCTCGATGTTGCCCAGGAAGGGCCGCGGATTCTCATCAAGACCGCGCGCCCGCTCGGTCTGGCGGATCGTATCGGTGCTGTGCAGGATCAGGTCCAGGCGCTCCGTCGGCGACAGATGGATGCGCAGTTGCGTCGGCGGGCAATAGAAGTTGAAGTCGAGCATCTCGCCCGCCCAGTCGTCATCGCCCTCGACGTGCTCGCGCCGCGCCAGTGCCGACAGCTTGTCCATGTTTCGCGCGTAATAGGCGTCTTCGCCGGGACCGGCATCGTCCAGCGAGCTGTCGTAGGGCCGGTTGTCGAGGATGGTGCCGCGCAGCGGCCGGTCGGTGCGCGTGAACGTCCAGGCGCGCGCGTCCAGGTCCTGGTATTCCTTTTCCCAGTAACCGGCGTGGCCGGCGGCGTCCAGGCCCTCCACGCGCAGGATGCGGTGCTGCATGTCCGTGCCGATCTTGTGCACGCCGATGTTGTGCGTGATCGCGCCGGGCACCTTGGGCTGCTGCAGCCAGTCGAAGGTCGGCAACTGGATGGCGGGGTTGGCGACGCCGCGCTGATCCTCGTACGAATAGTCGAAGAACACGTCGTCCGCGCCGCAGAGGTCGAAGTCGTAGTGGCGCGTATAGAGGTCGCCGTAGCGGTTGACGGTGAAGAGGGTCGAGCCGCTGCTGGACAGGTTCACGCCGCGGAACCGCCCGCGCTTCGGTCCGCACATCTCGTAGCTGTCGTCGCGCGGCAGCCAGGGATCGATGTAGGTGTAGCGCTGGCCGCCTTCGCGCAGCATCCAGATGTGCGATACCTTGAAGTCGCCGATGTTGTGCTTGTTGCCGGCGGGGTCGGTCCAATTCCGGTCTTCGGCCGGCGAGATCACCGTCCACGTCCAGGCCAGATAATCGGTCGGAAGCCGGTAGCCCGTGCCGCTCCAGAACGGCGGTCCCCAGCGCGAACTCCAGTTGAACAGCAGGTAGTCCTTGAAGGCGTTGTCCATGCCGTAGATGCCGCCGTCGGCGCGGATCGCGATCAGCTCGTCGTCGTCCGCCGCGATGCCGATCAGCGTGTCGACCAGACACTCGGGCAGGCTCAGCGCGGCCCAGGGCTGAACGATGCCGGTGAAGGCGGTGTTGGACTTGAACCAGATCCGCCCTTCGCGCAGGGCGAACTGGTAGCGCCGGTTGTAGGTCTCGGTATCGGTGCGCAGCGCGACCTGCGACGGCAGACCGGACGGTGCGTCGCCGGCGGCATCGGCAGCCAGGCCGTTGCCGCGGTCGGGAATGGGCACTGGGTCCACCACCTGGTCGGTTATGCCGATGGTGCCGGTGGGCAGGATGCAGGGCGGCAGTTCGGCATCCCGATCGGCGCGGGTGGCGAACGGCGCGTCGGGGCCGGTGACGAAAGGCCCGCTTGCGCCGGTTCCGTCCATCGGCGACTCATGGCTGCCGCAGGCGGCCAGCAGGCCGGCGCAGAGCATAAACGCGGGCAGGGTGCGCATCGGTTTCATTCTCCGCATCAAATCCAGCCCAAGACCGGGCCGAACAGCAACAGGCTCGCGGCCACCACGGTGCCCAGCATCGCCACTGCCAGCCCCTGCTGGCCGGTGCTGGGCCGATCGTGCACCCAGTAGGCGACCAGGAAGAACGGCATATAGCCGATCAGGAACACCGGATACGGGAATCCGGTGTTCCACCAGGCGTATTCCCAGGTCAGGGCGCCGACGGCATTGAGCCCGCATTCCACCGCCACGGCCAGCGCGGAGTTGACCGCCGCGAACAGCAGCCGGTTGTTGATGCCGAGGATTTTCAGCTTGCGGTCCGCCGGCAGCAGCAGGACCGAAGTGACGCCCAGCACGGCGAACATCAGGCAGATTTCGACATTCAGGCCGATCAGGATCAGCCCGGCCGTGTCACCCGGCGCGCCCCAGACCGGCGCGAACTGGCTGAAGTGGAACACCAGGGCGTTCCAGATCTCATTGATCCAGTCCATGAACCAGAAGGCGAGGCCGCCCAGCACCACCGGCCAGCGACGCGCCTGCACCTGTTGTGCGTAGACGTACAGCACGAGCAGAAACAGCGGGATCGCATACCATTTGAACTGGGCCGGGTCGCGCAAGATGGCGAGCGCGCGGGCTGCGGATTCGGCGGGCAGCATGGTGCAGGCTCTACGATGGAAGTCTCGACTCCTACTCTATTCAAGGCGCAAGGCGAGCCGTAATGAAGGACGGCCAAACGCTTGGGGAATCCGGCCAGGGCCGCTCGGCGCTGGGCTCGGTCTCGGCCGCCTATGCGCGCGCCCTGGTGGATACCGCCGTCGCCCAGGGCGCCGATCGCGGCGCGGTCCTCGCGCGGGCCACGATCGGTCCCGTGCAACTGGCGGACCCCGCGTGGCGGCTGGACGTGTCCGGCCTGCTGCGCCTGTTCGACGCCGCGCGCGAACTCTCCGGCGACGACCTGATCGGTCTGCACATGGGCATGCAGGCGCGGCCGCGGACCTTCAGCGCCCTGGGCTATGCCGCGATGAGCTGCGGCACTCTCGGCGAGGCGGTGATGTTGATTCCGCGCTACGAGGCCGTGGTCTACGACGGCGGCACCACTACGGTCCGGAGTCGGGCGGGAGAGGTCTGCGTGACCTGGCGCTCGGGTCTTTCCGACCGCAGCCGCATGCGGCCGGTCAACGAGGCCATCGTCGCCGGCTGGCTCAGCTTCGGACGCTGGATCGCCGGAGTGCGCGGCGAACTGCGCGAGGCCCGCTTCCAGCACGCGCCGCCGGCGAAGCGGGCCGAGTACGAAGGCTTCTTCGGCTGCCCGCTGCGCTTCGAGGCCGCCGACAACGCCCTGACTTTCGACGTTCGCCTGATGGCCCAGCCGCTGGTGCAGCACGATGAGCAGTTGCGCGGCCTGATGGAGCGCCAGGCCGAGACGCAGTTGCGCGACCTGCGCGGCGCCGGCCTCGCGGCGCGCGTCGTGAGCGCGATACGCCAGCGTCTGCCTCGTCAGGCGCCGACCGCGGCCGAAATCGCCCGCGCCCTGGGCCTGAGCGAACGCACGCTGAGGCGCCGATTGCAGGCGGAGGGCGCGTCGCTCGGCGAGCTGCTTACCCAGCTGCGGCGCGAATTGGCGCTGCACTATCTCGCCGACCCCAGCCTAAGCTTGATGGACGTCGCGCTGCTGCTGGGCTACGCCGAACAGACCTCCTTCACGGCGGCGTTCAAGGCCTGGACCGGCTTGCCGCCTGGCGAATACCGCCAGGGTCGGGCGAGCGGTGCTCGCGAAGCGCGGGCTCTTGAATGAAGCGGTTCTGCCGTCCATGGCGAGGCCGATCGGTCAGAACCGGCCGTGGCGGCCCTGGCCGGAAGTGAAGCGCGCGGCGCCGGCCAGCGTCTCGCCGGAGGCCAGCGTCGCCCTGCCGTGGCGGAACTCGTTGGCGATGGCCTCCGCCTCGCTCAAGTCCCACTGCTCGCAGGCGCTGCGGCGGTCGCCGCGCATGCACGCCTGCGGAAACGCGGCGATCTCCAGCGCCAGCTTCTCGGCTTCGGCCGGCGCCTGGCCGGCGGGGACCAGCCGGTTGGCCAGGCCGATGCGATGCGCCTCGCGCGCGTCCACCGGGCGCCCGGTCAGGATCAGGTCGAGGGCGCGGCTCATGCCGATCAGGCGCGGCAGCCGCACCGTGCCGCCGTCGATCAGCGGCACGCCGAAGCGGCGGCAGAACACGCCGAACACGGCGGTCTCGTCCGCCACCCGCAGGTCGCACCACAGCGCCAGCTCCAGGCCGCCGGCGACGCAGTAGCCGGACACCGCGGCGACGACCGGCTTGGACAGTTGCATGCGCGTCGGCCCCATCGGCCCATCGCCCTGCGCGTCGACGCGGTTGGCGCGCGCGGGGTCGCCGCCGGCGACCGCCTTGAGGTCGGCGCCGGCGCAGAAGTGCCCGCCGGCGCCGGACAGGATGGCGACTTTCAGCTCGGGGTCCGCGTCGAAATCGCGGAACGCCGCGGCCAGCGCCCGCGCGGTGGGGCCGTCCACGCAGTTGCGCACCGCCGGCCGGTCGATGCGGACGTGCAGCAGGGGCGGGCGGCGCTCGACGGCAACGGTGTCGGGTCCGGCGGAGGTCATGCGTGCTCTCCTTTCGGTGCGAAGCGCGGCGGCGGGACGGCCAGTGTACGGCCGGCGCCGGTCATTGCGCCGCGGGCTGCGCCAGCAGGCGCCACAGCGTCTGGTCGCGGGCGGCGCGGAACTGCGGCAGGCCGATGGCCATGCCGCCGTGGCCGTCCCGCGGCTGGGCGCGGTAGGTGCGGAACGCGCGGTCCCACCAGGGGAAGTTGAAGCCGAAATTGCTGTCGGTCTCGTGCCGGTGGACCGAGTGATGCACGCGGTGCATGTCCGGCGTCACCACGAGCAGGCGCAGCCAGCGGTCGGCGGAGGGCGGGATGCGCAGGTTGCCGTGGTTGAACAGCGAGGTGGCGTTGAGCAGCAGCTCGAACGCGACGACGGCGGGGGCGGAGGCGCCCAGAGCGGTCACCACCGCGATCTTGTAGGCCATCGAAACGACGATCTCCAGCGGGTGGAAGCGCACGCCGGTGCTGGTGTCGAAGTCGAGGTCCGAGTGGTGCATGCGGTGCAGGCGCCAGAACAGCGGGCTGGCGTGCATGTAGCGGTGCTGGCCGTAGATCGCCAGGTCCAGCAGCAGCACGGCCGCGGCCAGTTCGACGCCGGCGGGCAGGGGCAGGCGGTTGAACAGTCCCCAGCCGGCCTCGCGCGCGGCCAGGGCGGCGCCGACGGCGAGCACGGGTACCGCAAGGCGCAGCAGCGCGGTGCCAAGCGCCATGATCGTGAGATTGATGAGCCACCGCCGCAGGCGCGGGTCCCCGGCCGGCCGCCGCGGCCATAGCCGTTCGGCCAGCCCCACGGTCAGCAGCACCGCCGCGAAGGCGGTCAGGCGAATCGCCGGCTCGTGCTGAAGGATCCAGGCTTCCATCGCTCGGTGGGCGGCGCGGCCACCCGCAGCGGCTACTGCGGGGACGGCTGCGTCCGCTGCATCGAGGGGCGCTGCTGGAACGCGCCGAGCCAATCGGCCAGCGCGTTGCGGTTCTTGCGCCACTCCAGGTACGGCAGGCGGAAATCGAGGTAGGCCAGGGCCGCGCCGCAGGTGATCTCGCAGACGCCGGGGCGCTCGGCGGCGAGGAACGAGGCCTCGGTATTGAGCGCGTCGAGCGCGCGCTGGATCGCGGCCGCCTGGCGGTCCAGCCACGGCGTGTAACGGATGCCCTCGGGCCGGCGCTTTTCCAGGACCGTGGCGACCGCGGCGTCGATCACGCCGTCGGCGAGCTGGCTGCGGCGCAGCACCTCCCAGCGCCTGAGGCCGCGCGGCAGCGGCGTCAGGCCGGGATAGCGGCTGGCGAGGTATTCCAGGATCAGCCGGCTGTCGGGCAGCGCGTCGCCGCGCTCGTTGACCAGCGTCGGGATCTTGGCCAGCGGGTTGGCGGTGAGGAATTCCTGCGTCGGGCCGAACGGGTCGACCAGCACTTCCTCGACCGCGTCGGTCAGCCCCAGCTCGTCGACGGCCATCCGTACCTTGCGCGAGTACGGCGAAGTCTTGCTGCAATACAGCCGCATCTTCACCGCGCGTGTGCCGGTGGTCATCGTTCGAATCCGTTCAGGCGGGGACGGACAGCTTATCCAGATATTTCTCGGCGTCCAGCGCCGCCATGCAGCCGGTGCCGGCGGAAGTGATCGCCTGGCGGTAGACGTGGTCCATCACGTCGCCGGCGGCGAACACGCCGGGCACGCTGGTGGCGGTGGCGTTGCCGTCGGTACCGCTGTGGACCTTGAGGTAGCCTCCGGCCATGTCGAGCTGGCCTTCGAAGATCTGCGTGTTGGGCTGGTGGCCGATGGCGATGAACACGCCGGTGACGGCGATTTCGCGCGTCGCGCCGGTCGCCACGTTCTTGAGGCGCGCGCCGGTGACGCCGCCGTCGTTGCCGAGGATCTCGTCGAGCGTGGCGTTCCACACGATCTCGACCTTGCCTTCGGCGGCCTTCTTGAACAGCTTGTCGTGCAGGATCTTCTCGCCCTTGAACTTGTCGCGGCGGTGCACGATGGTGACTTTGCGCGCGATGTTGGCGAGGTACAGCGCCTCCTCGACCGCGGTGTTGCCGCCACCGATCACGGCAACGTCCTGGCCGCGGTAGAAGAAGCCGTCGCAGGTCGCGCAGGCCGACACGCCCTTGCCGCGGAAGGTCTGCTCGCTGGGGATGCCGAGGTACCTCGCCGAGGCGCCGGTCGCGACGATCAGCGCGTCGCAGGTGTATTCGCCCTGGTCGCCCTTGAGCCGGAACGGGCGCGACTTCAGGTCGACCTGGTGGATGTGGTCGTATATCGCCGCCGTCTCGAAACGCTCCGCGTGCCGGCGCATGCGCTCCATCAGCGCCGGTCCTTGCAGGCCCTCGACGTCGCCCGGCCAGTTGTCCACGTCGGTGGTGGTCATGAGCTGGCCGCCCTGCTCCAGGCCGGTGATGAGCGCCGGCTTGAGGTTGGCGCGCGCGGCGTAGACCGCCGCCGTGTAACCGGCGGGGCCGGAGCCAAGGATGATGAGACGGTGATAGATAGGCATCGTCGTAGGGCGTGGGGAAAGCGCGAAGGGTACAAAAAAAGGCGAAGGGAGGGCGAGTGTCCCCGCTCCAGCCCTTCGCCCGATCGGCGCGTTACAGCTTGGTCGCGTGCTTTTCGAGGTACTCGGCGACGCCCTTGGCGCTGGCCTTCATGCCGGGCTTGCCCTTCTCCCAGCCGGCCGGGCAGACCTCGCCGTGCTGCTCGTTGAACTGGAGCGCGTCGACCATGCGCAGCATCTCGTCCACGTCGCGGCCCAGCGGCAGGTCGTTGACGACCTGGTGGCGGACCACGCCGTTCCTGTCGATCAGGAACGAGGCGCGGAAGGCGACGCCGGCTTCGGGATGATCGATGCCGTAAGCCTTCACGATCTCGTGCTTGACGTCGGCGACCATCGGGAAGCCGATCTCGCCGATGCCGCCCTTGTTCACCGGCGTCTGGCGCCAGGCGTAGTGCGTGAACTGCGAGTCGATCGACACGCCGATAAGCTGCACGCCGCGCTCCTCGAAGGCCTTGCGCCGGTGCTCGTGCGCGATGATCTCGGACGGGCACACGAACGTGAAGTCCAGCGGCCAGAAGAACAGGACGACCGGCTTGCCCTTGCAGTCGGCGAGCTTGAAGTCCTCCTTGATGCTGCCGTCGCCCATCACGGCGGCGGCGGTGAAATCCGGGGCTTTGCGTCCAACCAGAACTGACATGACTCGTCTCCTTGTGCGATCCGTGGGGGGGAAGAAGTGCCGGAATTCTAGGAAGCGCGAATCGATAGATCAAAGCAAATATTTCTATCGTTACAATAGGCGATGCATATAGGCCCTGCGCGCGCGGAGCACGCGGCGCGCTACCATACCGGCAACTGAATCGCCGCCCATCGCGGCTCCTTCCTTTTTATGACCTCGACCAAGAAATCCTTCCTGGGCCGGCTGTTCGGCGGGCTCTGGTCCATTGTCGTCGGCCTCTACCGTGCGATCGTGATCCTGTCGCTGGTGCTGCTGCTGGCCGTGGCCTGGATGGCGCTGCGCGGCGGGCCGCCGATCAAGGTCGAGCGCAACGTCGCGCTGGTGATCTATCCCACCGGCGAGCTGGTCGAAACCGTGGACCGCGACGCCGGCCAGTTGTTCCTGGAGGAATTGTCCGGCGAGCAGCCCTCGCAGACGCGCGTGCGCGACCTGGTGGAGGCGCTCGACGAGGGCGCGCGCGACCCGCGCATTGCGCTGGCCGTGGTCAAGCTGGACCAGCTGTGGGCGGCCGGCCTGCCGCAGCTCGACGAGCTGGCGGCGGCGGTGCGGCGCTTCCGCGAGTCGGGCAAGCCGGTCTACGCCCATGGGCCGTACTACGAGCAGGGGCACTACCTGGTCGCGGCGCAGGCCGACCACGTCTCGCTCGACCCGATGGGCAGCGTCGAGCTGCTCGGCTTCGGCGTCTACGACTACTACTTCAAGGACGCGCTCGACAAGCTCGGCGTCGAGATCAACGTGTTCCGCGTCGGCGAGTACAAGGCGGCGGTCGAGCCGTTCGAGCGCAACGACATGTCCGAGCAGGCGCGCCAGGCCAATGCCGAATGGCTCGGCGACCTCTGGCGCCGCTTCGGCGGCGAGATCGCCCGGGCGCGCAAGCTGCCGGACGGCGCGGTGGACCGGTTCGTGTCCGGCATGGCCGATGGCCTGGCGCAGGCCGGCGGCCACGCCGCGGCGTACGCGCGCGACGCGCGCCTGGTCGACGCGCTGGAGACGCTGGACCAGTTCCGCACGCGCGTCGGTGCGGTGGTCGGGATGGACGAGGACCACGGCAGCTTCCGCCAGATCCACCACACCCGCTACCTGCACGCGCTCCAGCGCGAGCGGCACGAGAAGCCGGCGCCGGACCATACCGTGGCGCTGGTGGTGGTGCAGGGCGAGATCGTCGACGGCGACAGCCAGCCGGGCCTGGCCGGCGGCGACACCATCGCCGACCTGCTGGACGAGGCGCGGCGCGACGAGGCGGTGGATGCGGTCGTGCTGCGCGTGGACTCGCCCGGCGGCAGCGTGTACGCCTCGGAACGGATCCGCCGCCAGGTGCGGGCGCTGAAGGAGGCCGGCAAGCCGGTGGTGGCCTCGATGTCCTCGGTCGCTGCCTCCGGCGGCTACTGGGTGTCGATGGACGCCGACGAGATCTGGGCGCACGACACCACGATCACCGGCTCGATCGGCATCTTTGCCCTGTGGCCCACCTTCCACAAGCCGCTGGAGAAGCTCGGCATCCATACCGACGGCCTGGGCACCACGCCGCTGGCCGGCGCCTTCCGCGGCGACCGGCCGATCGCGCCGGACGCCGCGCGCATCATCCAGTCGCAGATCGAGTTCGGCTACCGCAGCTTCATCGACGGCGTCGCCAGCGGTCGCGAGCTGCCGCGCGAGACGGTCGACCGGATCGCGCGCGGCCGGGTGTGGAGCGGCGAGGACGCCAAGGTCCTGGGCCTGGTGGACGAGATCGGCGGCCTGGATGGCGCCGTGGCGGCCGCGGCGCGCCTGGCGAACCTGCAGGAGGGCGAGTACCGGCTGGAGGAGATCCAGCCGCCGCAAGAGCTGCCGATCGAGGCGCTGATCCGCTTTGCCGGCGAGGCGCGGCTGTCGCTGTTCGGCTCGCTGGGCGCCGCCGAGGCGGTGCTGCGCCCGGTCGAGCGCGTCGCGCGCCACTTTGCCTGGATCGACGATCCGCGCGGCGTGTACGCACACTGCTTCTGCCGTCCGGCCGTCAGTACGCGCTGGAACTGACGGATGGGCGTCTACCGGGCGGACGGCGCGAGGCTCTACTACCACACCGACGGCGACGGGCCGCCGCTGGTCCTGATCCACGGGCTCGGCTCCAGCCACCAGGACTGGGAGTACCAGGTGCCGGCGTTCGGCCGGCACTTCCGCGTGATCGCGCCGGACCTGCGCGGCTTCGGCGCCAGCGACCGTGCCGGCGAGTACAGCGTGCCGCGGTTCGCGCGCGACCTGTGGGGTCTGCTCGACCACCTGCGCGTCGAGCGGCCGCTGCTGCTCGGCTCGAGCGGCCGCTGCTGCTCGGCTATTCGATGGGCGGCGCGGTGGCGATGCAGATGGCGCTGGACCGGCCCGGCCGGGTGCCGCGGCTGGTGCTGTCCAACACCTTGCCGAGCTTTCAGCCCGACACCCTGGCCAAGCGCTGGCTGATGTGGACGCGCCTGCTGCTGATGAACGCATCCGGGCCGCGCCGGCTTTCCACCCGCGTCGCGCTCAAGCTGTTCCCCAAGCCGAGCCAGGCGGAGCTGCGCGAGCGCGTGGCGCGCCGGCGCGCGCAGAACGACAAGAGCGCCTACGTCGCCACGATCCGCGCCATCGCGCGCTGGTCGGTGCGCGAGCGCCTCGCCGAGCTGACGATGCCGGTGCTGGTCCTGGCCGCGGAGCACGACTACATGCCGGGCGACCAGATCGAGGCTTTCGCCGAGACCTTGCCCAATGCGCGCTACGTCTGCTTCCCGGACACGCGCCACGGTCTGCCGCTGGAGGCGCCGGAGGCGTACAACCGCGTCGTGCTCGACTTCCTACTCGGCGCCGCGCAGGCGGTCCAGTAGGCACTGCATCGCGCGCGCCCGGTTGGTGAAGATCCAGTCGACGCCGCGGTTCAGCTCGCGGAACAGCACCGAGCGCGAATGCACGAAGCCGCTGCCGACGCGCTGACCGGCCTGATGGTGGTGGCGGACGTGGCGCTCGCGCAGGAACATGTACTGTGTCGTCAGCCCGCCGCGCCCGCTTTGCAGCGCCTCCGCGCTGATCTCGTCGACGTTGGTGCGCGCCACGCCCAGCGTGCGCGCGGGCGGCAGGCGCGGAAAGAACCGGAACATCGGCGGCCATAGCGAGATCACGTGGCAGCGCCCGGCTTCGAGCGCCGGCGCCAGCGCCTCCAGCAGGCGCCGCTGCTGCCGCTCCGGGTCCGGCAGCGGCTCGCGCTTCAGCTCGACCATCAGGTGGAACTCGCCGCAGTAGCGCCGCACCAGGCCGTGCAGGTCCGGGACCTGCGGATGGCGCCGGCGCAGCTCGTCCCAGGTGAGGTCGCGCACGCGCGCCGGGTCCAGGTGCATCCGCTCCAGCGTCGCGTCGTGGATCACCACCGGCACCTGGTCGGCGGTCCAGCGCACGTCGAACTCGATGCCGAACACGCCGCTGCCGCGCAGTGGGTCGAAGGCGGCGTAGGTGTTCTCGAACACGGTGCGGTCGTCGCGCTCGCCGCGGTGCGAGATCAACTTGCAGGCCGCCAGGCGCTCGGCCGGCGGACGCCGCCGCGGCAGCAGCGAGTACAGGCGGTCGGCGCCGTCGAGAAGCAGCGAGTCGAGCCACAGGGACATGACGGCGATAATGAGTGCCGAACTCGAACGAAGGCAAGCACCCATGAGCAAGGCCACCGATGTCGTCCACCACGGCCGCGACCCGCGGCGCCAGGAAGGGCTGGTCAACACGCCGGTTTACCGCGGGTCCACCGTGCTGTTCCCGACGGTGGCGGCGCTGGAGCAGGCGACGCGCAACCCCAACGACGGCGTGTTCTACGGCCGCTTCGGCACGCCCACCCACTTCGCGCTGCAGGACGCGATCAGCCGCCTGGAAGGGGCGGCCGGCACGGTCGTCGCCGCGTCCGGGCTGCAGGCCATCACCGTGGCCGCGCTGGCGCTGCTGCGGGCCGGCGACCACGTGCTGGCCGCGGACTGCGTCTACGACCCCACGCGCCGCTTCTGCGAAGGCGTGCTCAAGCGCTTCGGCGTCGAGACGAGCTACGTGCGCCCGGACGCCGGCGGCGACATCGCCGCCGAGTTCCGGCCCAACACGCGCCTGGTGATCCTGGAGTCGCCCGGCTCGCTGACCTTCGAGTTCCAGGACATCCCCGCCGTCGCGCAGGCCGCGCGCGAGCGCGGCGCCTGGGTCATGGTCGACAACACCTGGGCCACGCCGCTGCTGTGCAACCCGCTGGCCCTGGGCGCCGACGTGGTGGTGCATGCCGCGACCAAGTACATCGCCGGCCACGCCGACGCCATGCTCGGCACCATCTCCTGCAATGCCCGCAGCTTCGAGCCGGTGCGCGGCATGGCGCAGGCGCTGGGCGTCTACGCCAGCCCGGACGACTGCTTCCTGGCGCTGCGCGGCCTGCGCACCCTGGACGTGCGCCTGAAGCGGCACGAGGCGACCGGCCTGGCGCTGGCGCGCTGGCTGGCGCGGCAGCCGGAGGTGGAGTGCGTGCTGCACCCGGCGTTCGCGGAGTTCCCCGGCCACGCGCTGTGGCGGCGCGACTTCCGCGGCGCCTGCGGCCTGTTCGCGGCGGTGCTGAAGCCGGTGCCGAAGGCGGCGCTGGAGGCGATGCTGGACGGCCTGCGCCTGTTCGGCATGGGCTACAGCTGGGGCGGCTTCGAAAGCCTGGCGATCCCGGTGCCGGCCGCGCACCTGAAGTCGGCGCGGCGGCAGTGGCCGCACGAGGGGCCGCTGCTGCGCTTCCACGCCGGGCTGGAGGACCCGGACGAGCTTATCGCTGAGCTAGACGCGGGTTTCGCTCGGCTGCGGACGGCTTCTCGCTCGCTTCCGGCGTGAAGCGCAGCGACAGGTCCACCGCCTGCACGTTCTTGGTCAGCGCGCCGATGGAGATGCGGTCCACGCCCGTGTCGGCGATGTCGCGCACGTTGTACAGGTTGATGCCGCCGGAGGCCTCGATCAGCGTGAACGCCTTGTTGTAGCGGCGGTACTCGCGCGCCATCGCCACCGCCTTGGACAGCAGGTGGGTGGGGAAGTCGTCCAGCAGCAGGATGTCGACCTTGCCGTCCAGCGCCTCCTTGACCTCGTCCAGGGTCTCGGCCTCGGCCATCAGCGGCAGCGTCGTATCGAGCTTGCGCGCCTGCTCGATGGCCTTGGTCAGCGAGCCGGCGGCGTGGATGTGATTCTCCTTGATGAGGATGCCGTCGTAGAGGCCGATGCGATGATTGACGCCGCCGCCGCAGGTCACGGCGTATTTCTGCGCCAGCCGCAGGCCGGGCAGGGTCTTGCGCGTGTCCACGATCTTGACCTGGGTGCCGCGCACGCGCTCGACGAACTTGCGCACCAGCGTCGCGGTGCCGGACAGGGTTTGCAGGAAGTTCAGCGCGGTGCGCTCGCCGGTCAGGATGGCGCGCGCGCGTCCCTTGAGCGCCACCAGGCGCTGGTCGGCCTTGATCGGCGCCCCTTCCTCGACCTCCCAGCGGATCTCGATCGCCGGGTCCAGCGCCTGGAACACGCGGTCGAACCAGGGGCGGCCGCAGATCACCGCCGCCTCGCGCGCGAACACGAAGGCGTCGACCGCGACGTCTTCGGGGACCAGCTGCGCGGTGACGTCGCCGCTGCCGATGTCCTCTTCCAGGGCGTGCGCGACGACCGCGTCCACGTCCCGGGGAATCCTGGTTTTTTCCGCTTCCATCGGGACGTTGCGCCGCGCAGTTGTCGGTGGGGCGGACATTCTACGCCTTGAGCAGAAACTCCAGCAGCGCCTTCTGCGCGTGCAGGCGGTTCTCGGCCTCGTCCCAGACCACGCTGTGGACGCCTTCCATGACCTCTTCGCTCACTTCCTCGCCGCGGTGCGCCGGCAGGCAGTGCATGAACAGGGCGTCGGGCTTGGCACGCGCCATCAGCTCGGCGTCGACCTGGTAGGAGGAGAACGCCGCCAGGCGCTTCTGCTCCTCCTTCTCCTGGCCCATGCTGGTCCAGGTGTCGGTGACGATGAGGTCGGCGCCGTTGGCGGCAAAGGTCGGCCCGCGCATCACCTCGACCGCGGCGGCGTTGCGCGCCAGCAGGGTCGCGTCCGGCTCGTAGCCCTTGGGCGTGGCGATGCGCAGCTTGAAGCCGAACGGCGCGGCGGCCTCGATCCACGACTGGCACACGTTGTTGCCGTCGCCGATCCAGGCGGCGGTCTTGCCGCGGATGTCGCCGCGGTGCTCGACCCAGGTCTGGATGTCGGCGAGCAGCTGGCAGGGGTGGTGCCGGTCGGACAGGCCGTTGATCACCGGCACCCGCGAGTGGCGGGCGATCTCCTCCTGGTCCGCCTGCGAGTCGTTGCGCACCATGATGGCGTCGCACATGCGCGCCAGCACGCGCGCCGTGTCGGCCAGCGGCTCGTTGCGGCCGAGCTGGGTGTCGCGCGGCGACAGGAAGATGGCGTGACCGCCGAGCTGCGCCATGCCGGCCTCGAACGACACGCGCGTGCGCGTGGAATTCTTGGTGAAGATCATCGCCAGCGTCTTGCCGACGAACGGGCGATACGCCGGGTCGCGCCGCCGTTTCAGCTCGATCGCGCGGGCGACGAGCGCCTTGAGTTCGTCGGCGGTGAAATCGCTGAGCTTGAGAAAGTGGCGGACCATCGTGATCTCCTCGAGTCAAAAAACAAGAAGCCCGGCGGAGCCGGGCTTCTGCACGGCGTGGACCGTGGCTAGAACGGCAGCCCGTGCGCCCCGGCGCCCATGAACAGCAGCATCGGCAGCGACAGCATGGCGTTGGTGCGCGACGCGAGAAACGCGGTGCGGCGCGCCTTGGCCTTTTCCTCGTCGGTGGCCGGGACCAGGCCCAGCACCTTCTTCTGGTTCGGCCAGATCAGGACCCAGACGTTGAACAGCATGATCGTGCCGAGCCAGGCGCCCATGCCGATGGTGGCGTGCTGGACGCTGCCGGTCGTCAGGCCCAGCGCGAAGGCGTTGATGAAGCCCAGGTGCGGCGCCATGGCCAGGTACAGCGCGCCGGACAGCCAGGTCACGGCGGCGCCCATGCGGAACCACAGCAGCGCGCGCGGCGCGACGTACTTGCCGATGGCGGCGCCGCCCGGCCCGCCCTTGTCGGCGGCCGCCTCGGCCAGCGCCGGGATCTGCACGAAGTTGAAGTAGTACAGCAGGCCGATCCACAGGACGCCGGACACCAGGTGCAGCCAGCGGTCGAGCGAAGCAATCAATTCCATGAACATTCCCCCCTTTCCTGTCGTGAGCGGCGCGTCAGGTGCCGACCAGCGCCTTGATGACGAACGTCAGCGCGAGCGCCAGCACGACGCCTGCGATCAGAGTGCCCTTGATGGTTTCCAGCGGATTCATCGTTCAATCCCCTCTTTAATTGAACTTGCGGAGGGCAGGGAGAATAAAGGAGTGACGCCGGGAGTTCAACGTGTTGCAGCGCAGCAACAGCAGGCCGGCGAACAGCAGGGCCAGGCCCGGATCGAGCGCGCCGCCGCCGCCGCCGCCGCCGCTGCCCGACACCTTGCCGGTGAGGTCGTCCAGCGACAGGAGCTGCCGCGGCTTGCCGCCGTCGGCGGTCGGATCGTCGATGACCCACAGGCCGCGGCGGGTGTAGTACTCCGTGGTGTCGGAGCTGCGGCGCGAAAACACCTCGGTGGTCCAGAAGTAGAGCTTGCCGCCGACCGCGCTCAGCTTGCTCGGCTTGGAGTCGCCGCTGCCTTCGACGAGGTCCTTGACCAGCGCCGCGGTCGTGCCGTCGGTGCTCCACAGCTCGGTGCCGTGCTCGCCGTCGTTGGCGCTGAAGAACAGCCGGTCGCCGCCGCTCACCTTGACGAACGCCGAAATGGCGGACGGGGTGGTGGAGTTCTTGCGGATGTCCTCGATCTGCGTCGCCTTCGGCCCCGGCGCCTGGTAGCGCCAAAGCTCCGGGCCGGTGGTGCCGTCGTTGGCGGCGAAGACGAGCGCGCCGCCGAGTTCCGCCGGCGCGAACCCGGACAGCGAGCTGGCGACCGACGCGACGTCGGGCCGGATGTTGTCCGCCTGCCGGGCGCCGGTCTCGTCGGCAGCCCACAGCTCGAAGCCGGAAGCGTCGTCGTACGCCGCGAAATAGATCGTCGACCCCACCGCGGCGAGGCCGAACGGAACCTCGTACGTCAGCAACTCGGTCGGCTGTTCCATCACCTCGGCGATTTCCGCGCCGTCGAATCGCCAGAGCCGGGAGTCGCCGCCGAAGTACAGCGGAGCGTCCTCGCCGCTGCCCGCGACGGTCAGCGTACCCGGGTTCTGCGGCAGCTCGTCGCCGGCAAGGGCCTCCGGCGCGCCTTCGCCCTGGATCCGATAGACGCGCTTGCCGTCCCCGGCGCTGGCGGTGAAGTACAAGGTCGAGCCGGCCGCGACCAGGTCGGCTGGCGTGGAGGGCGGGCCGCCTTCGTTGATGTCGATCAGGGTCGGCGCCGCGACGCCGTCGGTGTAGTACAGCTCCTGGCCGTTGGCGGCGGTCGCCACGAAGTAGAGGCGGCCGCCGGCGACGGCGAACTGCTGCGGAAACGAGCTGGCTGGGCCGCCGTTGATGCCGGCCTCGGTGAACATCCGCGTGCCCGCGGCGGTGCCGTCCGAGACCCACAGCTCGGAGCCGTTGGTGCCGTCGTTGGCGGCGAAGAACAGCAAGGTCCGGTCGCCCACCTGCATCCGCGTGAAGCCGCCGGGGTTGGACGACTCGGAGTCGGCGGAGTCGGCTTCCGGCCGGATGTTCTTGAGCATGCAGGTCGCGGTGCCGTCGCTGGCCCACAGCTCGGTGCCGGTGTTGTTGTCGTCGTCGGCCTCGGCGAAGAAGTAGGTCTGCGCGACGTCGAACGCGGCGGCGTCCGCGCAGGCCGCGGCATGCGACTGGCCCGGCAGGAGCAGGAGGGTGGAAAAAAGCGATGCAAAGGCGCCGAAGGCGCGCCCGGAGCGCGGATTGAGCATGGATCGGGACGGTTATGAGTCTTTTGCGAGGGGCGAACAATAGCCGAAAAATCCGCGGTTGCGGAACGGTTCCGGGCGGCTCCCGCCGGCGTATAATCGCGCCCCCTTCGAAACCTCCGTCCCCAAGACCGTCATGGACGCCCTGGAACGCATCAAGAAGCAAGTCACCGAGAACCCGGTCATCATCTACATGAAGGGCACGCCCGACTTTCCGCAGTGCGGCTTCTCGGCGCGCGCGATCGAGGCGCTTAAGAAGTGCGGCGTGGAGTTCGCCTACGTGAACATCTACGAGGACGAGGAGATCTATCGTGCCCTGCCCAAGTTCGCGAACTGGCCGACTTTCCCGCAGCTCTACGTGAAGGGCGAGCTGATCGGCGGCTGCGACATCACGCTGGACCTGTTCCAGTCCGGCGAGCTTCAGAAGATGCTCAAGGAAGCGGCGAGCGCGAAGGCCTGAAGCCCGCTTCGAGCCTCGGTCCCGGCCTATGTGGGCCTGCGCCGGGACGAGACGCGCTCTATGCGATCAGGCGTCCGTCTCCATCGGCGCCAGCATCGCGCCGCCGACCTGCTGCGCCTTCTCTTCCCCGCACAGCAGCTCGACCAGCTTGAGCGCGAAGGCGATGGCGGTCGCCGGCGACTGGCTCGTCACGCAGTGGCCGTCCACCACCACCGGCTGGTCGACGTAGCGCGGCAGGTGCTCCTTGAAGCTGGGGTAGCAGGTGGCGCGCTTGCCTTCGAGCAGGCCGTGCTGGGCCAGCACCAGCGCCGGCGAGGCGCAGATCGCGGCATACAGCCGACGCGTCGAGCGCTGTTCCTTGAGCTTGTCGATCAGCGGCGCGTGCTTGTGGAAGGCGGCGGCGCCGGCGCTGCCGCCGGGCAGGGCGATGAGGTCGAAAGTCTCCTTGCGCAGCTCGGCGAACGGCGCGTCGGCGGTGAGCCGGCAGCCGCGCGCGCAGGTGACGGTCGGTTCGCGCTCGATGCTGGCTACGGTCACTTCCACCTGCGCGCGGCGCAGCACGTCGACGATCGTGACCGTCTCGATATCCTCGACGCCGTTGGCGATGGGGACGAGGGCTTTCATGGCAATCTCCTCGATCTTTCCGTTCAATAGGATAACGCCGGTTGTCACCGTACGGCCGCCGTTCCGCGATAGAATCCGCACCCTTGAACGATCCGACCACGGCGCGCCGCGCCGTTCCAGAACTAGGGAGAAGCGAATGTATCGCCACATCAAGGTGCCCACCACGGGCGAGAAGGTCCGCGTCGTCAACGGCAAGCTGCACGTGCCGGACCAGCCGGTCATCGGCTACGTCGAGGGCGACGGCATCGGCCCCGACATCACCAAGGCCTGCCTGCGCATCTGGGATGCGGCGGTCGCCAAGGCCTACGGCGGCAAGCGCAAGATCCACTGGTGCGAGACCTTCCTCGGCGAGAAGGCCGCCGGCCTGTACGACGGCAACTACTGCCCGGACGAGACGCTGCACGCCCTCAAGGACCTGGTGGTCTCGATCAAGGGCCCGCTGACCACGCCGGTGGGCGGCGGCTTCCGCTCGCTCAACGTCGCGCTGCGCCAGGACCTCGACCTGTACGCCTGCGTGCGCCCGGTCAAGCACTACGCCGGCGTGCCGTCGCCGCTAAAGCAGCCGGGCAAGGTGGACGTGGTCATCTTCCGCGAGAACACCGAGGACGTGTACGCCGGCATCGAGTACAAGGCCGGCTCGCCGGAAAACGACAAGGTCACGAAGTTCCTGCGCGAGGAGATGAAGGCGCGCTTCTTCGACGGCTCCGGCATCGGCATCAAGCCGATCTCCGCGTTCGGCACCAAGCGCCTGGTGCGCAAGGCGATCCAGTACGCGGTGGACAACGGCCGCGAATCGGTGACGCTGGTGCACAAGGGCAACATCATGAAGTTCACCGAGGGCGCGTTCCGCAACTGGGGCTATGAGGTTGCGCGCGAGGAGTTCGGCAACGTCACGATCACCGAGGAGCAGCTCTACGCCGAGTACAAGGGCAAGCAGCCCGAGGGCAAGATCGTCATCAAGGACCGCATCGCCGACATCATGTTCCAGATGATGCTGCTGCGGCCGGACGAGTTCGACGTCATCGCCACGCCGAACCTGAACGGCGACTACCTGTCCGACGCGATCGCCGCCGAAGTGGGCGGCATGGGCATCGCGCCCGGCGCCAACATCGCCGACAACATCGCGGTGTTCGAGGCGACCCACGGCACCGCGCCCAAGTACGCCAACCTCAACAAGGTCAATCCCGGCTCGTTGCTGTTCTCCGGCGTGATGATGCTCGAGTACATGGGCTGGAAGGAGGCCGCGGACCTGATCTCGCTGGCCTATCCGGACGTCGTCTCCGACGGCATCGTCACCTACGACTTCGCGCGCCAGATCGACGGCGCCAGGGAAGTCGGCACCAGCCAGTTCGCCGACGCGCTGATCGAGCGCATCCAGGGCGGCATCGACCTGGAGGCCAAGCGCCGCGCCCAGCAGGAGCAGCTCGTCAAGGAGCGCAAGCAGCGCGAAATCCGCCGCCTGCTCCAGCCGATGGAGGAGATGATGTCCACCGGCCGCCGTCCGCAGACCGTCGGCGACCTCATGACCCGCTCGCTCATCACCGTCACCGACGAGGAGACCGTGGAGAGCGCCATGCACGTCATGCAGGACAACGGCGTGAGCTGCGTCGTGGTCGAGCCGAACAAGAAGGGCGAGTGGGGCATCATGACCCGGCGCGACATCGTCACCAAGATCGTGCACGCCAACAAGAACCCGGCGACGCAGAAGGTCAAGGACGTGGCCAGCCGGCCGCTGTTCTCGGTGCCGGCGGAAACCACGATCCGCGAGGCCTCGCGCATCCTGGCCGACCGCAACTTCAGCCGCCTGGCGATCGCGCAGGGCGACCGCATCATCGGCATCGTCACCGAGACCGACATCTTCGGCTCGGTCGAGCGCTTCGGCTGGCTGGAGTGACAGCAGGGGCCGGGAGCCAGGGTCCGGGGGCGGGGGAACACCCCGTCCCCCCACCCCCGACCTCCGTCCCGAAGCCCGACGCGGCTTTCAGCCGCGTCGGGCTTTTTGTCATCGGCGACGAGATCCTGTCGGGCAAGCGACAGGACAAGCATCTGCCCAAAGCGATCGAGTTGCTCCGCGCTCGCGGGGCGAGCCTGTCCTGGGCGCAGTTCCTGCCGGACGACGAGGCCGCCATCGCGGCGGCGATCGGCGCCAGCCGGGCGCGCGGCGACGTGGTGCTGTCCTGCGGCGGCATCGGCGCCACGCCGGACGACTGCACGCGCCAGGCGGCGGCGCGCGCCTTCGGCGTGCCGCTGACGCGCCATGCGGAGGCGCAGCGCCTGATCGAGCGGCAGTACGGCGTGCAGGCCCACCCGCATCGCGTGCTGATGGCGGACTTCCCGCAGGGCGCCGGCCTGATCCCCAATCCGGTCAACCGCGTCGCCGGCTTCTTCCTGGAGCGGCACTACTTCGTGCCCGGTTTCCCGGAAATGGCCTGGCCGATGCTGGAGTGGGTGCTCGACACTGAGTGCCGCGACTTGCACCGGAGCGATCCGCCGGTGGAGTACACGCTGCGTGTGCTCGGCACCTCTGGCGAGGCCGACCTGCTGGAGCTTATGCAGGAGCTGCTGCGCATGTTTCCCGGCGTGCGCCTGTCGAGCCTGCCGTTCCGCGGCGACGCGACGCGCCCGCGCCACATCGAGTTCGGACTGCGCGGCACGCGGCGCGAGGCGGCGCGGGCGTTCGCGTTCCTGCGCCGGCGCCTCGCGGAGCGGCCCGGAGCGCAGGTCGAAGATCTGCGGGCGCCGGGCGCGGCGGAGTAACATGCCGGGGCCACAAGTGCGGGGATGGGCGCGCGCGGCATGAAGCGATTCGAGGTGGGACCGAGGATCTCGGCGATCTGCGGCATTCTGGTGCTGGCGTGCAGCACGCTGGCGCTGCTCGCCTGGTGGGCGCTGGGGCCCCTGCTCGGCGGGTTGCAGCAGTCCGAGATCCTGCGTGTGCTGCCGCTGGAGGCGTTCGCCTTCGCGCTCGCCGCCATCGGCCTGCTGTCCTGCGTGGTGGAGACCGGCAAGCTGGCGCGCGTCCTCGCGGTCGCGGCGGCGCTGTGCCCGGCCATGGTCCTGGTCGAGAGCGTGCTCGGCCTGTCCGGCGGGATCGAAAACCTGTTCGTGCCGGAAAGCTCGCCGCTGACGCGCCTGGACGCCGTGTCCTGGCGGCCGGGCCCGCAGACCAGCGTGAGCCTGCTGCTGTACGGCGCGGCGCTGTGGTTCGCCGGCGGCACGCGCGGCGCGCACGTCGACACCGCCGACATCCTGGCGCTGGCCAGCCTGTTCCTGCCGGGCATCGCGCTGCTCGGCCACCTGTTCCAGGCGGACGTGCTCTACCAGGGCGGCAGCCAGCTCGGCGCGGGCATGTCGCTGGCGGTGGCGATCCTGTTCGGGCTGCTCGGCGTCGGCGTGGTGACGCTCAAGGCCGAGGGCGGCCTGCTGGCCAACGTCCTGGCGCCGACCGCGGGCGGGCAGGTCAGCCGGCGCCTGGTGCCGGCCGCGGTCGTCGTGCCGATCCTGCTGGGCCTGCTGCAACTGCACGCCGTGGGCCAGCGGCTGATGGACCTGTCGATGGCGCTGGCGATCGCCGTGGGCATCAGCATCCTGGTCTACCTGATCCTGATCCACTGGGTCAGCGTGCTGCTCGCGCGGCTGGAGGTGCAGCAGGCCGGCGAGAACACGCGGCGCGTGACGCTGGCGCAGGAGGAGGGCATGACCGACGCGCTGACCGGCCTGCTCAACCGCCGCGGCTGGGAGCACAACCTGGCGAAGAACGAGGAGCGCTGCCGGCGCGAGGGCATCAACGCCTGCGTCGTCGTCATCGACATGGACGGCCTGAAGCAGGTCAACGACACGCAGGGCCACACCGAGGGCGATGCCCTGATCCGCCGCTGCGCGCAGGCCCTGCGCGGCGCGGCACGGCGCGACGACGTGCTCGCGCGCCTCGGCGGCGACGAGTTCGCCTATCTCGCCATCGGCTGCGAGCCGCAGCACGCGCACATCGTGGTGCGGCGCCTGTCGCAGGCCATGACCAACGCCAGCGTGCAGGCGTCCATCGGCTACGCGATGCGCGACCTCAACGCCAGCCTGAAAGGCGCGTTCGACGAGGCCGACCAGGCGATGTACGCGGACAAGCGCCAGCGCAAGGCGAAGAAGGCCGCGGCGAGCGCCGCTTAGTCACTCCTCCAGCGCCGGCTCGGGCCTTTTCCAGCCCGCCAGCACGCAGCTGCCGACCACCAGCGCCATTCCGGCGAGCGACGCCGCGTCCGGGCGCTCGTCCCACAGCAGCCAGCCGATCAGGCCGGCGAAGATCACCGAGGTGTAGGTGAACGGCCCGATGCGCGCGGCCGCGGCCAGCGCGTACGCGCGCGTCAGGCACAGTTGCCCGACGGTCGCGAAGATGCCGCAGGCGATGAGCAGGAGCAGGATGGTGCCGGTCGGCGCCTGCCAGGTCCAAGCCAGCGGCACGGCGGAGATCGCCGTGGACAGCAGCGAGAAATAGAACACGATGCGCGTCGCCGGCTCGGTGTCGGAGATGCGGCGGATGCTCACCATCGCGCATGCGGCGAACAGGCCCGAAGCCACGCCGACCAGCGCCGCCGGCCGGACGAAGTCCTGCACACCGGGCTTGACGATCAGGGCCAGGCCGAGCAGGCCCAGGGCCACGGCCGGGAACACCACCGCCGGCGGGCGCTCGCCGATCCACATCCAGGCGATGAAGGGGACGTACAGCGGCGTGCTGTAGGTCAGCAGCATCGCGGCGGCCAGGTTCAGGTGGGCGATCGCGTAGAAGAAGCAGTACATCGCCAGCACGCCGAAGCCCGCGCGCCACAGGTGGCCGCCGAGCCTGGCGGTGCGCCAGGCGGCGGCGCCGCCACGCAGCAGCCAGGGCAGCAGCAGGAGCAGGCTGACCGCGCTGCGGAAGAACACCACCATCTCGTTGCCGACGCCGGCCGACGCGCCCTTGACGCAGGCGGCGGTGAGCGCGAAAGCGGCGGCGGCGGCGACGGCGAGCGCGGCGCCGGCGCGGAGATTCTCGGTCATCGGGGAGGGACGGGCGGCGGGCCGCGCATTGTAGCGGAGCGCCGGCCAAGTGCTTATCGGCAAAGGCTAAAGTCCGCCAAAGTCTTAGTGCGAAAAAACCACGTGCGGGCCGGGGATGGGCGGCGTAGCCTGCCCCGACATCTTCCACCGCAGGGGACCGCCCGATGCAGTTCCTGTGGATCTTCCCGGCGCCGGATCGCCCGCGCGGCACGGACCGCAACCGGCAGGTCTGTGTATGACGCCCGTGTTCGGTGCCCTGGCGAGGCCGGCCAGGGAAAGCCCCGTGATCTTCCTGGTCGAGGACAACCCCGCCGACATCCGCCTGACCCAGGAGGTGCTGCGCGAGGCCGGCGTGACGCATCGCATGCAGGTGGCGCGCGACGGCGCGCAGGCGCTGGCGATGCTGCGCCGCCTCGACGGCTACCGCGACCTGCCCGAGCCGGATTTGATCCTGCTCGACCTCAACCTGCCGCGGAAGGACGGGCGCCAGGTGCTGGCGGAGATCAAGCAGGATCCGGAACTACGCCACATTCCGGTGATCGTACTCTCCACCTCGCATGCCGACGCCGACATCGCCGGGTGCTACCAGGCGCACGCCAACTGCTACCTCACCAAGCCCGTCGACCTGGAGGAGTTCAGCGAGATGGCGCGCGTCCTGGCGGCGTTCTGGCTGCGCCACGTGCGGCGCGCGCCCAAGCGCGGCGGGCCGCGCCAGGCGCGCACGTGATTCGCCTTGCAGGTGCGGGGAAATGTAGGCATGCGCGGGGGCGCGGGCGCAAAATGTATGCAGGCAGCGAACGGATGTGATGCCATGAGCGAAGCGACGGAAAGCGACGGCGCATTCGAGATCCTCCTGGTGGAGGACAACGCCCGCGATGTCCGCCTCACGCAGGAGGCGCTGGCGGAATCGGGCTTTCCCTGCCATCTGCGCGTCGCCACCGACGGCGAGATCGCGCTGCGCATGCTGCGCCACGAGGCGCCGTACGCCGACGCTCCGCAGCCCGACCTGATCCTGCTCGACATCAACCTGCCGCGCGTCAACGGCCGCGAGGTGCTGGCCGAGATCAAGCGCGACGCCGCGCTGTGCACGACGCCGGTGGTCATCCTGTCGACCTCGCACGCGGACGCCGACGTGGCGACCTGCTACCGCCTGCACGCCAACAGCTACATCACCAAGCCGCTGGACTTCGACCATTTCGTGCAGTTGATGCGCAGCGTGTGCGACTACTGGCTGCGGCACGCCACGCCGCCGCCGCACCGGCCGTCCAAGAGCCCCCCGTGAACGTGCCGGAATCGCCGATGCGTCCGCTGCGGCTTCTGCTGGTGGAGGACTCCGACCGCGACGCGGTGCTGCTGTGCGAGCTGATGAAGGACGCGGCGCCCGACGCGCCGCCGCATTTCGTCCGCGCCACGCGCCTGGCGGAGGCGCTGCATCGCCTCCAGCAGGAGGATTTCGACGCGGTTCTGCTCGACCTGGGCCTGCCGGACGGGCACGGCGTCGAGAACGTCGAGCGCGTGCGCAACGCGCGCCGCGACGTCGCCGTGGTCGTGCTCACCGGCCTGGACGACGACCGCTCGGCGATCGAGGCGCTGCGCCGCGGCGCGCAGGAGTACGCGGTCAAGGGCCGCTACGACGGTGCCGAGATGGTGCGGGTGGTGCAGCACGCGATCGAGCGCCACCGCGTGCTGGCCGAGGTCGACAGCCAGCGCGAGCAGGAATTCGTGCGCGCCAGCCACGATGCACTGACCGGCCTGGCCAACCGTTCGCTGTTCGCCGACCGCGTGCGCGAGGCGGTGGTGCAGGCGACCCGGCGCGGCGAGAGCCTGGCGCTGTGCTTCGTCGACCTGGACGGCTTCAAGCCGGTCAACGACCGCCTCGGCCACGCCGCCGGCGACGCGCTGCTGCGCCAGGTGGCCGGGGCGTTGCGCCAGGTGGTGCGCGACAGCGACACCGTGGCGCGCGTCGGCGGCGACGAGTTCGCGGTGCTGCTGCGGCCGGTGCGCGGCGTCGACGAAGTGGAGACGGTGGCCGGGCGCATGGTCGAGCGCATCCGCGCGATCCGCGAGATCGAGGGGCGCGCGGTGGCGGTCGGCGCCAGCATCGGCGCGGCGCTGTTCCCGGCGCACGGGTCGACCTACGAGCAACTGATGGTGCGCGCGGACCAGGCGATGTACCTGGCCAAGCGCTCGGCGCGCGGCGGCGTGCGTGTGTTCGACGGCGCGCTCGCGCCGGCGCCGGCGGTCGAGCCGATCGCCCTGGTGTTCCAGCCGTGGATGGACGTGCGCGAGGGGCGTTACGAGGGCGTGGAGGTGTTCGTGCGCTCCGGCGAGGAGAAGGGCGAGGCCGGCACCCTGCTGCGCCGCGCCGAGCGCAGCGGCGCGCTGGCCGGGCTGGGGCTGCGCGTGCTGGAGAACGCCTGCATGTACTGGCGCGACTGGCTGGCGCGCGGGATCGCGCCGACGCGCTTCGCGCTCAACGTGTCGCGCTCCGAGCTGAGCGAGCCGGACTTCGCCGCGCGCTGGCTGGCCGTGCTGGCGGCCCAGCAGGTGGCGCCGCCGCACCTGCAAGTCGAAGTCGCCGAGGACGCGTTCGACGCCGGCGACAATTCCGTCATGATCGAGAACCTGCGCCGGCTGCGCGCGCAGGGCGTGCGCGTGATCCTCGACAACTTCGGCCGCCAGCAGGCGTCGTTGCTCAAGCTGGCCGGCCTGCCGATCGACGGCATCAAGCTCGACATCGGCCTGATCCACGGCCTGCGCGCCGGCGACGGCGTCGCGCGGTCGGTGGTCAACGGCCTGCTCGACGTCGCCTGGCCCTGGCGGCTGGAGGTGATCGCGATCGGCGTCGAGGACGAGGGCGACTACCGGCAGTGCCGCGCGCTGGATTGCCGCTACCAGCAGGGCTACTGGTTCTCCGCGCCGCAGCCGCCGGAGCGCATCGCCGAGCTTCTGGGCGCTCCGCCGGCGGCGCTGGCCGCACGGCATCAGTCGGCGATGTGAACGCTCGCGAACCTCGGAAGGAGTCCGCCACGACCGCGAACGCGGGCGCCCACGGCGACGGCGGGCGGCTTGCGCAGCTCGTCGGTGCGCGCCTGCGGCGGGTCGAGGACGGGGAGGCGGGCCCGCCGCCGCCGCGGAAGTTGGGCTACCCGGCCGCGGTGCTGGGGCTGGCCGTCGCGTACTGGGCGACCGGCCGGCTCGGCCTGCTGCTGGCGATCCCGCCCGGTTATGCCACGGCGGTATGGCCGGCGTCCGGCATCGCGCTGGCCGGGATCCTGCTGGGCGGCAACCGGCTGTGGCCGGGCATCGCGCTCGGGTCGTTCCTCATCAACGTCTGGACCACGGCGGCGGGCGGCGGCCAGATCGTGTGGTGGCTGCTGCCGCCAGCCCTGATTGCGGGCGGCGCGGCGCTCCAGGCGGTCGCCGGCGCCGCGCTGATCCGCCGCCTGGTGGGCCGCGGCAACGTGCTGGAGCTGGAACTGCGCTCGGCCTACCTGCTGGCGCTGGGCGGGCCGGTGGCCTGCGTGGTGAACGCCAGCGTCGGCGTCGGCACGCTGTGGGCGTTCGGGCTGGTGCCGGCGGCGAACTTCGGCTTCAACTGGTGGACCTGGTGGATCGGCGACAGCGTCGGCGTGATGATCTTCACGCCGCTGGTGCTGATCTGGAGCGTGCGCCCGTACCGCGCCTGGCTGGTGCGCCAGCTCAGCGCCGCCGTGCCGCTGGCGGTGCTGTTCGGCCTGGTCGTGCTGCTGTTCGTCCACACCAGTGCGCGCGAGCAGGCGCGGATCCGGGTCGAGTTCGACGCTTGGGGAGACCGGCTCGCGCAGCAGTTGCGCTACGACATCGGGCAGCAGGTCGAGCTGCTGCGCTCGCTGCAAGCCTTGTTCGCAAGTTCCGGACCGGTACGGCGATCCCAGTTCGAGGCATTCACGGACCATCTGCTGCCGCACCTTCCGGGAGTCTTCATCGTGTCCTGGAACCCGCTCGTGCGCGGCGCGGAGCGCGCGGCGTTCGAGGCGGCGGTGCGCGCCGAGGGATTCGCCGGGTTCGCAATCCGCGAGCGGGCGCCTTCGGGAACGCTGGTGCCCGCACTGGCGCGCGACGAGTACGTGGTGGTCGATTACTTCGCGCCGAAAGACGGAAACGAGGCGGCATTGGGCTTCGACGTCGCCTCCGAACCGCGCCGGCGCGCCGCGCTGGCCACCGCCCGGAGTTCCGGCGAGCCGGCCATCACCGCGCCGATCGAGCTGGTGCAGGACGTCGAACCACGCGCCGGATTTCTCGTGGTGCTGCCGGTGTTCCGCCCGGCGCCGGCGCTGGCGGCGGCGGGCGGCGGCGGGCGCGCGGCCGGCCTGCGCGGTTACGTGGTCGCGGCATTCCGGATGGACGAGGTGGTTCAACGGGCGCTATCGAAGGTGGATGGCAGCGCGCAAGGGATCGGGCTGCGCGTGGTGGACGCGACCGAGCGGCCGGACCGGACGCTGTACGGCCCGCTGGAGCCGGCGGCCGATGCGCCCGGGGCGCTGAGCAAGTCGATCGCGCTGCCGACCTTGGGGCGCCTTTGGCGCCTGGAGTTGAGCGTCGCGCCCGACTATCTGGTCGCGCACCGCTCCTGGCAGGCATGGTGGCTGCTGGCCGCCGGCATGCTGTTCACCGGCCTGTTCGGCATGTTCCTGCTGGTCCTGATCGGTCGCACCTCCGTGGTCCAGCGGCAGGTCACCGAGCGCACGGCGGAGCTGCAAAAGACCAACGACCTGCTGCTGGCCGAGATGCGGCGCAGCCAGGAGTTCGAGATGGAGGCGCTGGCGCGCGCCCACGAGCTGTCGGCGACCAACCGCGAGCTGGAGCAGTTCGCCTACGTGGCCTCGCACGACCTGCAGGCGCCGCTGCGCACGGTGAGCGGCTTCGCCGGCCTGCTCCAGCGGCGCTACGGCGACCGCCTGGACGAGCAGGGGCGGGAATTCATCAAGGCGATGGTGGGGGGCGCCAAGGACATGCAGAGCCTGATCGAGGACCTGCTCGCCTTTTCGCGCGTCAACGCGGAGCGCATGACGCGGGAGACGATCGGCGCCGCCGATGCGGTGCGCCGGGCGCTGGACGCGCTGGCGGCCGACGTCGCGGCGGCGCAGGCCGAGGTGACGGTGGGCGAGCTGCCGACGCTGGATGCCGACCCGCGCCTGCTGACGCAGTTGTTCCAGAACCTCCTGGCCAACGGCATCAAGTTCCAGCCGCGCGGCCGCAGGCCGCGGCTGTCCGTGACCGCGCAACGCGCCGGCGCGCACTGGCACTTCGAGGTGCGCGACAACGGCATCGGCATCCCGCCGGAGCAGCTCGGCCAGCTGTTCCTGATGTTCAAGCGCCTGCACCGGCACGAGGACTACCCCGGCACCGGCATCGGCCTGGCCTTGTGCAAGAAGATCGTGCAGGTGCATGGCGGCCGCATCTGGGCCGAATCGGCGGTCGACCACGGCACCGCCGTGCACTTCACCCTGCCGGCCGCGGGCGCCGCGGCGCCGGGTCAGTTGAGCAGCGGCGTCGCCACCCGCGAGATCTCGTAGATGTCCTTGTCCGGCCGCTCCGCCATCATCACCACGATCACATCGTCGGTCTTCATCCGCCTGGCGGCGGACAGGGCCCAGCCGAACGAGTAGGCGGTCTCGATCGAGCAGAGGATGCCCTCGCAGCGCATCAGCGTGATGAGGGCGTCCAGCGCCTCCTTTGCGGTGGTGTCCTGGTAGTCGACCCGCCCGGCGGCGCGCAGCCAGGAATGCTCGCGGCGCAGGCTGGAGTACGACTTGCTCTCCAGGATGACGCGCTCCATCAGCTTGTGCAGGTCGGGCGACCCGTCCGCTCCGCCGTCGGCCGTGCCGTTTCCCGCCGGCGGCGGGTCGGCGGCGGGTGGCGGCGGGTTGAAGTCCTTGTGCGGGTTGACGCAGACCAGGCGCGTCGCGGCCTCGGTCAGGAACGGGTAGAACAGGCCCAGGGCGTCCGCGTTGTTGCCGCCGCGCGCGACCATCAGCTCCGGCAGCTTGCGCGCCTGCACCATGATCTGGCGGCGGCATTCGCGGCCGATGCTGGCGGAGAAATCCCGCCCGAGCGACGGATACGGGTGCGGCCCGCCGTCCATCCCCAGCACCAGGAATGCGGTGCTGGTCTGCTTGATCCACTGATCGAGCGCGGCGTAGCGCAGGTCGCCGCCGGGGAAGGCCGCCGACTCCAGTACGTGCACCGCGGCGCCGGCCAGGCGCATGCGCAGCACCTGGTTCTGGTGCATCTGCGCCTGCTCCTTGTCCACGTAGACGACGCTGCGCAGGCCGTGGCGCGCGGCGATGGTGGCGGTCAGCACGCCCTGCTGGATCTCGACCGCGGCGGTGATGACCGTGGTCTTGCCCATGCGCTGCGCCCACAGGATCTGGCCGGTGACGGCGATCGTCAGGTGCACGTAGGGCGGGCTCAGGTCCTCGCGCTTGATGAAGATCTGCGCGCCGCCGACCTGGTGGGACAGCCGGCGCGCGCGGAACAGGGACGAGGGCTTGTTCGCGGTCTGCATCAGCTCCAGGTCGAGGTCCGACAGAAAGCTTGGGTCCGCCGCCAGCTTTTCGTACGTGCGTGCCAGTTGCTCGAAGTACGGCCGGTGGTCGTCGGACTCGCCGAAGCGGCGCATCGAGGCCGGGCTGATCTGCAATACCGGATGGGCGTCGGCGGACGCGCCGCCGTGGCCGTTGCCGCCGCCGAACAGGGGCTCGTCCGGCCGCAGCGCGCGGCCCATGGCGACTACGCGCTGCCAGTCCAGCGACTCGCTCTTGGCGTGGACCAGGTGGCCCAGGTTGCGCGCCTCGCGCAGGTACTCGGCCGGCCGGCGCGTCTCGAAATACACCTCGAGCAGGCGCAGGCGCAGGTCGATGCTGCCGGGGTTGTCCTGCAGTTGGCGCTCGATCAGCCGCTCAACGTCGTGCAGAAACGCGCCGACGCTGTCGGGCCGCTTTCGTTCTCCTACCGCCAACCGGACCTCCCAGAACGTTCAATGCATCGCCGTGCCGTTGGCCCCCCCATGAGCCAAAAACAGCCAAGTTTCGACGACAGTGTCCGGGTTTAGCGACAGGCTTTCAATCCCCTGATCGACCAGCCAGCGGGCGAGGTCGGGGTGATCCGACGGTCCCTGACCGCAGATGCCGAGGTACTTGCCCTGCCGGCGGCAGGCCGCGATCGCCAGCCCCAGCATGTGCTTGACCGCCTCGTTGCGCTCGTCGAACAGGTGCGCGATCAGGCCGGAGTCGCGGTCCAGGCCCAGCGTGAGCTGGGTCATGTCGTTGGAGCCGATGGAGAAGCCGTCGAAGTGCTCGAGGAAGCGATCCGCCAGCACCGCGTTCGACGGCAGCTCGCACATCATGATGTGCTTCAGATCCCGCTCGCCGCGCTTGGGGCCGTTTTCCGCCAGGATTTCGACGACGCGCCGCGCCTCGTCGACCGTGCGCACGAACGGCACCATCACCTGCACGTTGGACAGGCCCATCCGTTCGCGCACGTAGCGCAGCGCGCGGCATTCCAGGTCGAAGCACGGCCGGAACGAGTCGGCGATGTAGCGCGAGGCGCCGCGGAAGCCCAGCATCGGGTTCTCCTCGTGCGGCTCGTAGCGCTTGCCGCCGACCAGGTTGGCGTATTCGTTGGACTTGAAGTCCGACAGGCGCACGATCACCGGCTCCGGCGCGAACGCCGCGGCGATGGTGGCGATGCCCTCGGCCAGGCGCTTGACGTAGTACTCCACCGGGTCGCCGTAGGCCGCGATCATGGCGTCGATCGTGCGGCGCAGCTCCGGCGGCTGCCGGTCGAGTTCCAGCAGGGCCTTGGGGTGGATGCCGATCTGCTTGTTGATGATGAACTCGAGCCGCGCCAGGCCGACGCCGCGGTGGGGCAGGGCGGCGAAGTCGAACGCCTGCTCCGGGTTGGCGACGTTCATCATGATCTTGACCGGCGACTCCGGCATGCGGTCGAGCTGCACCTCGTCCACCGCGTAGTCGATGTGGCCGTCGTAGATGTGGCCGGTGTCGCCCTCGGCGCAGGACACGGTCACTTCGGTGCCGTCGCGCAGCAGCTGGGTGGCGTTGCCGCAGCCGACCACCGCCGGGATGCCCAGCTCGCGCGCGATGATCGCCGCGTGGCAAGTGCGGCCGCCGCGGTTGGTCACGATCGCGCTGGCGCGCTTCATGATCGGCTCCCAGTCCGGGTCGGTCATGTCGGTGACCAGCACGTCGCCCGGCCGCACGCGGTTCATCTCGTCGATCGAGCGCAGCAGGCGCACGGCGCCGGCGCCGATCTTCTGGCCGATGGCGCGGCCCGACGCCAGCAGGCGGCCCTTGCCCTTGAGCTTGTAGCGGCGCAGCGTGTTGGCGGCGGCGCGCGACTTCACCGTCTCCGGGCGCGCCTGCAGGATGTAGATCCCGCCGTCGGCGCCGTCCTTGCCCCACTCGATGTCCATCGGCCGGCCGTAATGCCGCTCGATGATCAGCGCCTGCCGCGCCAGAGTCTCGACCTCGGCGTCGGTCAGGCAGAAGCGCAAGCGTTCCTCGGCCGGCACCGCGACGAACTCCACGGTCTTGGACAGGGCCGCGTCGAGCGCGGCGCCGGCGGCGGGCGGCGCGTAGACCATCTTGCGCGCCTTCTCGCCCAGGCCGCGGCGCAGGATCGCCGGGCGCTCGGCGCGCAGCGCCGGCTTGTAGACGTAGAACTCGTCCGGGTTGACCGCGCCCTGCACCACCGCCTCGCCCAGGCCGTACGAGGCGGTGACGAACACCGCATCGCGGAAGCCCGACTCGGTGTCCATGGTGAACATCACGCCGCTGGCGCCAAGGTCGGAGCGCACCATGCGCTGCACGCCGGCCGACAGCGCGACCTGGGCGTGGGCGAAGCCGTGGTGCACGCGGTAGGCGATGGCGCGGTCGTTGAACAGCGAGGCGAACACCTGCTTGATCGCGGACAGCACCGCTTCGATGCCGTTGACGTTGAGGAAGGTCTCCTGCTGGCCGGCGAACGAGGCGTCCGGCAGGTCTTCCGCCGTCGCCGACGAGCGCACGGCGACGGCAACCGGGCCGCCGGACTCGCGCAGCAGCTTGTCGTAGGCGTCGCGGATGCCGGCATCCAGCGCGGCCGGGAACGGCGCCTTCATCACCGCCTCGCGGATCGCGCGGCCGGTGCGGGCGAGGGCCTCGACGTCGTCCACGTTCAGCGCGTCCAGCCAGCCCTGGATGCGGCGGTCCAGCCCCTCGTGCGACAGGAACTCGCGATAGGCCGCGGCCGTGGTGGCGAAGCCGCCCGGCACCCGCACGCCCGCCCCGGCCAGGTGGCGGATCATCTCGCCCAGGGACGCGTTCTTGCCGCCGACGGTCTCGACGTCGGCCATGCCCAGGTCCTGGAACCAGCGGATCATCGTCGCCGCAGCTGCCTTGTTCACGGGTGCTCCCAGCCAAAAACGGGCCGTTAGTTTCCGGGTTCCTGCCGCCGGTTTCCACTGCCAAACGGACGGGATCGGCTTGAAAACCTCAACCCGAGACCGGAAACTCGCCGGACGATGGACGTCCGCCATGTCTTTTTCGTCTCCGACCGCACCGGCATCACCGCCGAAACGCTCGGCAACAGCCTGCTGACCCAGTTCGACGGCGTCGAGTTCCGCCGCAGCACGCTGCCGTTCATCAACACGCCGCAGAAGGCGCGCGACACGGTCGACCACATCAACTGCCTGGCGCGCGGCAACCGCCTGCGGCCGCTGGTGTTCAGCACCACGGTCAACGACGAGATCCGCACCATCCTGCGCGCCTGCGACGGCCTGTTCCTGGACCTGTTCGACACCTACATCCACGCCATCGAGCGGGAGCTGAACCAGAAGTCCACGCATACCGCGGGTCGCGCGCACGGCGTGGCCGACCCGCTGCGCTACCAGACGCGCATCGCGGCAATGAACTACGCGATGGAGCACGACGACGGCCTGTCGACGCGCGAGCTGGGCAAGGCGGACCTGGTCATCGTCGCGCCGTCGCGCTGCGGCAAGACGCCGACGACGCTGTACCTGGCGCTCCAGCACGGCGTGTTCGCCACCAACTTTCCGCTGACCGAGGACGACCTGGAGCAGATCGCGCTGCCCAGGGTCCTGCACGGCCTCGAGTCCAAGTTGTTCGGCCTGACCTCCGACCCGGAGCGCCTGGCGCAGATCCGCACCGAGCGGCGTCCCGGCAGCCGCTACGCCTCGCTGGCGCAGTGCAGCTACGAGCTGCGCCAGGCCGAGCAGGTCTACCGCAGGTTCAACGTCCCGTACGTGAACTCGGCCAACATGTCGATCGAGGAGATCGCCACCGTCGCGATGCAGGAAAAGGGAATGCGGCGGCAGAGTTTTTAGGCCGACAGCGCGCGCGGCCCGCCGGCTTCGGTCGGCTCGTTCGCCGCGCCGTTGCCCCAGGGCGAGGCGCGCAGCCAGCCGGCGAACTGCGCGCCGGGGATCGCGGGGCTGATGAGGAAGCCCTGCGCGTGGTCGCAGCCCCAGCTGCGCAGTACTTCCAGCGCCTCGGGCGTCTCCACGCCCTCGGCCGTGACCTTGAGGCCCAGCTCGTGCGCCAGCGCGATCGCGGCGCGCACGATGGTCTTGCTCGAAGGATCGGGAAACGCGGTGAGGAAGGACTTGTCGATCTTCAGGGCGTCCACCGGCAGGCGGCGCAGGTACGACAGCGAGGAATAGCCGGCGCCGAAGTCGTCTATCGCAAGGTGCAGCCCCATGCCCTTGAGCACCTGCAGCGTGCGCAGGGTCTGGCCGGAGGCGTCGATCAGCGCGCCTTCGGTCAGTTCGAGCGTGACGCGCTCCGGCGGCAGCGTGCTCGACTTCAGCAGCTCTTCCACTTGGTCGATCAGCGCCGCGCTGCGCAGGTTGTGCGCAGTCACGTTGACCGCCACGCCCAGGTCCAGGCCCTCGCGCCGCCAGGCCTCCGCCTGGCGCAGGGCGGTGCCCAGCGTCCAGCCGGTCAGCGCCTGGATCAGCTCGGAGCGTTCGGCCAGTCCGACGAACTCGTTTGGAGGCACCAGGCCGAACTTGGGGTGGTTCCAGCGCGCCAGCGCCTCGACCTCGCCGACGCGGCCGGTGGCCAGGTTCAGCTTCGGCTGGTACGCCAGCGCGAGCTGCTGGCGTCCGACCGCCTGCTGCAAGTCGCTCATCAGCACCAGCCGGCGCTGCGCGTTCGGGTCGGCCTCCGGCTCGTAGATCACGTACGGCCGGCCGCCGGCCTTGGCCTGGAACAGCGCCATCTCGGCGTGGCGGAACAGGGCCTCGGCGTCGTCCCCGTGCTCCGGGAACACGGCGATGCCCATGTGGGCGCGCACCGCCAGCGGCACGTTCTCCAGGACGATCGTCGGGCGCAGGGCGTCCAGCAGCTTGCGCGCCGGGCCCTCCAGGTCCGCGCGCTGCGCCAGCCGCGGCAGCAGCACGGCGAACTCGTCGGCGCCCACGCGCGCCACGACGTCGGCCTCGTGCAGGTTCTTGATGAGGCGCCGCGCCACCTGCATCAGCAGGATGTCGCCATTGAGATGGCCGAGGGTGCTGTTGATGTCGCGGAAGTTCGCCAGGTCGATCAGCAGCAGCGCCAGCGGCTGGCCCGACTCCTGCGCCTTCTTCAGCGCCCGCTCCATCTGGATGCGCAGCGCGGTGCGGTTGGGCAGCTCGGTGACGCGGTCGGTGAAGGCCAGCAGGCGCACCTGGCGCTCGATGCGCTTCTGCTCCGAGATGTCGGTGGCGACGTGGGCGTGCACGCCCGGCCGCACGCGGTTGCCGCGCAGCAGCACGGTGCGCTCCTCGCCGCCGGCGGTTGTCAGGGGCACCTCCGCGCTGATCGTGCCCGTGCGCCGGTAGGTGGCGAACAGCTCGAGCAGCCCACGGCGGGAGTGGTCCGGCACCAGCTGCAGGATGTTGCGTTCCTTGAGAATGTCCAGCGGGTAGCCGGTCAGCCGCGTGGCGGCGGGATTGGCGTCCACCACGCGGCCGCTGTCGTCGGTCAGGAAGATGGCGTCGTTCACGCCCTCGAACACCGAACGCGCCTGCTGCTCGGACTCGCGCGCGGTGCGCAGGGCGCGCGACAGCGCCACGGTCTGCCCGAGCTGGGCCGCCAGGGTGCGGCCGAACGGCATCCAGTCGGCCTGATCGAGATAGTTGGTCGACGACAGCAGCACTAGCGCGCCCAGCGTTTCGTCCTGCGCCCGCACCGGGAACAGCACCGCCGAGCGTGCGCCGGCCCGCGCCAGGAACTCCTGCTCGGCCTCGACCGGCTTGGTGCTGGTGCTCAGCAGGCGCGGCTCGGTGCCGGCCAGTACCGCGTTGACGATCGCGGGCTTGCCGAAGCATTGCACCGCCTGGGACAGGATGTGCTGGCCGCCGTGGTGCGCGCGCAGCCGCGGCAGGCCGTCGGGGTCGCGCAGGTACAGCACGCCGCGCGACAGACCCACGCTTTCGAGGCAGGACGCCAGCAGCTCTTGCAGCACCGGCTCGATGTCCTCGTGCCGGGCCAGCGCCTCGGAGATGACGCTCAGCTCGCGCAGCACGAAGCCCTGCGCCAGATTGCGGCGCTCGGCGGCGGCGAGCTGCTTGGCCTGCCGCTCGACCAGGCGCGCCAGGCGCGGCTGGCGCTCGGCGGCGAGCTGCTCGTCGCTGCGCAGCGCCGGCGCCGGCGCGCTGCGGCCCAGGCAGTCGCGCAACGTGCGCACCATGTCCTCGATGCCCTCGGCGCGGCACACGTAGCCGCTGGCGCCGGCCTGCGCCGCCAGCCGGCGGTCGGCCTGTTCGACGTAGTGGTTGCTGGTGAGGATGACCGGGACGTTGCGCAGGCGGCCGTTGCGGCGCGCGGCCTGGCAGAACTGGAAGCCGTCCATTTCCGGCATCAGCACGTCGGAGACCACGATGTCGGGCCGCGCATCGGCGGCGATTTCCAGAGCCTCGCGGCCGCCGGCGGCGGGGGCGACGGTGAAGCCGGCGCGCTCCAGCTGCAAGCGCACGCACTTGAGCTGCAGGGCGTCGTCGTCCACCAGCAGCACGCAGGGCTTGCGCGAGCCGGCGGGGCTTACCCGCGGCACCGGCGCCAGCGGGACGGCGATCCAGGTCGCCAGCTCGGCCGGCTCGACCGGTTTGGACAGTACGTGCAGGAACTGCGCGGCCGCCTCGCCGCGCGGCAACGGGCTGCCCGGCGCGGCCAGCAGCAGCAGCGACAGCGGCGTGGCGCCGGGCAGGGTGCGCAGGCGGTGCGCCAGCTCCTGCGGCTCCATGCCGCCCAGGTCGGCGTCGATCACGGCGAGGTCCGGCGGCTGCCGCTGCGCGGCTTCCAGCGCCGCCGCGGCGGTCGCGGCTTCGAGAGTGCGGTGTCCTTCCGCCGCCACCGCCTCGGCGAGCAGGCGGCGCGAAATGGCGTTGGGCACGGCCAGCAGGACGGTCCGTCCGTGGCGGTCCGCCGTTGCCTGCGTGCCCATTGCGGCTACGCCGGCAGCACCGGCGCCTGCGAGCCGGGCGGGTGCGGCGGCGGCAGGGGCGTGAAGAAGGCGGCGACCTCGTCGCCGAAGGTGTCGGCGTCGATCGGCTTGATGAGGTATCCGCTGCACCCCGCCGCGTAGGCCTTCTCGTCGTCGCCCTTCATCGCATAGGCGGTGAGCGCCACGATCACGATGTCGCGCGTCGCCGGGGCCGACTTGAGCAGGCGGGTGAGGGTGAGGCCGTCCATGCCCGGCATCTGGATGTCCATCAGGATCAGGCGCGGCTGCACGCCGCGCAGCAGGGACAGCGCCTGCTCGGCGTCGCCGGCGGTCAGCACGTGGAAGCCGGCGCGCACCAGCAGCGCCTTGGCCAGCCGCAGGTTGACCTCGTTGTCGTCGACGATCAGGATCGTTTCGCCATTCATGTGGAACCCTCCTCGGCGACGTTCGGCCGTCGCGGCAGGACTGCGTAGAACGTGCTACCGCTGCCGGGCACGCTGGAGACGCCGACGCGCCCGCCCTGCGCCTCGACGATGCGCCGCGTCAGCGCCAGGCCCAGGCCGGTGCCCTGGAATTTCTTGCCCGTGCTGGCGTCGAGCTGCTGGAACTCGACGAACAGGCGCGGGATGTCCTCGGTCTCGATGCCGATGCCGTCGTCCTCGACCTCGATGCGGAAGCGGTCCGGCCCCTCCGGCACGGCGCGCACGCAGACCTGCCCGCGGTCGTAGGCGAACTTGATGGCGTTGGACAGGTAGTTGTAGAGCACCTGCTTGAGCTTGGCCGGGTCCAGCACGGTGTCGTTCAGCGAGGGATCGACGACGGCGGAGACCTTGATCTGCTTGCGCACGATGAGGCTGTGCAGCACGTTCAGCACCTCGTCGACGGTGTTTTGCAGGTTCACCGGCTCCGGGCTGAAGGTCATCTTGCCCGCCTCGATCTTGGACAGGTCGAGCACGTCGTCGATCAGCTTCAACAGGTGCTGCGCGCTGGTCAGGACGTCGCCGATGAAGTCGTGCTGCTCCGGCGACAGCGGGCCGGTGCTGCCGTTGTGCAGCATCTTGGTGAAGCCGATGATGGCGTTGAGCGGCGTGCGCAGCTCGTGCGACATGTTCGCCAGGAACTCGCTCTTCAGGCGGCTGGCCATCTGCGCGCGATGGGACTGTTCCTCGGCCTCGCGCGTCTTGCGCTCCAGCCGGTCGGCCAGGGCCTTTTCCTCCGTGACGTCGCGCGACACCAGCAGGAAGCCGATGGGCCTGCCCTCGGCATCGCGCCGCAGCGCGAGGCCGACCGAGGCGTGGAACCGGCCGCCGTCCTTGCGCAGGCGCTCGAATACGCCCTTGGCCTGGCCGGCGCCGCGCGCAATCGCCAGGAGCAGGGCGGCGCGCCCGCCGGCCCTGTCCTCGGGCGTGTGCAGGACTTCCAGCGTCGCCTTGCCGACCATCTCGTCGGCGGCGTAGCCGTACAGGCGCCGTGCGCCCTCGTTCCAGGACAGGATGCGGCCGTCGGGGTCGAGCGCGACGATGGAATACTCCGTCGCGCTTTCCAGCACGCTGTTGAGGAAGGCCGTGGCTTCGGTCAGCTCGCGGTTGCGCGTGGTGAGCTGCGCCTCCAGCGCCTTGCGGTCAGTGATGTCGCGGATCGCGGCGACGATCAGCGACCCGGCCGCGCTCGGCAGCGTGGACAGGCTCACTTCCACCGGGAACTCGGTGCCGTCGCGGCGGCGGCCGCTGAGCGCGCGGCCCAGGCCCATCTGCCGGGTCGCGGGCGCCTGCGAGAATCCCTCGCGGTGCTGGCCGTGCAGGTTGCGCAGGCGCTCCGGCAGCAGGATTTCGACCGGCTGACCGCGCAGTTCGTCCTGCGTGTAGCCGAACAACTGCTCGACCTGGTGGTTTAAGGACAGGATGCAGCCGTCGAGGTCGGCCACCAGCATGGCGTCGGGCGCGGCGTTGAGCAGGCCCTCGAAGCGGCTGTCCAGCGTCCGCCGCTCCGGCGGACGGTTCAGCCCGGCCGGCGCCGCGGCGGTGCCGTTGCCCGAGCCGATTTGCGCGTGTGCGTTCATGCAATGCCCCGATGCGAGCTAAAGCGCGTCAAGGGCATCCTAGGTCGCAGGTGCCGGTTGCGCCGGCAATTGGTGCGATTTGTCTACAGAGGAATCGTGCGGGTGGGGCGGGGACCCGGACGGGTCGTCGCCGGCCCGGCGCCGGTCAGGTGACGACGCTCGGCGCCTTGCGCCCGGTGATCGCGCCGATGCGCGCGATCTGCTCGGCGACGTTGACCAGCGGCGCCAGCGCCTCCCATGTCTTCCAGCCCAGCGCGGTGGCGTGGTCTTCGTAGCGCTCCAGGTACAGGCGCAGCGTCACGCCGCGAGTGCCGGTGCCGGACAGGCGCAGAACGATTCGCGCACGGTCGCCGAAGATCACGCGCAGGCCCTGGTTCACCGCCAGGCTGCCGTCGACCGGGTCGTGGTAGCCGAACTCGTCGGCCGCGCCGACCTCCCATTCGCCGAACTTGCGGCCCGGCAGGTCGTACAGCGTGCGCGCCAGGTCCTGCATCACCGTGGTGGCGGCGGTGGCGGGCAGTTCCTCGTAGTCGTGGCGGCCGTAGTAGTGGCGGCCGTAGTGGCGCCAATGGCGCTCGGCAACCTCGCGCACCGACAGGCGCGTCGCCGCCAGCACGTTGAGCCAGGCCAGCACCGCCCAGATGCCGTCCTTCTCGCGCACGTGGCTGCTGGAAGTGCCGAAGCTTTCCTCGCCGCACAGGTTGATGCGGTCCATCTCCAGCAGGTTGGCGAAGAATTTCCAGCCGGTCGGCGTCTCGTAGCTGTCCACCGCCATCGCCTTGGCGACTTTGTCCACGGCGCGCGAGGTCGGCATCGAGCGCGCCACCCCGCGCAGGCCGTCGCGGTAGCCGGGCAGCTCCTTGAGGTGCGCGGCCAGGAACGCCAGGCTGTCGCCGGGCGAAACGAAGATGCCGCGGCCCAGGATCATGTTGCGGTCGCCGTCGCCGTCCGAGGCGGCCACCAGGTCGGGCGCGCGATCGGAATGCGCCAGCTCGTGGAGGTGGCGCGCGTGGATCAGGTTGGGGTCGGGGTGGATGCCGCCGAAGTCCTCCAGCGGGTTGGCGTTCTGCAGGCTCGACAGCGGCGCGCCGAGCATCTCCACGAAGATGCGCTGCGCGTACGGGCCGGTCACGGCGTGCAGCGCGTCGTAGCGCAGGCTATGGCCGGCCTTGAGCCATTCGCGGATGCGGTTGAAGTCGAACAGCTTCTGCATCAGGCGCGCGTACTCGTCGACCGGGTCGACCACGTCCAGCTCCATCGCGCCCAGGGTTTGCAGGCCGCGGCGGTCGAGGTCCACCGTCGCCCCTTCCAGGATGCGGTAGCGGCCGAGGGACTTGCTGTGCTCGTAGATGCGCTCGGTCAGGCCCTCGGAGGCCTGGCCGCCGCCGGCGACGTTGAGCTTGACGCCGAAGTCGCCGTCCGCCCCGGCCGGGTTGTGGCTGGCGGTGAAGATCAGCCCGGCCGCGGCGCGGTGCAGGCGGATCAGGTGCGAGGCCGCCGGCGTCGACAGCAGGCCGCCCTGGCCGACGACCACGCGCGCCACGCCGTTGGCCGCCGCCATCGCCACCGCCGTGGCGATGGCCTGGCGGTTGAAGTAGCGCCCGTCGCCGCCGATAACCAGCGTATGTCCGCGCAGCTCGGGAACCGAGTCGAACACCGACTGGAGGAAGTTTTCGAGATAGTGCGGCTGCTGGAACACCGCGACGCGCTTGCGCAGTCCGGCGGTGCCCGATCGCTGGTCGGGGTAGGGTTTGGTGGCGATCTCGCGCATCGGCATACGTCCACCTCTTGTGTTTTCAGCTATCTTATAACCGGCCTATGACTGTCACCAGTAGCGATATCGGATGCGTTTACTGCGGGCGCCGTCCCGTCCGCATCGCCGCGCTGCTGGAACTGTACGAGCGCAACTACCGGCTGGTGCAACAGCTCGTGCCCGAGCTGAACCTGCCGTTCGACCGCGCCGTCTCCCACAGCGCCACCGACCTGCCGCTGCACCTCATCACGCTGGAGCGCAGCCGCTACACCGCGACCTTCCGGCTGACCTACGAGTTCGCGTGCGACGACGGCATGCGCCAGGAGCCCGACATCTGGCTGCGCGTCTACCGCGACGCCCACGTGGTGGAGGCCCTGCGCTGCGCCGCGCGCCCGCCCTGGCTGGCCGACGGCGAAGCGGACCCGCAGGTGGACACCTTCCTGACCGATCAGTGGAACCGCAACGTGATGCTGCACAAGTGGTTGCAGTACTTGTTGCATCACGGTCACGGCTTCGGAATGGCGGCGCGGCCGCGGGCGCTGGTGCCGGTCTGATCGTCCAGGCGTCACGCCACGTCGATCAGCGCCAGGATTTCCGCGGTCTTCGCGCGCATCAGCGCTTCGTCGCCGCGCGACTCCACGTTCAGGCGCAGCACCGGCTCGGTGTTGGAGCCGCGCAGGTTGAAGCGCCAGTCGGCGAACTCCAGGCCGATGCCGTCGGTGCGGTCGACCGCCCACGCCGTGGACTCGTAGCGCTTCTCGATCTTGCGCAGCGCCGCGGCGATGCTCGGCACCTTGCGGTTGATCTCGCCGCTGGCGGGGAACCTGCGCATGCGCTCGCCGACGAGCTTCGACAGCGGCTCGCCGCGCTCGCAGATCAGGGCGGCGACCGACAGCCAGGGAATGTTTCCGTTGTCGCAATACGCGAAGTCGCGGAAGTAGTGGTGCGCGCTCATCTCGCCGCCGTACACGGCGTTCTCGGCGCGCATGCGCTCCTTGATGAAGGCGTGGCCGGTCTTGCTCTGGATCGGCACGCCGCCGGCCGCCTTCACCAGATCGACCGTGTTCCAGGTCAGGCGCGGGTCGTGGATGATCTTCCCGCCGGGATGCCGCGCCAGCAGGGCCTGCGCCAGCAGGCCGACGATGTAGTAGCCCTCGATGAAGCCGCCGCTCTCGTCGAACAGGAAACAGCGGTCGAAGTCGCCGTCCCAGGCGACGCCGAAGTCGGCCTTGTGGCGGCGCACGGCCTCGGCCGTGGCGGCGCGGTTCTCCGGCAGCAGCGGGTTGGGGATGCCGTGCGGGAAGGACCCGTCCGGCTCGTGGCGGACCTTGACGAACTCGAACGGCAGGTGCGGCTCCAGCGCGTCCACCACCAGGCCCGCCGCGCCGTTGCCGGCGTCGACCACGATGCGGAGCTTCTTCAGGCGGCTGGGGTCCACGTAACCCAGCAGATGCCGGATGTACTCGGAGCGGAAGCTGCGCGACGTCATCTCCGGCCGCCGGGACGGCGCCACCGCCTCCGACGCCACCACCTGCGCCTCCAGCTCGCGCAGGCCGGTGTCGCCGCTGATCGGCAACGCGCCGCCGCGCACCAGCTTCATGCCGTTGTAGTCCATCGGGTTATGGCTGGCCGTGACCATGATGCCGCCGTCGACGCCGGGCTGGAACGCGGCGAAGTAGATCTCCTCGGTGCCGCAAAGGCCGATGTCCACCACCTCGACGCCGCGCGCGATCAGGCCGTGCGCCAGCGCGTGCAGCAACGGCTCGCTGGAATGGCGCACGTCGCGCCCCAGCGCCACGCGCTGCGGATGGAAGCGCTCGGCGTAGGCGAGGCCCAGGCGGTAGGCGATGTCGGCGTTCAACTCGTCGGGCACGCGGCCGCGCAGGTCGTAGGCCTTGAAGCAAGGCAGGCGGGGGAGTTCGGAAGGCATGCGGGTACGGGCGACCGTTCGTGACAGCATTTATTTTGCGTCCATGCAGTGTCGGTTGTGCGCCTTCGAGTTTCAAGGCGCGCCGTTAGTTCCGAGCGGCGATTCAGATTCCGGCGCGCCCGTCAATCTGGAAACTTGCCGCTGGAACCCGGAAACTATGCGCGGTGGTCCGCGTTGGTCCCCGCGACGGCAAGCTGTGAACCCCGCCAGGCCCGGAAGGGAGCAACGGTAGCGGTGCCGCCGGGCGCCGGGGGTGCCGGCGCGGACCATCACTGTGCACGTCCTGTGCAGGCGCGGGCCATCCCTGGCCCGCAGTTTCCGAAAAGCACGCTTCGAATACACTGCGGTGGTTATGAGTTATCTGGCCCTTGCCCGCAAATACCGCCCGCGCCGATTCGAGGACGTGATCGGGCAGCCGCACGTGGTCAAGGCGCTGGCGCATGCGCTGGCGGGGGACAAGCTGCATCCCGCGATTCTCCTCACCGGCACGCGCGGGGTGGGCAAGACCACGCTGGCGCGCATCATCGCCAAGGGCCTCAACTGCGAGACCGGCGTTTCCGCCAACCCCTGCGGCCAGTGCTCGGCCTGCCGCGAGGTGGACGAGGGGCGCTTCGTCGATCTGCTGGAGATCGACGCCGCCTCGCGCACCAAGGTCGACGACACGCGCGCGATGCTGGACAACGTGCAGTACTCGCCGGTGCGCGGCCGCTACAAGGTCTACCTGATCGACGAAGTCCACATGCTGTCGGGCCACTCCTTCAACGCGCTCTTGAAGACGCTGGAGGAGCCGCCGCCGCACGTGAAATTCATCCTGGCGACCACCGATCCGCAGAAGCTGCCGATCACGGTGCTGTCGCGCTGCCTCCAGTTCAATCTGAAGCGCATGCCCGTCGCGCTGATCCGCGAGCGCCTGACCAAGGTCCTGCAGGCCGAGGGCGTGGAGCCGGAGCCGGGCGCGGTGGCGGAGATCGCGCGCGCCGCCGACGGCAGCATGCGCGACGGCCTGTCGCTGCTGGACCAGGCGCTGGCCTTCTGCGGCGGCGCGCCGAACCGCGCCGCGGTCGAGGAGATGCTCGGCACGATCGGCCGGCAGACCCTGTTCGACATCCTGGGCGCGCTCGCCCAAGGCGACGCCGGCGGCGTGCTTGCGGCGATCGAGAAGCTGGACGGCCAGGCGCCGGACTACTCGGCCCTGCTGTCCGACCTGGCCGCTCACCTGCAGCGCGTCGCCGTGCTGCAAGTGCTGCCGCAGGCGCGCTCCGACGAGGACGAGGCGGCGCTGGTGGATCTGGCGCGGAAGCTGCCGGCCGAGGACGTGCAGCTCTACTACCAGATCGCGGTGCTGGGCCGGCGCGACCTGCCGTGGACGCCGGACCCGCGCCTGGGCTTCGAGATGGCGCTGCTGCGCATGCTGGCGTTCCGGCCGGAGACCGGCGGCGGTTCGAGTCCCGCCGCGCCCGGCGGCCGGCCGCAGGCGGCGGCTGCCGGATCGCAAGCCGCGGCCTCCGGCGCGGTGCCCGGCGCCCCGGCCTCATCGTGGGCGCAGCGCATCGAGTCGCTGGGCCTGGAAGGCTTCAACAAGCAGCTCGCGCGCCACTGCGTGGTGCAGGACGAGCAGGGCGGCGTGCTGCGCCTGGCGCTGGACGCCAAGATGAAACACCTGCTGCAGGAAGAGCGTCGCGCCGCGCTGGAGCAGGCGCTGGCGCGCCAGTCCGGCCAGCCCTTGCGCGTGGTTATCGAGCTGGTGGCCGGCGCGGTCGGCACGCCGGCGCAGCAGGAGGCGCAGCAGGCGGTGGACCGCCAGCGCGCCGCCGAGGCGGCGATCGAGAGCGATCCCGCCGTCCGCGCACTCAAAGAGAAGTTCGGGGCGACCATCCGCCCCGGTTCGGTTCAACCCATCGAGAAGTGATATGCAGAACATGAAAGGCGCGCTGGGCCAATTGATGCGCCAGGCGCAGCAGGTGCAGGAAAACATGCGGCGCTTGCAGGACGAGCTGGCGAAAACGGAGGTGACGGGCGTCGCCGGCGCCGGCATGGTCAAGGTCACGCTGACCTGCAAGCACCAGGCGCGCAAGGTCGAGATCGATCCGGCGGCGCTCAAGGAGGACAAGGAGTTCGTCGAGGACCTGATCGCCGCCGCGTTCAACGATGCCGCGCAGAAGGTCGAGGAGACCTCGCGCGAGAAGATGGCCAAGGCCACCGGCGGCCTGCAACTGCCGCCCGGGATGAACCTCGGCATGTAATTCGTGGCGTCGTGACCCAGTATTCCCCGCGGCTGGCCAAGCTGATCGACGCCCTGCGGCGCCTGCCCGGCGTCGGCCCGAAGTCGGCCCAGCGCATGGCCTTCCACATGCTGGACCGCGACCGCGAGGGCGCGAAATTCCTCGGCGAGACGATCGGCGAGGCCCTCGCCGGCATCGCGCGCTGTCCCACCTGCCGCATGTTCTGCGAGGACGCCCGGTGCCTCTACTGCACGGCGAAGCGCGCGGAGACCGGGCAGGTCTGCGTGGTGGAGACGCCGGCCGACCTGATGGCGATCGAGAACAGCACGCCGTACCGCGGCCGCTACTTCGTGCTCATGGGCCGCCTGTCGCCGATCGAGGGCGTCGGCCCGGAGGAGCTGGGTCTGGACCGGCTCGGCCGGGCACTCGCGGACGGATCGGTCAAGGAGTTGATCGTCGCCACCAACCCCACGGTGGAAGGCGAGGCGACGGCGTACTACCTGGCCGAAATGGCCAAGGCCAGGGGCGTCAAGGTCACGCGCATCGCGCACGGCGTGCCGATGGGCGGAGAGCTGGAGTACGTCGACGGCGGCACGCTGAGTCACGCGCTCAGCGGGCGGCAGCCGGTCTGACACGCCGCCGCTTTCAGGTTCGGGTCCGGCCCTCTAACATGGCCGGAACAACCACAAGCCATACGCACCCATGAGTGCTGCACAGATGCCGGCGGCAGGGACGCCGCATCTGATGTCCCAACTGCTGGATCAGGCGCAGTACGCCTTCCATCCGCTGAGCGTTCCGCATTTCGCCACGGCCGGCATCGTCGCGGCAGCCGGCCTGATGATCCTGCTGTGGGAGCGCGGCAGCCGGGTCAGCCGCATGTTCGGCGCGTTCAGCGCAATCTTCACCCTGTGGGCCGTCCTGCGCGGCCTCATCCGCTGCGCGGTGGACGCCGACGCCGCCCTGCTGCTCGGGCGGTACCTTTATGCGGTCGTCGCCCTGGGCGCGCCGCTGTTGCTGCAATTCATCACGGTGATGCTGCGCACCGAGGCGCAGCAGGCCTTCGTCATCGGCTTCGCCTGGGTGACGGGCGCGCTGTTCGCGGTCGCCACCCTGGCGACGGACTGGGTGGTCGCGGGCACGGTCGTGTACCGCTGGGGGCTGGAGCCGAGCTACGGCCTGTTCGGCGGCGTGCTGGTGCTTTGGCTGTTCGGGCTGGTCGCGGTCGCGCTGTCCGACGTGCACCGGGCGTTCCGGCGCACCCTGCCGGCGACGGTCGAGCACCGCCGGGTGCGCCTGTTCGGCGTGGCGGTCGTTTCCCTCAGCCTGACGCTGGTGGACTTCCTGGCGGCGTTCGGCCTGCCGGTCTACCCGGTGGGCTTCGTCACCGTGCTGGTGTTCATGGCCCTGACCGCGTACCTGACGCGCCGCTACGGCCTGGTCGAAGTGACCGAGCAGCTGGCGGCGCGCGAGATCGCGGCGCTGACCCGCGGCGCCCTGCTGGTGCTGGACCAGGACGGCGTGATCCGCGTCATGAACGAGCGTACCTCCGAGACTCTGGGGCTGCGGCGGGAGAACGCCGTGGGACGCCGGGCGGCGGAGCTGCTGGGCGCGGCGTTCGCCGTCGACAGCCTGGGCATGCTCGCCGGCCTGGAGGACGCCGATGCCGAGAAGGTCCTGATCTACGAGCACCCGGTGCACGGCGAGGCGCGCGACCTGGCGCTGTCGGTGGTGGCGGTGCGCGACGCGCGCCGCCACGCCGTCGCCTACGCCTGCGCGCTGCGCGACGTGACCGACCAGCGCCACGAGGAGCGCGAGCAGCTGAGCGAGGGCCTGAAGGACCCGCTGACCGGCCTGCCCAACCGCACCATGTTTCTGGCGCTGCTCGACGCGGTGGTCGAGCGTGCGCGCAAGTCGCCGCAGTACCGCTTTGCCGTCTTCGTCATCGGCCTGGACCGCATGCGCCGCATCAACGAGGACCTCGGCTTCGCCGCCGGCGACCGCGTGCTGGCCGAGCTGAGCGCGCGCCTGCGCCTGGTGGCGCGGCCGCAGGACGCGGTGGCACGCGTCGGCGGCGACGAGTTCGGCGTGCTGATGCGCCGCTACGACAGCCCCGACGAGGTGCGCGAGCTGGCCATGCAGCTGCGCAAGGCGCTGGACCTGCCGATCGCGCTGGGCGACCAGCAGGTCTACCTCACCGTACGCGTCGGCGTGGCCACCGGCGAGCACACCCACGCCGACGGCTCGGAGCTGTTCCGCAACGCCAGCATCGCCATGTTCCGCGCCAAGGAGCAGGGCCATGACGTGCACTTCATGACTTCCGGCGACACCGTGCAGCAGCGCGTGCGCATCGAGTCGGACCTGCGCCGCGCGCTCCAGCGCGGCGAGTTGCGCGTGTTCTACCAGCCGATCGTGGACCTGCGCGAGCGCCGCGTCTCCGGCTTCGAGGCGCTGGTGCGCTGGCAGCACCCGGGCCGCGGGCTGCTGCTGCCGGACGACTTCATCGAGGTGGCCGAGGACGTCGGCCTGATCGTCGCGCTCGACCAGTTCGTCATGCGCCAGGCCTGTAGCGACCTGGCCCTGATCCGGCGCGAGGCCGGCGATCCGGGCTACTCGGTCAACGTCAACCTGTCGGAAGGCATGCTGCGCGACCCGGAGCTGCTGGCGCACGTCGGCCGCTGCCTGGCCGAAGGGCGGCTGTCGCCGTCGGCCCTGCGCGCCGAGCTGGTGGAGCAGGTGGCGCAGATCGAGCCGGTGCGCGAGACGCTGGCGCGGCTGCGCGAGCTGGGCCTGGGGCTGTATGTGGACGACTTCGGCAGCGGCTATTCCGCGCTCGGCCGGCTGCATCAGATGCCGGCCAGCGGCATCAAGATCGACCGCAGCATGGTGCGGGCGCTGTCGCAGGGCGAGGGCGGCGCCAAGGTCGTCGGCGGCATCGTGGCGCTGGCGCGCAGCCTCGGCCTGGAGGTGGTTGCGGAGGGCTGCGGCACCGCCGACGAAGTGGTGCGCCTGCGGCAACTGGGCTGCCACCGGATGCAGGGCTTTTACTTCGCCAAGGGCCTGCCGCTGGAAGAGCTGGTGCCGCTGCTGCGGTCGGGCGCGCTGGCGGAGCGCGCCGCGGAGCTGGAGCGGGTCGCCGGCGATTCCGCCTGGCGCCAGCGCGCCGTCGCGGCCTGGACCTGAGCTTGCGAGGGCCGACATGAAGATCCTGCGCGATTGCCCGGCAAGAGGGCAAACCCTGCGGGCGGCATCGCGCCTGGGGCTGGTGGCGGGGCTGCTGGCCGGCATCGGCCAGGCGGTGGACGCGGACCTGCTGGACCTGGACCTCGCGCAGCTGGCGCAGGTCAAGGTGACGTCGGTTTCCAAGCGTGCCGAGGCCCTGCGCCTGGCGCCGGCGGCGATCTACGTCGTCGGCGCAGACGAGATCGAGCATGCCGGCACCACGCTGCTGCCGGAGCTGTTCCGCAACGTTCCCGGCGTGCACGTCGCGCGCGCCGGCGCCCACACCTGGGCGATCGGCAGCCGCGGCTTCAACAACCCGCTGGCGGACAAGCTGGAGGTGCGCATGGACGGCCGCAGCCTGTACACGCCGCTGTTCTCCGGCGTGTTCTGGGACCAGCAGCTCGTGCCGCTCGACGACATCGAGCGCATCGAGATCGTTCGCGGCCCCGCCGGCACGCTGTGGGGCAGCAACGCGGTCAACGGCGTCATCAACATCATCGGCAGGCGGGCGGCCGACACGCGCGGGCTGGCAATCGGCGCCGGCGCCGGCGACGAGCTGCGCGAACTGCGCGCGCTGCGCTACGGCACCGGGGCGTTCGGCGGCGACCTGCGCGTGTCGCTCGCCGGGCAGCGGGCCGACGCCAGCCGCGCCGCCGATCCGGCCGCGACGGACGGCGCGGGCGGCGACGCTTGGGAGCAGGTGCGCGGCGGCTTTCGCGGCGACTGGGGCGGCTGGTCGCTGCTGGGCGACAGCTACACGGGCGACGAGGGCGGCGAGCGCGCGCCCATCGGGATCGAGGGGCGCAGCCTGGCGCTGCGCCGCCAGCAGGACGGCGACGCCTTGCTCGGCGGAGCGGTGGAGCTGCACTGGGACCAGACCCGGCGGACGATCGAGGACGGCTTCGGCGAACGCCGCGAGACGGCCGCGCTGAGCTACGAGCGCGCCCTGACCGTGGCAAAGGTCCACGACATCGTCTGGGGCCTGGGCTATCGCCGCTCCAGCGACCGCATCACCAACAGCGACAGCCTGATTTTCGACCCGGCGCGCCGCACCATCGACGTCGCCGACGGCTTCGTCCAGGACCAGTGGCGCCTGGGCGAGGGCACGACGCTGACCGCCGGCACGAAGCTGGAGCGGAACGATTTCACCGGCGTGGAAGTGCAGCCGAGCCTGCGCCTGGCCTGGGCCGATCCGGACGGCGCGACCGTTTGGGCGGCCGCTTCGCGCGCGGTGCGCACGCCCAACCGCCTGGATCACGACGCGCGCGTCGTCGGCGCGGCGAGCGGGACGCCGGAGGACGTGTCGGAAGACCTCGACGGCGGCGCCGCCGGCGGCCAGCCGGAGCCGCCGGTGCAGGCGACCGAGCAAAGCTGCATCGAGTCCGGCGGCAACCCGACGCTGTGCACGCTGCTGTTCGGCAGCGGCGTGATGCCGGTGGACCGGCCGCGCTCGTACGAGGAGTGCCGCGCGCGCGGGCTGGGGCCGCGCAGCTGCGAGCTGCTGTTCGACCAGGTCGTGGTCCGCGACCTCGTGGGCAACCCGGATTTCAAGTCGGAGGAGGTGCTGGCCTACGAGCTGGGCTGGCGCGAGCTGGTCGGCGCGGAGCTGAGCCTGGACACGGCGCTGTTCTACAACGTCTACGACCGGCTGCGCGGCGTGCACACCCAGGCCGACGGCACCGCCGTGGTCGGCAACGAGATGGAGGGCCGCAGCTACGGCGCCGAGGTGCTGGCGTCCTGGCAGCCGGCGCGCACGCGCCAGATCGTGCTCGGCTACAGCTACCTGCACCTCGACCTGGAGCCGCGCGCGGGCAGCAACGACACGCGCACCGAGGCCAGCGAAGGCAATAACCCGCGGCACCAGGCCTTCCTGCGCTTCCTGTGGAGGCCGCAGCCGCGCCTGAGCGCGCATTTCGCGCTGCGCAGCGTAGGCGAGCTGCCGAACCAGCGGGTGCCGGCGTACACCGAGCTGGACGCCGACCTGTCGTGGCGCCTGGCGGGGAATCTGCGGTTGCGCCTCACCGGCAACAACCTGCTGCACCAGGCGCACGCCGAATTCGGCGCGCAGCAGCCGAACCTGATCGAGCGCAGCGTGTTCCTCTCGCTGCGCTGGGGCCGCTGACGCCGGATGAGCGCGATCCTCGGCCGCATCCGCCGCTGCGCGCGGCCCGCCTTGGGCGCGCTGCTCGGCCTGGCCGCGCTGGCCGGCCCGGCCGCGGCCGCGGACGACAGCGCGGAGACCCGGATCAAGATCGCCTACCTGTACAACTTCATGAAGTTCGTGTCCTGGCCGGACGGGGCGCAGGGCGACATGCGCCTGTGCGTGGATGGCGCGCCGGCTCTGGCGGCCGCCGCCCGGCAGAGCCTGACCGGCCGCCAGGTCCGCGAGCGGCGGGTGGCGGTCGAGGAGGTGCGCGGCGCCGTTGCGTCCTGTCACCTGGTCTACGTCGGGCCCGCGCGGAACTCCGGCACCTATCCGGCCGGCGTGCTGACCGTCGGCGAGGGCCGCGGCTTCGTGCGCGGCGGCGGCATGATCGGTTTCGCCCTGGTGGACGACCGCGTGCGCTTCTACGTCAACCTCGGCGCGCTGCGCCGGGCGGGTCTGGCGGCCGATTCGCAGCTGCTCAGCGTCGCGCTGGAGGTGATGCAATGAGGCTGGCGCGCTTCCGCGACCTTCCGATCGGCCGCAAGCTGGTAATCATCGTGCTGCCGATCAGCGGCTTCGGCCTGATGCTGGCGCTGCTGGCGGTGAGCGTGCACAGCGGCTACAACCTGCGCCGCGACATCGAGCGGCAGACCGCCTCGCTGGCGCAGGTGGTCGGCGACAACACCGCCGGCGCCCTCAGCTTCGGAGACGCGCCGGGCGCGGCGCGCACGCTCGCCGGCCTGGCGGCCATCCCCAGCATCCGCCGGGCCTGCCTGTATGCGACCGGCGCGGACCTGGGCGCGGGGCTGCTGGCGGCCTATCCGGCCGACGCGGCGGAGTCCTGCCCGTCGTGGCCGTTGCAGGAGCGCGCGCCTTCCGGCCGGAATACGCTGGAAGTCCTCGCCCCGGTCGTCGTCGCCGGCGAGCCGATCGGGCGCCTGTACCTGGAGCGCGACCTGGGCGAGCTGCGCCGGCAGCTTTGGGTGCAGGCGGGCGCCGGCCTGCTGGTTTTCGCGCTGGCGCTGTCGGTGATCGCCGTGCTGCTGCGGATCATGCAGTCGCGCCTGGTGGCGCCGATCCAGGAGCTGGCCCAGACGGCCGGCGAGATCCGGCGCACGCGCGACTACCGGCTGCGCGCAGCCGGCGAGGGACAGGACGAGGTCGGCAGCCTGGTGGCGGCGTTCAACGCGATGCTGGACGACATGCAGGCGGCGCAGCGGCAGCTGGTCGAGTCGGAGAAGATGGCGGCTCTGGGCGGGCTGGTCGCGGGCGTGGCGCACGAGGTCAACACGCCGATCGGCATCGGCGTCACCGCGGCGTCGCACTTGCAGCAGGAGGTGCTGGCCCTGGAGGACGGCTACCGCGGCAACGCGCTCGGCCGCGAGCAGCTGGAGCGGTTTCTCGGCATCGGCAAGGAGGGCACGCAGCTGCTGATGACGCACCTGGAGCGCGCCGCCGACCTGATCGCCAGCTTCAAGCAGGTGGCGGTGGACCAGGGCGCCGACGCCACGCGCGAGTTCGACCTCGCCGAGTACCTGCGCGAGGTGGCGCTGAGCCTGACGCCGAAGTTCAAGAAGACGCCGCACGAGCTGCGCGTCGAGGCCGACGGGCCGATCCCGGTGGACAGCTATCCCGGCGCGATCGCGCAGATCGTCACCAACCTCGTCATCAATTCGCTGATCCACGGCTTCGACGGCGGCCGCCGCGGCACCGTGGTCGTGTCGGCCGCGCAGGACGGAGACGACGCCCGCATCGAGGTGCGCGACGACGGCCGCGGGATCCCGGAGGCGCACCACAAGCGGCTGTTCCAGCCGTTCTTCACCACGCGCCGCAACGCCGGCGGGACCGGGCTCGGCCTGCACGTGGTGTACAACCTGGTGACGCAGAAGCTGCACGGCCGCATCGGCTTCGAGTCGGCGGAAGGCCGCGGCGCGGCGTTTACGATAATCTTTCCGAAAAGGGTGCAGGCACCATGAAGGACAAGAACCCCAACCTGAAGCTGGTCGACGTGCCGGTGCTGCCGCCGGGCAAGTCCGGCAAGCCGTGGAAGGTCCTGATCGTGGACGACGAGCAGGGCGTCCACCAGGTCACGGAGATGGCGCTGCGCGACGTGCAGGTCGTCGGCCGGCCGCTGGCCTTCCTGCACGCCTACTCCGGCGCCGAGGCGCGCGTCGTGCTGGGCCGCGAACCCGACATCGCCCTGGTGCTGCTCGACGTGGTGATGGAAACCGACCACGCCGGCCTGGACGTGGTGGACTACCTGCGCAACGAGCTGAACAACCAGTGCGTGCGCATCATTCTGCGCACCGGCCAGCCGGGGCAGGCGCCGGAGCGCGACGTCATCATCCGGTACGACATCAACGGCTACAAGCACAAGGCCGAGCTGACCACGACCAAGCTGTTCTCGACGGTCTACACCGCGATCACGGCGTTCCGCGACCTCATGGCCTTGCAGCACAGCCGCATGGTCTACAAGCAGATCGTCGAGTTCGCGGCCAAGCTGCGCGACTTCCGCGACCTCGCGCACGTGGCCGACATCGCGCTCAAGGAGCTGGCCGCGCTGCTGTACCTGGACGAGGGTGCGTTCTGCGCCTATTCCGGGATCGCCGCCGCGTCGGAGACCGAGCGGCTGGAGATCCTGGTCGCCACCGGCACGTACGAGGGGCTCAAGGGCCAGACCGCGCTGGACGCGCTGCCGGACCCGGTGCGGGCGCAAATCCAACGCGCTCTGGCCGAGCGGCGGTCGGTGTTCGGCGAAACCCAGGTCACGGGCTACTGCGAGACGACGCGGGGGTTCAAGGTGCTGCTGCACGTGCACTCGAACTCCAGCATCGCGATCGGCAACCCCGACCGCGAGCTGATCGACCTGTTCTGCAAGAACGTCGCCTTCGCCGTCGAGAACATCCACTCGCGGCGCTAGAGCCTGTTACTTCAGCAGGGCGTCCACCTTGGCCGCGCAGATGAAGTCGTTGTCCGACAGCCCGCCGACGGCGTGCGTCCAGTACGCGACCGTCGCGGTCCTGTAGCCGAACGCGATGTCCGGGTGGTGATCCTCGCGGTGCGCGATCCAGGCCACCGCGTTCACGAACGCCGTCGTCTGGTAGTAGTTCTCGAACTCGAAATCGGCCTTGAGCATCTTGCCGCCGTCGAGCACCGTCCAGCGCGCATCGAGCTGCTTCCCGAACGCCGCGATTCTCGCCGCGTCCAGCGGCTTGACGCCGCCCTCGCAGGGGACGCAGCGGCGCTTCGCTAACTCCGTCATGACGTTCTCCTGATGCGAATCCGCTTATTTTAGTCCCCGTGTCGGCCCCTATGTGGGCCTCCACCGGGACAGGGTGCGCTATACGCGCCCTAGTGCTTGCGCGAGATCCGCTTTCAGGTCGTCGAGGTCTTCGATGCCCACCGACAGGCGGCACAGCGTGTCGCGGATGCCGAGCCGGGCGCGCGCCTCGGCCGGCACGCTGGCGTGGGTCATGATCGCCGGGTGCTCGATCAGGCTCTCGACGCCGCCCAGCGATTCGGCCAGCGCGAACAGGCGGCAACGCTCCAGGAAGCGCCGCGCGGCGGCGAGCGTGCCTTTCAGCTCGATCGAGATCATGCCGCCGAAGCCGCCGCGCATCTGCCGCCGTGCCAGCGCGTGCTGCGGGTGCGAGCGCAGGCCGGGGTAGTGCACGCGCGCGATCTTGGGATGGGCCTGCAGCCATCGCGCCAGCGCCAGCGCGTTCTCGCAGTGGCGCCGCATGCGCAGCGCCAGCGTCTTCACGCCGCGCAGGGCCAGGAACGAGTCGAACGGGCCGGCCACCGCGCCAACGGCGTTCTGGAGAAACGCCAGGCGCTCGGCCAGAGCCCGGTCGCGTCCGACGACCACCATGCCGCCGACCACGTCGGAGTGGCCGTTGAGGTACTTGGTGGCGGAGTGCATGACCAGGTCGAAGCCGTGCTCCAGCGGCCGCTGCAAGTACGGACTGGCGAAGGTGTTGTCGGCGCAGGCCATTAGCTTGTGCTTGCGCGCGATGGCGCCGACGGCGGACAGGTCCGCCAGGCGCAGCATCGGGTTGGTCGGCGTCTCCACCCAGATCATGCGCGTGTTCGGGCGGATCGCCGCCTCGACGTTCTTCGGCTCGCGCATGTCCACGTAACTGAACGAGAGTCCCGCGGATTTTTCGCGCACGCGCGTGAACAGGCGGTAGCTGCCGCCGTAGAGATCGTCGCTGGCGACGACGTGGGCGCCGCTCTCCAGCAGGTCCAGCACGGTGGCCGTCGCCGCGAGGCCGGAGGCGAATGCGTAGCCGCGCGTGCCGCCCTCCAGGTCTGCGACGCACCGTTCGTAGGCGAAGCGGGTGGGGTTCTGCGTGCGTGAGTACTCGAAGCCCTTGTGCCGGCCGGGGCTTTCCTGCACGTAGGTGGAGGTCGCGTAGATCGGCGGCATGATCGCGCCGGTCGTGGGGTCGGGCGCCTGACCGGCGTGGATCGTGCGCGTGCCGAAGCCGCGAAGCTTGGTCTTGTTTGCCATCAGCCGAGTTGCTTGCGCAGGTAGTTGAGGAAGTCGATGCGGGTGATGAGGCCGATGAAGCGGCCCCGGTCGGCGACCACGGCCACGTGGTCGCGCTGGAACACCGGCAGCAGCGCGGACACCGGCGCGTCCGGCGCGATGGTCTCGACCTCGCGCACCATGGCGGTGGCGACGGCGTCCTGCAGCCTGCGCGGGTCGTCCTGCGTGTGCACCAGCAGGTCCGACTCGTCGAGGATGCCGACCACGCGGTCGTTCTCCATCACCGGCAGTTGCGACACGTCGTACAGCTTCATGCGCCGGTACGCCTGCATCAGCGTCTCGACCGGCCGCACGGTCACGGTCGAACCTTCCTGATAGCGGCGCACGATCAGGTCCGTGAGGTTGCCCTGGCGCGGGCGCTCGAGCAGGCCCTGCTCGAACATCCAGAAGTCGTTGTACATCTTCGACAGGTACTTGTTGCCGCTGTCGCAGACGAAGCTGACCACGGTCTTCTTCCGCGTCTGCTCGCGGCAGTAGCGCAGGGCGGCGGCCAGCAGCGTGCCGCTGGACGAGCCGCCCAGCACGCCTTCCTTGGCCAGCAGTTCGCGCGCGGCGTGGAAGCTGTCCGCGTCCGCGATCTCGTAGGCCTGCTTCACGCGCGACAGGTCGCAGTTGGGCGGCACGAAGTCCTCGCCGATGCCCTCGACCAGCCAGCTGCCGGCCTCCTTCTGGATCCTGCCGGTGCGCACCACGTCCGCCAGCACCGAGCCCTTGGGGTCGGCCAGCACCATCTCCACCTGCGGCGCGACGCGGGCGAAGAAGCGCGACAGGCCGGTCAGGGTGCCGCCGGAGCCGACGCCGCAGACCACCGCGTCGACCTGGTGGCCGGTCTGCTGCCAGATCTCCGGGCCGGTCGTGGTTTCGTGGGCGAGGGGATTGGCCGGGTTGGCGAACTGGTTGACGTAGAAGCTGCCGGGGGTCTCGCGCGCCAGCCGCTCGGCGATGTCCTGGTAGTACTCCGGATGGCCCTTGCCAACGTCGGAGCGCGTGATGCGGATGTCGGCACCCATGGCCTTCAAGTGCAGGATTTTCTCCTGCGCCATCTTGTCCGGGATCACCAGGATCAGGCGGTAGCCTTTCTGCGCCGCGACCAGCGCCAGGCCCAGGCCGGTGTTGCCGGCAGTGGCCTCGATCAGCGTGCCGCCCGGCGCGATCTGCCCGCCGCGCTCGGCGGCCTCGATCATCGACAGGCCGATGCGGTCCTTGATCGAGCCGGTGGGGTTCTGGTTTTCCAGCTTGAGGAACAGGCGGCAGGGGCCGGTGTCGAGGCGCTGCACCTCGACCAGCGGCGTGTTCCCGATCGTGCCGAGCACGGAGGTCTCGACCGGCATTGTTCCTCCGACAGTCCGTTCAAGCGGCGCAGGATAGCACCGCGTCCTGATAACCTATCCGCATGGCCGCCCACGAATCGAATCTCATCTGGATCGACCTGGAGATGACCGGCCTGGTGCCGGAGCGCCACCGCATCATCGAGATCGCGACGCTGGTTACAGACGCGCAGCTCAACCTGCTGGCGGAAGGGCCGGTGCTGGCGGTGCGCCAGCCGGAGGAGGAGCTGGCGGCGATGGACGAGTGGAACACGCGCCAGCACGGCAAGTCGGGGCTGACGCAGCGCGTGCGCGACAGCGACGTGTCGGAAGCCGAGGCCGAGAGCCGCACGCTGGAGTTCCTGGCGCAGTGGGTGCCGGCCGGCAAGTCGCCGATGTGCGGCAACTCCATCTGCCAGGACCGCCGCTTTCTCGCGCGCTGGATGCCGGCGCTGGAGCGCCACTTCCACTACCGCAACCTCGACGTCAGCACGCTCAAGGAGCTGTGCCTGCGCTGGGCGCCGCAGATCGCCAAGGGTTTTTCCAAGGAGTCCTCGCACCTGGCGCTGGACGACATCCGCGATTCGGTGAACGAGTTGAAGTACTACCGGCAGCACTTCATCCGCCTGCCGGCCTGACCCGTCACGCCACCATCAGCTCGACCGTCACCCGCGCGCCGCCCATGGGCGAGCGGCCCAGCTCGACGCCGCCGTCGTAGGCGCGCGCGATTTCGTCCACCGCGGCCAGGCCGAGGCCTTGGCCGGGCACGCGCGAGTCGGCGCGGGCGCCGCGCGCGAGCAGCTTTTCCGCGTCGGGCGGAAAGCCGCGGCCGTCGTCCTCGACTTGCAGGCGGCAGCGGTCGGCCTGCTGGGTCGCGGTCAGCGTTACTTCCTGGTCGCACCACTTGGCGGCGTTGTCGAGCAGGTTGCCGAGCAGCTCGTAGAGATCGCCCTCGTCCACGCGCAGCCGCAGCGTGGGCGACACCGCCAGCGCGAAGCGGATCCGCTTGACCGAGTACACCTTCGACAGGGCGGCGACGGTCTTTTCCGCCAGCGGCTTCACCGTCACCGGCTCGCCGAAGCGCCGGCGCCCGGCGGTGGCGGCCTTGCGCAGCTGGTGATCGGCGATGCTTTCCATGCGCCCGAGCTGCTCGCGCATCCGCTCGCGCGGCGCATCCGGCAGCCCCGGCTCCTCGCCGATGCCGCGCAGCGCCGCCAGCGGCGTCTTCAGGCTGTGCGCGAGGTCGTCGAGTGCGTTGCGATAGCGGGTTTGCCGGTTGCGCTCGTTCTGGATCATGGCGTTGAGCGCGTCGGTCAGCGGCGCCAGCTCGCTGGGGAAATCGCCGGCGATCTTTTCCGCCGCACCCTTTTCCACCTTGCCCAGCTCGTCGACGAGCCGGGTCAGCGGGCGCAGCAGGCGGCCGAGCAGCAAGAGCTGCGCCACCAGCAGCGTGGCGGCGGTCGCGGCCAGCCCGAAGCCGAGGGTCTGCCGGAAACCGGTCAGCAGCGCGCGGTAGGCGGCAGGGTCCTCGGCCACGGCAAAGGTGAAATAGGCCGCGCGGTCGCTGTCGTCGATCCAGCGCACGCCGAAGGCGAGCGTGAATCGCTCCGGGTCCGCCGCTTCGCGGAAGTGCCACCGCCCGACGTCGGGCGCGGCGGGCCGCGCCAATTCGCGCAGCAGCGAGGGCGAGGACCACAGGCGCCGGCCGTGCTCGTCGAAGATCGCCGCTTCCAGGCCGGAGCCGGGCTGGCGCAGCAAGGGGTCCGGCAGCTGGCCGTCCGGCATCGCGATCCGTCCGTCCGGATCGAACTCGGCCGCGCCCAGCAGCGCGTAGATCAGGCCGCGCAGCTTGTCCTGCTCGGTTTGCAGGGCGGCGTTGCGGAAGGCGCGCTCCAGCGCCGCCGCGGACAGCAGGATGAAGGCCGCCAGGACCACGGTGGCGGAAACGAGCAGACGGGTGCGCAGGGATTTCATTTTTTTGGCCGCCGATTTCCGGCCGCTAGCTGCGCGGCAGGCTCCACCGATACCCCTGTCCGCGCAGCGTCTCGATCGGGTTGAGCATTCCCGCGGGGTCGAGCTTGGCGCGCAGGCGGCGGATGAAGACCTCGATCACGTTGCTGTCGCGCTCCTCGTCCTCGGCGTAGAGGTGTTCGGTCAGCTCGCCCTTGGAGATCACCTTGCCGGCGTGGCTCAGCAGGTACTCCAGCACGCGGTACTCGTAGGCGGTCAGCTCCACGGCGGCGCCGTTCAGCGTCACGCTGCGGGCGGAGGTGTCGAGCAGCACCGGCCCGGATTGCAGCGTCGGCTGCGCCCAGCCGGCGGCGCGGCGGATCAGGGCGCGCACGCGCGCGAGCAGTTCCTCCTTGTGGAACGGCTTCACCAGGTAGTCGTCGGCGCCGGCTTCGAGGCCCTCGACCTTGCTCTGCCAGCCGTCGCGCGCGGTGAGAATCAGGATGGGAAACGAGCGGCCTTTCCTGCGCGCCGCGCGGATGACCTCGATGCCGGGGGTCCCCGGCAGGCCGAGGTCGACGATGGCGAGGTCGGCCGGGGAACTCGGTGGCCAGGTAGCGGCCCCGATCGCCGTCGGCGGCCGTGTCGACCACGAATCCTTCGGCGGACAGAAAGCGGCCGATCTGCGCGCGCAATTCCGGGTCGTCTTCGATTACCAGAACGCGCACGCGGGCTTATTCGTCGGCGATGTGGACGACGCGCACCTCGCCGTCCTTGAGCAGCTTGACGCGGTAGCCGCGCTCGGCCGGGCGCACGTCCAGCACGCGGCCGCCGTAGCGTTCCTGGGCGATGCGCGCGGCCTGGCGCGGGGTCAGATGTTCGGCAGGGCCGTGGTGGCGCAGCTCCTGGCGCGGCTCGTCGCGCGGCGGGCGCGCCTGGGCGGGCTGCGCGAGCAGCCCGCCCAGGAGCACGACAGCCAGCAGGAATCCACGCATCGCCTCAGTTTATTGATTAGTGGACGGCGGGCGCCACATCCAGTCTCTTCCAATGTGAAATGAGTCTGAAGGCGGGGTCGCGTTTCCAGCGTGAAATGAGTCTGTAGCGGATCGGGGCCTGTTCATGATGGGCGGATGCACGCCATCATGATTGACGAATCGCTCAAGACGATCGACCAG